>JBDRHN010000058.1:0-50836 GCA_043816765.1 bacterium | reverse complement strand
TCCAAAAAATTTTTTCTGTGGAATTAAATAAACCAATTAAAACAGAATAATATCGCGTTAAAAATAACCTGCGGCGGCAAGATTAAAAATTTATTTGGAATCCAGGAGGAATTGCAAGAACTCCTGGATTCCAGCTTCGCCCCTGTAAAGACATCTGTCTAATTTGCAGGTATGTTTAACACCCGCTTGTTTGGCATAATCTTTGTTGTCTTGCGAATAATAATTTCTGTCAGCAGCTGCTTCGTTGGGCGGTTTGCCGTATAGTTGTTTATGCTTATCAATCGCTTCTGGCAATCCTCGCCAACTTTAAAATGGGGGTTGGCAAATTGTTCAAACAAGTTTGTTTGACGGCTGGAAAATAATACTTGCATAAGGTTAAAAGTTAAAAAATTAATCACTTTATACCCTTATCTTAGCATATTTTAGCCAAAAAATGAAGGTGTTTTTACACACTAACTATGTAAAATGATGAGAATGATGTTTGAATTTTTCTGGAAAACGTTGAGGGAATGACATTGCTGTAAAAATATGCTAAAATAATAAAAAGAATAAAAATAACCTTATGCAAACAGTTGTAAAAAATGAATTAAAATTTGTATTTCACGATCTGATCGGAGATATTGTTAAATTTCCCGTGTGGTGGTACACAACAGGACTCAAGAAAGCCGCCGTGGGGTGCGTCAATTCTATCAAAGCAACCGCGGAAAGATGGAATTTGAAAGTTTGGATAAAAAATATTTTTGTTCCTATGTTTGGCGAATACAGTTGGCAAGGCAGATTAATCAGTTTTTTTATGCGCCTGTTCCAAATTATCGTCCGTTCAATTTTTGTAGCCGCATGGGCGGTGTTAACTTTTATTGTATTTATCGCCTACATAATTTTACCTATCTTTATAATATCGCAAATTACATATCATTGGACAGTTATTTTTAAGTTTTAAAGTTTAAATGAGTGAAATAAGTTTATTTCGTTCCCGCGCCGCAGTCCCCTTCGGGAGACTGCGGCGAGAGCGGAAGTAAAGGTGCTGGACACCCCGCTGGGTGTCCAGCACCTAAGGCGCAATATTTAAAAATTTGACTTAGAATATCTGCGGCGGAGCGTTGAAAAATGTTTGAAAATTTAAATTGATTGAAAATTGAGAATTGAAAATTGAAAATTATAACAAAACCATGCAGAACGATACGCAACAATATAATCAAACAGAAGAATTACAAGCCCCCGCGCAAGCAGCGGAATATTTTATTTGTGAAAACTGCGGCGGGGTTGGATATTTTGAAAATAAAAAGTGCCTTGCTTGCGACGGCTACGCTCTTGGCATTTACAGCCATGAGGATTTTCTGTATTGGGGAAAAGTAACCCACAAACTCGCGATATGGCAGGAAAAAATACATCGCGTGATTAATCAGGCCGTAAATTTCTTTTTTTTCTTTTTTGGACTTTTAGGGATTGCCGCGCTGGGACGAAATATTTACTACGCAGGGGTGGAGGGTTTGATAACACTGGAATTTTGGCAGACAAAAAGCTGGTTTTTATTTATTTTTTGGCTTAGCCTTCTTTCTGATTTATATATTTATTATCGCTTGGAAATACAGTCAAAAGTAAAATTTTTAGTTAAATATAAGAGTTATAACAAAGCTCAAGATAAAAGCTTCCCAACAGCAAGCAGTTGGAAAGAAGTAATGCTTTTACGCCCCGAAAGAAAAGTGGATGTTTCAAAAGTATACAACAGACCCGCTCTTGCTGTCGTTGAAGGAGCTTATGATTTGGCAAAGAATTTAGGCCACAAAAATGTTACCACGCTTCATCTTTTGGCATCATTACTTTCGGATTCTGACATCATTGTTATTTTCGGAAGGCTTGGTTTGGATTTTAAAAAAATGAGAAGTAAGATTTCTCACGCTTTGGCTACCGTAGAAAAAGGAGATGGAAAAGTTATTTTCACAAACGGACTTCGTTTGGCTTTAATTGAAAGCTATAACGAAGCTTATAATGCCAAGATACCGCAGATAACCCCAAGTGAAATGCTTTTAGTTTTAGTAAAAGACGCAAATTACAACACCTATAATATTAACCCTGAAGTTTTAGAAGATAAATTCAGAAATGCATCCAAGGAAATTCTTTATGATCTGGAAATAGATGAACAAAAAGTAACAAACGTAGTTTCGTGGCTGAGGATGCGCGAACAGCTTGTAAGAATCTCGCAACGTCTTAAAGGCAAAGCCGTTCTGCGTCCTAAAAACAAAATTGATCGCGCTTATACTGCGGTATCCACTCCGTTTTTAAATCAATTTTGCACCGACCTCACTCAGCTCGCCGCAAACGGATATTTGGAACTGTGCGTCGGAAGAGAAAAAGAGATTAAAACAATTTTTCGTCTTATTGAAGGAGGGAAAACAGGGATGATTTTAGTCGGCCCTCCGGGGGTTGGCAAAGGGAGTATTGTAAAAGGGATTGCTCAACTGATGGTTTCAGAAGATGTGCCGCAACCCTTGCAAGACAAAAGATTAGTTAGTTTGAGTATCGCGCGTTTAACCAGTAGCGCGTCTCCGGCGGAAGCCTCGGGAAGGTTAATGCGCATAGCGTCAGAAATAAGCCGCGCCGGAAACATTGTTCTTTTTATTGACAATGTGGAAGAGATGAGCGGACTTTCTTCAGGCGGCGAACAGACGATAGACCTCACTGATGTTTTATCTAAATTTATATCTCAAGGATCTTTCATAACTTTTGCCACCAGCACCCCTATAAATTTCAGTTCTTATATAGAGCAAGAGTCGCTGGGGCAAGCGATGCAAAAAATTCTCGTAAACGAAATGGGAGACAATGACGCCATTTTAGTCCTTGAGGCAAAAACCAGCTTTCTTGAAGGAAAAAATAGAATATTTTTTTCATACGACGCCTTGTCTGCCGCCGTGAAACTATCCAAACGTTATGTTTTTGAACGTTATTTACCGGACAAAGCTATTAATATAATAGAAGAAGTTGCTGTCTATGTCAGAAACCAAAAAGGAGAAAATAGTATTGTTAAGTCCGATGATGTTTCTTATGTGGTTTCACAGAAAGTAAATATTCCTCTGACAAAAGTTTCAGCGCAAGAAAGCGTTAAATTGTTAAATTTGGAAGAAGAAATTCATCAAAGGGTTATCGGGCAGGATGAGGCGGTAAAGCTGGTCGCGCAAGCGCTTAGAAGGTCGCGAACGGAACTGCGCGACACAAAACGTCCTATTGCCAACTTTCTTTTTCTCGGTCCCACTGGTGTCGGTAAAACCGAATTGGCAAAAACTGTCGCGGCTGCATATTTTGGAGATGAGAATAATATGATACGTCTTGACATGAGCGAATACCAAGACCAAAGCAGTATTTATCGCTTGGTAGGCGCTCCCGGCTCAAAACAGGGCGGTTATCTGACAGAAGCGGTCAGAAAAAGCCCTTATGCCATTGTGCTTTTAGACGAGTTGGAAAAAGCGCACAAAGATATTTTAAATGTCTTTTTGCAGGTTATGGATGACGGCAGACTTACTGATAATTTGGGCAGAACTATAGATTTTACAAATGTTATTTTAATCGCAACCTCAAATGCCGGCACGCAGTTTATTCAGGACAAAGCGCAAGAAGGCTGGAGCACGGAAGATATAAAAAACGCTTTGTTAAATGAACAACTAAAGCGATACTACCAACCTGAGTTTTTAAATCGTTTTGATGGGATTGTTGTGTTCAAGCCTCTAACTATGCCTGATGTTGTTGCCATCACAAAACTGTTATTAAATAAAATCGGTAAAAGGCTTGAAGACAAAGGAATTAATTTTGAGGTTACAAATGAAGCCGTGGAAGAATTTGCATCCGCAGGCTTTGATCCTTTATTTGGCGCAAGACCATTACGTCGTGTTTTGCAAGATCGCGTTGATGACGTTTTGGCAAATTATTTACTGCAAAGCAAGCTAGATCGCCGCGATGTGGTTGTGTTGGGGGCGGGAGGAGAAATAAGCATCAAAAAAGCAGAGAGGTTTTAATTTATTGCAGAGGAATTTCAATATTGCAGGGTAGGTGCGGCGACGTCGCCGCACCTACCCGAGCCAATGCGCCGTTAGATTTAATTTATTTTTATGGAAAAATTTAGTCTTGAAAGCAGTAATGATTATAGAGAAAATTCTAGCCAAGAAAATCTTGATAAAAGTTTAAAACTTTTATTCAAAGAGACTTCTAAAATTTCTCCATTATCAAGAGAACAGGAAATTGTCCTTGCCAAAGAAATTGAAAAAGGCGATAAAGAAGCAAGAGATAAATTGATTACGGCTAATCAAGGACTTGTGGTTGTTGTTGCTAAAAAGTATATGGGTTGCGGTTTGGATTTTTTTGATTTGGTTCAAGAAGGAAATATTGGGCTAATGAAAGCTGTTGATAAATTTGACCATAAGCGAAGTTGTAAATTAAGCACATACGCCACATGGTGGATACATCAGTCAATTGAGAGGGCATTGGCCGATCAATCAAGGACAATACGCATTCCGCCAGATAAGGCTGAAATGATTAAGAATATACATAAAACTTCAAATCTTTTAACTCAGGAGTTTAAAAAACACCCGAGCATTGAAGAAATTGCTCAAAAAATGGAGTTGCCGGAAGAAAAGATTGTAGAACTTTTGGAGATGGATCAAAAGCCGATATCTACAGAAATCCTGGTTAACACAAAAAAAGGTCCTTGGTTGGGCGATTTTGATGATCTTATTGAAGACAAACAGGCGGAGTCCCCGCTCAAAGAACCCGCCCCGTTTGAAAAGATTGCTGTTATCATTGAAGAGACGTTAGGCAGACTGAAATTAAAATATACACCGAAAGAATTTAAAAAAGCTGAAAGGGACTTTAAAATTTTTTTAAAGTACATAAAAGACGGGAGTTTGGCAACAGCGAAAGAATACAGTTTAACTCAAAAAGGCGTTAGATTTATAAGGGATAAATGCATTGAATTAATAAAAAAGGAGTTAGAAAAACCCAAATCATCGCCAAAGAAAACGTCTTAATCATCTTACGGCTCATGAGGTTTTTGTTAAAAATTCAGCCTCCTAGTATTGATGGATTAAAAAAATGAAAAACAAAAGCGATGATGTTCAGGCTTGAATCCAAGCTTTTTAAATTGACATTTGTTTAATTATTGATTAAATTATATATTGAGTTAAAATTTAAATTAAATATTTTATGAACAATGAAAAATTAGAAATAATTCGGCATTCAGCATCTCATGTTTTGATGCAGGCTTTAACGCGTCTTTATGGGGCGGTGCCAGGTGTCGGTCCTGCCATTGAAAACGGATTTTATCATGATATTGATGCTGAATATCAAATCACGCTTGAAGATTTTCCAAAAATTGAAAGCGAGATGAATAAGATTATAAAAGAAAATTTGGAAATTAAGAAAAAAGTCATGCCGATTGATGAGGGTATAAAATTTCTCAAAGATAAAAATTATGTTTATACAGCTGAGCTTGCTGAAGATTTGAAGGCGCAAGGAGAAACTGAAGTTAGTTTTTACGAACAGGGAGATTTTATAAATATGTGCAAGGGTCCGCATATTGCTTCAACCGGAGAGTTAAATCCTGACGCTTTTAAATTAACAAAATTAGCCGGCGCTTATTGGAAGGGTGATGAAAAAAATAAAATGCTTCAGAGAATTTATGGCGTTGCTTTTGAAAGCAAAGAAAAGATGGATAAATATTTAGAAATGTTGAAAGAGGCGGAGAAGAGGGATCATAGAAAGCTTGGGCAAGAGTTGGGACTGTTTATGTTGGACGAAGAAGTCGGACAAGGTCTTCCTTTGTGGTTGCCGAAAGGCGCTATTTTGCGTCGTGAAATTGAGAACTTTGTTCTAAATGAGTATATTAAAAGAGGGTATCAACAAGTATATACCCCGCACATTGGTTCAGAAAAATTGTTTAATATTTCAGGTCATTTGGATTTTTACAAAGACGGGATGTATTCTCCGCTTGAGATTGAGGATGAGATGTATTATTTGAAACCGATGAACTGCCCCATGCATGTAAAAATTTACAAACACGAATCTCATAGTTATAGAGATTTACCTATTCGTTATACTGAATTAGGGACAGTTTATAGATATGAACGTTCTGGGACTTTGCACGGACTTACTCGTGTTCGCGGTTTTACACAAGATGACGCGCATATTATTTGCTCACAGGATCAATTGCAAAGTGAATTATCAGGAGCATTGGATTTAATGAATTATGTTCTTACAACTTTTGGGTTTGAAAACTTTAGGGTTGCTCTAAGTGTTCGCGATTCTAAAAATAAAACAAAATATTTGGGAACTGATGAGGAGTGGAATTTGGCGGAGGGGTCTTTAATTAAGTCGTTAGATGAAATTGGTTGGTCTTATGTAAAAGAAGAGGGTGAGGCGGTTTTTTATGGACCAAAAATTGATGTTAAGGTTACTGATGCTATTGGTCGTGAGTGGCAAATTTCTACACTGCAAGTTGATTTTAATTTGCCTGAAAAGTTTGATATGAATTATATTGATAGTAATAGTGAAAAAAAACGTCCTTTTATGTTGCATCGGGCGCTACTTGGTTCTGTTGAGAGATTTACTGGAGTTTTAATTGAACATTACACAGGCGCTTTTCCTCTTTGGCTTTCGCCTGTTCAGGTAAAGATTTTGCCTGTTTCCGATAAGTTTATTGATTACGCGAATAGTATCGTTGCCAAGTTGCGAGAGAAAAATATCAGAGTTGAAGTTGACGGACGAAGCGAATCTTTGGGTAAAAAAATTAGAGAGTCAGAGATGCAAAAAATTCCTTATATGGTTGTTGTCGGAGAAAAAGAGCAGACGGCAAACAAAGTAAGGCCAAGGCATAGGAAAGAAGGGGATATTGGGGAGCTGGAAATTGAAAAATTTATAGAAAAATTAGAAGAAGAGATTGCGAGCAAGGGCTTGGCTTAATGTTGTATTCAATCAAGTTGATAATCAATTAAAATTCTAAGAGTAATTTAAATTTAATTTTATAACATTATGAATATTGATTTTACAAACGTCTCTAAGCATTATGCCGCAAGAACGCACGAGAAAATGAAAGAAGTTTTAATGGATCCAAACGGAGTTGGTCCTGCTATTCATTATCATTTGGTTAGGGGCGGAACTGATCAAAAAAATATTACCGTTTGGGAGCCTGGCGTTGTGAGCGGAGAGTATATTAAAACTTATGGACATTATCACGTAGGCAAACTAGACGAAACCTATTGGTTTGTTTATGGCCAAGGCATGGTATTGCTTCAGAAGTTGGCGGTTGATGATAAAGGAAATATGATTGCCGATGAGGTAGAAGAGTTTAAAGCCGTTCCTGCTGTTATGGGGGAAAAATTATTCATCCCTTCTGGGTATGGACACTTGGTTGCAAATACAGGAAAGACATATTTTGCAACAGCAGACGACAGCCCTGTTGATTTTGAAGAAAAAGATCCAACAAGCCTGCCTGGCCATGCCGATTATAAACTTGTAAAGCAAATGCGGGGGTTTGCTTATTATGTTGTAGAACACAACGGAAAGCCCGCCCTGAAGAGGAATTTGCTTTATAAAAATATTCAAAGAGAAGAGCTGAGCGGGCTGGATGTGATATAACACAAAAGAATATTTAAAAATATGATTTTAAAAAACATTCCAATTAAAGATTTTCCGAAACTGGAATGTCCGTTTAAGAGAAAAATGGTCAAAGACAGATATGTTATAACTCCGGAAATAGATGAAGATTATAGGTGGGTTTTTGAGGATGACGGCGTAAGGGCGACGGATAAAATAGACGGCACGAATGTTTGTGTTTATATTGAAAATGGAAATATTTCTCAGATAACAAACCGTAAAAATTTGAAAAATATTTTTACGGTAAAAAAGCAGACAAAATGGGAGGGGGCTTGTTTGGAGGGGCTGGCAAAGGCGATTCAAAAAGATTGGCTTAAAGATTTTGCAGACGGGTATCATTACGGAGAATTGGTTGGCGAGATTATAAACGGCAACCCGCATAAAATGCGGGGTCATTTATGGGTGCCGCTCAATTATTTGCGCGATCACTGCAAATGGCATACTTGGGAAGCGAATAAATATCCAAAAACTTTTGAAGCTATAAGCGAGTGGTTTAAAAATATGCCAAGTCTTTTTAACCAAAAAATGAAATTGCCAGAGGTCCAAGCCGAGGGTTTGGTTTTTTATCACCCAGACGGCAGAATGGCAAAAATTAGAAAAGACATGTTTGAGTGGCATAGCGGCAAACGGCACGGGGAATAATACCAAACGAATTTAATTTGTTCTACCTTTAATTCCCATCCTTGGATGGGCTAGGGGGTGGAAGGTAAAAATTTGCGCGAGCCTGCTATATCATGACCCTTTGTGCGATTGCGGAGAGTATGACGGGTTTTGCGATGAGTCGTGTGATTGTAATGATGATCCGCGTTATTATCTCTGACTGCCGATTACTGGCAAAAATGAAATCTCAAACGCCAATTATCTTTGGATGCAGATGTTTTTAAGCGCGCTTAATCCGCAAGGCCGCGCCGGGTTTGTTATGTCTAACGCATCCAGCGACGTTGGAAACGCTGAAAAAGAAATCCGTAAAAAAATGATTGAGGCGGGGGTGGTTGATATTATAATTTCGGTTGGAACAAATATGTTTATGAACGTAGCGCTTTCTTGCACATTATGGTTTTTTGATAAACGGAAAACATCTGTCGCCGCCGCCACCGTAGAGACACGCCAATGGCGTGTCTCTACAACAGCAACGGAAACAACAGCAACGGACGACAGAAAAAACAAAATTCTTTTTATAAACGCGCAAGATATTTTTACAAGAATTGATGCGGCGCATAATATGTGGACGGATGAACAAATTCAAGAAATAGCCGTTATCGCGCGCCGTTATCGCGGTGTAGAGACGCATTGCAATGCGTCTCTACAACAACCATACAATGACATTAAAGTTTGATACCCTTCAAATTAAAGTTTTAAATATTTTAAAAAACAATTTTCCTTAAAAAGCTGATTTAGCGGTTTAGAAAAGTGGGGACTTGACAGTATTTTATGTATTGAGATGCTAAAAATATGCAAAACCAAATACAAAATTCAGACACAAACACAAATAAAAAAGCAACCCTGAGCAAAAGAAAAAAAATTTTTTCTAAAATAAATATAACGTTATTTATTTTTATTGTTTTTAATATTTTTCTGATGGTCTTGTTTTATTTTGCGCTGAAAAGTAAATTGCAAACTTTATAACTTTGAACTAATTTATGTCCAAATTAGAAATACAAAAAGCAAAACTCAACGATATTCCAAAAATTCGAGCGCTGATTAATTATGAAAGCATTGAAAACGGAACGATAAAAACGAGGTCATTAAAAGAACTTTATATGAGAATAAGGGAGATTTATGTCGTGCGAGATGAAGGAAAGGTGGTTGCCGGCGGAGCGTTGAGAATTCACAGTGAAAATTTAGCGGAAATAAATTGTTTTGTCGTGGCGCCGGAGTACAGACGAAAAAACATTGGAAGCAAGATAATCAAACAATTGCTTGATGAGACCAAATCATACGGAATACCTCGAGTTATCTCTTTAACTTATACGCCGGGATTTTTTGAAGAAGTCGGTTTTGTAAAAGGAACAAAAGAAGAGCTTACGCAAAAAATTAACAATGATTGTATAAATTGCGAACGTTATCCCGACAGATGCAAAGCGGAATTTTACATAAAGTATCTTTAACGTCAAAAAATCAAGAAAACAATATGAAAAAAACAATTACAGAAAAAATTTTAGGCGACGTGGTTGGCAATATCGTTGAAAGAGAAATTGATTTATTAATGTGCCACGATGTTACAACTCCGCCCGCCATTGAAATGTTAAAAAAGAAAAATATAAATAAAGTTTGGAATCCTGATAAAATCGTAGTGACGCCAGACCATTTTGTTCCCAATAAAGATATTAAAAGCGCGCAAAACGCGAAAGAACTTAACGACTGGGCGCTCAAAAATAATATTAAGCACTATTACAAACTCGGCTGTCATGGAGTATGCCACGCGATTTTGCCCGAACAAGGACACGTCAAACAGGGAATGGTAATAGTTGGCGCTGATTCCCACACGTGCACATACGGAGCGCTGGGATGTTTTTCAACAGGCATAGGTTCAACAGATTGCGCGCATGTGATCGCCACCGGAAAATTATGGTTTAAAGTTCCGCCCACTTTAAGATTTAATATCACAGGCGAATTGCAAAAAGGAGTTACCGCCAAAGATGTTATTTTATATATTATAAAAAAAATTGGAGTTGACGGCGCGCAATACAAAGCGATGGAGTTCGGCGGAGAGGTGATTAAAAAAATGAGCGACGAAGAAAAACTTACCATCTGCAATATGGCGATTGAAGCTGGAGCGAAAAATGGAATTATAGAAACGGAAGATTGGTATTCAGACGAAGGTTGTGATTACGAAAAAGTTTATAATTTTAATATAACAGACCTAGAGCCAATGGTGGCGTATCCGCACCTGCCTTCAAACGGAAAAAGCATCAGCGAAGCGGAAAAAGATAATATTATAATAGATCAAACGTTTATAGGCTCATGCACAAACGGCAGATATTCTGATTTACAGCAGGCCGCGAAAATATTAAAAGGTAAAAAAGTAAAATGCAGAACAATCGTAATTCCGGCAACAACTGATATTTATAAAAAATGTTTGCGCGACGGATTGATAGAAATTTTTATGGATTCAGAATGCGTCGTTTCCACCCCGACCTGCGGACCATGCCTTGGCGGACACATGGGAATTTTAGCCAAAGGTGAAAAGTGCATCTCAACAACCAACAGAAATTTTGTCGGGCGAATGGGGCATACAGAATCAGAAGTTTATCTGGCATCCCCGCTTGTCGCCGCCGCGTCGGCGTTGGAAGGAAAGATTGTTGATCCTAGGAAGTATTTATAAAATTACAACTTTAGTATTTTGTCGTTAATTTTTATTTTCTTGTTTAAAATATTTTTTTAAAGTAAAATAAAAGCATTAAAAAATTGTTTAAATTTTTTATTAATGCGCATTTAATATCATGAAAATCAGAACAATTACAACCGGCATATCTTTGCAATCTGTCAAAGATGCGGAGAAAATTAAACAAATAGCTGAATTTAACAAAAAAGCAAAAGCTGTTTTCAATGAGGCTGGTTATGAGGTTCAAACAACCAGAATAGCTACAAACCCATGGGAAGAATATGCGGGGAATTTATCAAATATAGAAATTGTGAATAAAATTAAGGAGATAGAAAAAATTTGCCAAAGTCTTGATGTTGGTTTTTTTAATATTGGATATACAGAATCAGAAGAAAAGTTATTGTTAATTCCAGAAATTATTAAAAATACAGCAATTATTTATTGTTCGGGGAAAATCGGTGATTTTAAAACTGGAATAAATTTTAAAAACGTAAAAATATCAGCAAAAATAATTAAGCAAATTTCAGAAGCAACAGAAAATGGTTATGGAAATTTTAGATTTTGCGCTTGGTCTAATTGCCAATCAGGAATTCCGTTTTTTCCAGCAAGCTATCATCAAGGCGATAAAACAACATTTGCTATTGGACTTGAATGTGGAGATTTAGCAATGAGAGCATTTTCTAGATCAGACAATTTGCATGAAGCTGAAAAAAATCTAAAAGAGATATTTGAATCAGAATTAAAAAAGATTGCTGATTTGGCGCAACAAATTTCAGATGAATTTAATATTGAATACGCAGGCATTGATTCCTCGCTGGCCACATCTCTTAATCCTGATGAAAGTATCGCTTTTGCTTATGAAAAATTAGGTTTTGGCAAATTTGGAAACCAAGGAACGTTGGCAATTTCCTCTATAATTACAACTGTTTTAAAAAATTTATCTGTTAAAACATGCGGTTACTCCGGTCTTATGTTGCCGGTTTGCGAAGATAGCGGGCTGGCAATAAGAGCCAATGAAGAAACATACAATATAACAAATTTATTGCTATATTCAGCAGTTTGCGGTTGCGGTTTAGATACAGTTCCAATACCAGGGGATGTATCTATTGAAAAAATAGAAGCAATATTATTAGATATGGCATCACTAGCCATAAAACTCAACAAACCGCTATCTGCAAGATTATTTCCTGTTCCTAATAAAAAAGCCGGGGAAATGACCGCTTTTAATTCGCCGTATCTTGTGGATTGTAAAATATTTAGAGTAGAGTGAAATTAAATGAGCTAATCATTGACATTTGAGGCAATCCGTGTATAATATGAATAGTTCATTGAAAACTGCCAGCGTAGATATTCTGCGTCATTATTTATGGGTGTTTATTTCATAAAATTATTTAATTTAGAAAGGGGAACATTATGTCTAATAAACTCTATGATGATCTGTATGTGCGTGAATTGCGGACTAGAATTAAGAGCATTTTTACCGAAGATGATAAAAATTGTATCCAGTTGGAGGATAATATTTTTTACCCAAAGGGAGGAGGACAAAGAGGAGATAAGGGTATTCTAATTATTGATGGTAAAAATATCCAGATTATCGACACACTTAAGGATCAGTATTCAGATGATGGTGTTTTAATAATCACCGAAGAGCAGGTTGACGAAAGCAATGTCGGTAAAGATGTTGAATGTAGTTTGGATTGGGATTTTCGTTATAATCAAATGAAATTACATACATCTGTCCATCTGCATCACTGCATAATTGAGCGTGTCGCTGGTAAAAAAATGCCATATCCACAAGTTTCAAGCATTGAAGAAACAGGTTTTGCATTTAATAGATATGAAAGCAAAGAAATTACTGAGGAATTGATTGACAAGGCAAACAGTGAGTTTCGTAAAGTTATTTCCGAGGGTGCAGAAGTAACAACCTATCCAGATGCGGAAAAAGCTGGTTTTCGCTGGTGGGAGTGTTTGGGCTATAAAATTCCTTGCGGTGGTACTCATGTGAAAGATATATCAGAAATTGGAGAAGTGAGCATTAAATATTCTACAAAAAAAGGTAAGCCTACTGTAAAGATAACTTTAGCTTAATATTTGTTGTTTTAATATTTTAAACCAATTTAGAAGAGGGTAAAAAAATGAAACATTGCGATAAGTTGGCAGTAACAGTAAATCCGACTAATCGTTGCAATTTACGATGTGGATATTGTATGGCATCGTCTAGCGACGAGCAGGATAATCCAATAGTGATTGATATTGAATTTGCCAAAAAAGGCATTGAGGATGCTATTCGTGGATACCCCTCAGGTGTCAAAGTGACAACATTGCGTTTTTTTTCACCAGGAGAACCAACGCAGGAAATGGATATTGTTCGCTCTTGTGTTGAGCATGCACGGAGGCTTAAGCCAGATATTAAAACCGAACTTCAGACAAATGGTTTGTTTGAAACATCAGAGGATACCAATTGGATTGCGAAGAATTTTGACATAGTCTGGTTTTCATTAGATGGTCCGCCAGAAATTAATGACAAGAATAGGCCGGATAAATGTGGCAAGGGGCGCACATTGGAAATTGAAAAGAATATGGAAATAGTAGGCGTAAGAACAGCTATTGGTGTACGTTCAACCGTAGAAGAGGAAATCTTTGATAAGCAGATAACTTTAGTGGAATATTACCACAACAAGGGAATAAAGAGTTTGGCTTTAAATCCGGTAATTTACTCAATACCTAGACGTGATAGAGGAAAATGTTCTGTGACCAAAAGCGACATTATGAAATTTGCAGAGGGATTTGTGCAGGCATATAAACGAGCTGATGAATATGGCATGGATCTCTTAAACTCACTTACATTTAATTTTGATGAGTCTACAAATGTAGGGTGTCGCAGTTGTATACCAGTACCGCAATTAAACCCGGATGATTCTGTGTCTAGTTGTGATATGGCTCTCTACCATGATACCAAGGAAGAATTGAAATGTTTCATATACGGAACATGGAACAGAGCAAAGAAAGAAGTGAAATATTATTTTGATAGAATCGAGCATCTTGGTCGTAGGAGGTTGGAAAATCTTCCCGTCTGTAAAAATTGTGAAATAGGTCAATATTGTGCTGGAGGGTGTGCAGGAAGAATTGCTTTTCAAACAGGAGATATATTTGATGTTATTCCCGAGTATTGTGTGGCAACAAAGTATCTAGCCAAAAATATAGCTTTGGTTCAAAAAAGAATTAAATCTACTCATCAATAAATAAGGAGTTATTAAAGGGGTGTAAATTAGTTTTTTTTATCGTATTTTTTAAAATGCGCATTTTAAAAAATATGGGGGGGGGAGAGACGAATTTTGTTTCTTCTCCCCCTCTGTATTCTTATGGGAACAAAAAGACAGAAATAGAGAATAAAAAAATGGAAGCCCGACTTCCAAACTGGAAGTCGGGCTTCCATTTTTTTTGATAAAACATTGTCATTTTCGTTTTTTTATTATAAAATAATTTATATATCATCAGTGGCGAAACCGATTATAACAATGTCAAAAAATATTTAGGTAGGTCAGATATAGGTTTTTGCGTAAACGCAAAAAATACTCCAATTTAACTTTATTCAAAACAGCATGAAAACAAAAATACACGTTTACCTTAGAAACAGCATTAACACAGACGAAATCATCCCTGCGAGATATTTGAATACTTACGACGAAAAAGAACTCGCCAAACACGCCATGGAAGACATAGACCCCGATTTTATAAAAAAAGTCCAAAACGGAGACTTTATAGTCGCAGGCGAAGATTTTGGATGCGGTTCATCAAGAGAACACGCGATATGGGCGTTGCGCGGCGCTGGCGTAAAAGGAATAATCGCGAAATCTTTTTCCCGCATTTTTTACCGCAACGCGATTAACAACGGATTTTTGGCGATTGAATGCAAAGAGATTGACGGCAAATTAAAAACAGGAGATGAGATTATGGTTGATTTAGACCAAGGGTATTTTACAAAAGGCGAAGATAAATATAATTTTTCTCCGATTCCAAATTTTGTCAAAAATATAATGGAAAAAGGGGGACTGCTTAATACAATTGAATAATATGAAAACCGTAAAAATTTTTGACACAACACTTCGCGACGGAGAACAATCGCCGGGCGCGACATTAAACACAAAAGAAAAAATCCAAATCGCGCTTCAGTTGGAAAAGCTCGGAATTGATATTATGGAAGCGGGATTTGCGATATCATCTCCTGATGATTTTAACGCCATACAACAAATCGCCGGCTTGATTAAGAATGTTACAATTTGCAGTCTTTCGCGATGCAAAAAAGCGGATATTGACGCGGCATGGGGAGCGATAAAAAACGCAAAACATCCGCGCATCCATACTTTTTTGGCAACATCAAAAATTCATCTTGAGCATAAATTAAAACTCACAGAAGACGATGCTATTAAAGTAGCAGTTGAACATGTTAAATACGCGAAAAAATATTGCGAAGATATAGAGTTTTCACCAGAAGACGCGGCGCGAACAGAGAGCAAATTTTTATATAGAATTTTGGAAGCGGTAATAGACGTTGGTGCGACAACAGTTAATATTCCCGATACAGTCGGATACATTATACCCGAAGAATTTGCTAGAATCATAGAAGGAATTGTTAAAAATGTTCCAAACATAAACAAGGCGATTATATCAGTGCATTGCCATAACGATTTAGGAATGGCAACAGCAAATAGTTTAGTCGCTTTAAAAAATGGAGCAGGACAAATTGAATGCACAGTCAACGGTTTGGGAGAAAGAGCTGGCAACGCGGCATTAGAAGAAATTGCAATGGCGATAAACACAAGAAAAGATTATTTTGATTGCGCCACAAATATAAATACAAAAGAAATAATGCGAACTTCAAAACTGGTCAGTAATTTAACAGGCATAGCAGTTCAAAGAAACAAAGCCATAGTCGGCGCGAATGCCTTTTCGCACGAAGCGGGAATCCACCAAGACGGTATTTTAAAAAAACGCGACACTTATGAAATAATGTGCGCGGAAGATATCGGACTTAATTCGAATTTATTGGTCTTAGGAAAACATTCAGGAAAGCACGCGTTGATTGATAGATTAGAAAAACTCGGATACATGCTTGAAACAGATGAAATAGAAAAAGTTTTTGAAAGATTCAAAAAACTTGCCGATCAGAAAAAAGAAATTGTTGATATGGATTTGGAAGCGATTATTAATGACGAAATTAAAATTTCTCAGCAAAAATATAAACTGGAAAAAATTAACGTCACTTGCGGCAACCAAGGAACGCCGACAGCTTTTGTTAGTTTGGTTAATGATAAAGGAGAAATTCAAGAAACAAAAATAGAAGGCGACGGACCAGTTGATGCGGCATACAAAGCGATTGATAAAATCATCGGCGCAACAGACATGCAACTGCTAGAGTTTTCAATGGCATCCGTTACCGCCGGAATTGACGCACAAGCGGAAGTGACAGTCAAAGTTCAAAGAGGCGGCAAAGCGGTTGTCGGCGCAGGCGCGTCAACAGATATTGTTATAGCTTCGTGCAAAGCTTACTTGAACGCGTTGAATAGATTGATTTAAAAAGCGCAAAGTGTATCTTGTGTCCTTGTATCTTTTTAAACAATTTTGAAATTTGCATTTTTAATTTTTTAAAAAACATGCTATTATATTGTTAATGTAAAATTTATTTTTTAATATTAATAATATGTTTTTTAAAAAGCATAAAAAAGCAAAAACTCACAAACCGCAAAAAGAAAAAAATAAAAAGGAGGCGGTTGTATTTAAAAGCAAGATTACCGCGGTCTGCGCAAGTTTGGTTGTTTTTATGCTTGCGGCTCTTTTTGTGATTGAGTTGGCGCAATTTTTTCTGCAAGCTGAAAATTTTTCAAAAAAAATTATTCTTAATCAGCCTCGTCCGATTTATATAGTAGATTCCCAGCCCATTGATATTGATGTTTATTTGCGTCAATATTTTGCGAACAAAGTTCCACAGCAAGTAATGAATGTAACAGTTTCCTCATACACAAGCACTGTTGACCAAACAGATGATACTCCCTATATAACCGCTTTTGGAACTCCGATTCGGGACGGTATAGTGGCGGCGAATTTTTTGCCTGTCGGAACAGTAATTCGTTTTCCAAATAAATTTGGCGATAAACTTTTTGTCGTTGAGGATAGAATGAATGAACGTTACAGCATGCAGGTTGATGTTTGGATGTCGGACAGGGAAGAAGCAAAACAATTTGGAATTCAATATCTAAAGATGGAGGTTTTTTAAGAGGTATTTAAAGATTTTTAATAAATCAAAAAGAAAGATGGAAATTTTTATAATTATTTCCATCTTTTAGTTTTTCCCGGCATATTTCGCGGCGCGCTTGATGATAATATTAAAAAGATAACCGACGAAATGAAACTAAACGCCGCCAAAGCCTTGGCTGGTTTGGTTGAAAATCCAACAGCGAAAAAATAATTCCTGATGTTTTTGATAGGCGCGTGGTTGGAGTAGTGGCGGGGGCGGTGAGGTAAGATTAAAATTATATAAATTTAATTGATTTTATAACAGTAAAAAATAACAATGGCAGATATTAAAACAACAAAAAAACTAACTATCAGAAATAGCACGGCGGAATTTTTGATTTTTACCTCTCAAGCGGGAGAATATGGAATTGAAGTTCGCGTGCAAGATGAAAATGTTTGGCTGACGCAAAAACTTATTGCCAAACTTTTTGATGTCAATATTCCAAACGTAAATGAGCATTTGAGAAATATTTATGCGTCAGAAGAATTGGAAGAAAAAGCAACTATTCGGAAATTCCGAATAGTTCAAAAAGAGGGGAATAGAAATGTTTCAAGGGAAATTGAGTATTATAATTTAGAGGTGATTATTTCACTGGGGTATAGAATAAATTCTGAGAGAGCAACGGATTTTAGAAGATGGGCAACAAGAGTTTTAAAAGATTACGCGGTAAAAGGATATGTTTTGGATGACGAACGATTAAAAAATGGCGCTTATTTAAGCCCGCAGTATTTTAAAGATTTAATTCTTGAGATTCGCGATATTCGTCAAAGCGAGAGGAATTTTTATCAGCAAATTACCGATATTTACGTAACTGCAATGGATTATGATATTCATTCACAGACCACAAAAATATTTTTTGCAACTGTGCAAAATAAGCTTCATTACGCAACACATGGCAATACCGCCGCCGAACTTATTGCCAAGAGGGCTAATTGCAAGAAAGATTATATGGGGCTAACGACTTGGAAGAAAGCCCCGAATGGAAGAATTTTAAAGTCGGATGTATCTATTGCGAAAAATT
The DNA here is from genome assembly GCA_043816765.1 of bacterium. Lineage (GTDB taxonomy): Bacteria > Patescibacteriota > Patescibacteriia > JBDRHN01 > JBDRHN01 > JBDRHN01. The sequence continues at coordinate 32,557 of JBDRHN010000058.1, read as the reverse complement.
ATTTAAATACAAAAGAGATAAAATTTTTAAATCGCATTGTAACAATGTATCTTGATTATGCCGAACATCAAGCGGAAAAGGGAATACCGATGACGACGAAAGACTGGTCGGAAAAACTTAATGTTTTTTTAAAATTTAATGGAGAGGAAATTTTAAAAGATGCGGGAAAAATAACCATGGAAATTGCAAAGGCGTTTGCTGAAAGTGAATTTGAAAAATACAGACCCATTCAAGACAAACTGTTTGAATCCGATTTTGATCGCGAAGTGAAAAAATTTTTAAAATCTAACAAGGAATAAACCCCCCTGCCTGCCTATGAAAGAAACATACAAAAAAATGTGGAAACTGGCAAAGCCCCACTACCAAAAAGGACGCCCGATGGATATTGATCATATTGAATGGATGATGAAAGACGCATTGCTTGTTTGCAAAAAAGAAAAAATTGACGACTCTTTGTTGCTTCCGCTGGTAATTCTTCACGATGTCGGTTATTCAAAAACTCCGAAAGGCAATCCTTTTAGACTGGATTTGAAAAAGACCCATATGAAAGCCGGAGCAGAAATAGCGAAAGAGATTTTACAAAAACTGGATTATCCTGACGATAAAATAGAAAAGATTTTTTATTACGTATCGGTGCACGATAAATGGATTTTTGGGGAAGACGACCTTTTTAAAAAAGATATTATTCTCGGAGTTTTTAATGACCTTGACTTTATGTGGATGGCAACGCCAAAAGGATTTCCCGCGTTGATGAAAATACTTAAAAAGAATCCCGGCGAAATGATTGAATATCTTGAAAAAAATGAAAAAATCAAGAGACGGCCATTTTTGTCAAGGACAACAAAAAAGCTTTATGATAATTACCTAAAAGATAGACGCAGAGAGCAAAAAATTTAGGGTTGCAAGACCGCGTTGGGGTCATCTTGAATAGACTTAGATTATATATTTATAGATAATAAAATATTGACTTAAATCCGCCGTTAATACCAAACACCGAGAGACTCCAACGGAGCAAAGTCTTAAAAAACATTATGATAAAAAAAATTGAAAGTTATTTGGCAGTTCAACCAATTTTTTCCATTCAAAAGGGTGAGAATACGGAAAACGAAGAGCAAAGAAGAAAAAGAAGAGAACAAGCCGCCATAGATAAAATAGAAGACAGAAAAAAACCAGATGTTGGAAAAGGAGGGACAATAGATATTACCATATAAACCAGAGAAGACGATTTCGCTCCGCAGGAGTCTCCCGAAATGGACACCTGCGTGATTGCAAAATAACGTTGGAGTCCTCTTGAATAGATTAAGATCGTTATTTGCAGATAAACAAAATATTGATTTAGACTTTCTACTATGTCCCAACACCGAGAGACTCCAACGGGGCGGAAATTCAGTTATTCGGAATTTCTGAATAGTTGCCAATGATATTAAAATCCATAATTATTAACCACAATCCAAACGCCAATGTACTTCCTAGACCTACTCGGCACGTTTGCCTTTGCAATCACAGGAGCCTTTAAAGCTAAAACAACAAAACTTAGCATTTTTGGAGCAATCTTTTTAGGACTGATAACAGCAGTCGGAGGAGGGACAATAAGGGACTTGATTATAAACAGAACGCCCTTGTTTTATTTAATAGACCCAAACTACATTTTAATAAGCACACTTGGCGCCATAATAACATTTTCCGTGCCAACATTTTTTAAACAAAAATATTCATTTTTTAGACTCATAGACTCCATCGGACTGTCGGTATTTGTTATAATAGGGGTATCTGTTACCTACAATCATCTTTTCGCGAACACACAAATAAGCATAAACTCATTTTTATCCTGTATTTTTTTAGGAATGGTAACAGGTTTTGGCGGCGGAGTGATAAGAGACGCGGTAATGGGCGATGCGCCGTTCGTTTTTCGAAAGGGTTCGAATTACGCGATTAGTTCATTGCTCGGAGCATTTTCCTTTTATGTCTTTATGTTCTATAATATTACTGTCGCCATTGTTGTTTCAATGGTTATAACACTTACATTTCGAGAGATAATATCAAAGTATGGGGTGTATAAGAAGTGTTTTAGAAAATCAAAAATAGCAAAAAAGGTGTCCGACACCCCATAGGGTGTCGGACACCTTAATCGGCATTATGAAAAAAATAAAAATAAACCACATAGCAAAAATAGAAGGCCATGCCAGTTTTATGGGTAAACTAATGAATGGCAACGTCAAAGAAGCAAGAATTGAAACCGAAGAAGGGGCAAGGCTTGTTGAAGGAATTTTATTGGGACGAAAGTTTAGCGACGCGCCGATTATTACCGCCCGAATTTGCGGCATTTGTCCAGTCGTTCATAATCTATGTTCGATCAAAGCAATGGAAGCGGCGCTTAATATTAAAGTTTCTTCACAGGTAGTTATCTTGCGCAAACTGATGGAATACGGTCAAATCATCCACAGCGATGGACTGCATTTTTTTTGGCTATCATTGCCGGATTTTTACAACGAAAAAAATACGCTTAAAGTGGTTAAATTTACCCCCGCGCAAACAGCATCGGCGGTAAAAGTGCGTGAATACGGAATGGAATTGGTTAAAATAATTGGCGGGCGGACAATACATCCCATGTCGTCCGAGGTTGGAGGATTCAAAGAGTTTCCGAAAGAAAAAGATTTGAAGGAAGTTTTGAAAAAATACGATGAAGCAATGGAATCCATTTGGCAACTGGTGAAATTTTTTGAAAAATTAAAATATCCAAAACTGGAAAACAAAAAAGAATTTATATCCTTGGGATCAGAAGAAGAATATCCTGTTTATGATGGAAAAATAGTTTCAAGCGATGGGTTCAAAATGCCGATAGATAAATTTTATCAAGACATTGAGGAGAGAACATATGACGACAAAGGGGGAGAACTTGTAAAACGCGCGACATACAAAGGACGCCCCTACGGTGTTGGCGCGTTGGCTAGAATTAACAACAACTATTCACAGCTCAACAAAGAAGCAAAAAAAGTTCTAAGAGATACGGGATTAAAAATTCCAATTTACAACTCATTTTATAATATTTTAGCGCAAGTCGTGGAAGTCGCGCATTTGATTGAAGAATCAAAAATATTAATTGATCAATATTTAAAAATAAAAACAATTCCCAAAAATACAAAATATGAAGTCAAAGCCGGATTTGGAGTCTCGGCAATGGAAGCTCCTCGAGGAATGTTGTTTCATGCGTATAAATTAGACAAAAAAGGAGATATTGTTGACTGTAACATCATTTCCCCAACCGACCAGATGTTAAATGTAATAGAGCAAGATATTGGAGAGTTGGATTTGTCAAAATTAAAAGCTAATCAAAAAAAAGATTTAATAAGATTTTTAATAAGAGCGCATGATCCATGCATCAGTTGCGCGACGCACTAAAAGTTCGTGGAGGTTCAGCCTCCAAACTGGAGGCTGAACCTCCACGAACTAAAATTATATGCACGATCTGCACGAAGCAAATAAAATAATAAAATTAGTTTTAGAAAAAGCGAAAGAAAACAATTTTAAAAAGGTTGGCAAAATAGTGATTGAACTGGGCCAAATCATTGAACACGGACAGACTATAACTCCGGAAAATTTGAGGTTTAATTTGGAAATGCTTTCAGAAGAAACAATCGCAAAAAATGCGAATATTGTTATTAATGATTCAAAAAATGATTATTGGAAGTTGGTTGAAATTGAAGGAGATTAAAAAAATAACATAAAGTTTTTTTGACATTCAAGCTGTGGAATTTATATATTTTTTGACAAAGACAAAATAATATGCTATTATATTATTGTTAATATAAAGAATGTCTTAAAATGATGCGAAAATACCTCTGGATTCCATGAGGTATTTTTGTTTTTTTTAAAATATGCTATACTAAAAAATGGCAGGATATGGGCGCCTTTATATTAACTTTGTCATTTAAGGTTTGTTCCCAGTTTTCCTGCCATATAAAAAACAGAGATCGAAAGATCTCTGTTTTTTATATTATTTATTGTAGAGACACGCCATTGGCGTGTCTCTACAATGCCACAGAATTGTTTAAATTTAAGCCGCCACCAAAAAATAAATCACATCCCCATCTTGAACAACATAATCTTTCCCCTCTATTTTCACCAACCCCTTTTCTTTGCACCCGTGCCATCCGTTATTTTCAATAAAATTTTTATAAGCAGCAACCTCGGCTCGTATGAATCCTTTTTCAAAATCAGTGTGGATAACTGCCGCCGCCTCAGGGGCTTTGGCTCCCGCCCGAACAGTCCACGCTCTGGTTTCAGGCTCGCCGGAAGTTAAAAATGTATTTAGACCCAAAAGTTTGTATGACGCCTTGATCAATTTATCAAGCCCGGTTTCTTCCATGCCCAAATCTTGCAAAAAGTTTTTAGCCTCTTCGTCAGTTAGCTCTGAAATTTCCGCTTCAATTTTTGCTGAAATCGCAACATAGTTATCAACCAAATCAGGAACTGTCGGATTTTTTACGCCCTCATCAGTATTAAAAACATATAAAAATGGTTTGCTGGTCAGAAGATTCAGACTCTTTAAAATCCTTTGCTCATCTTTTTCAAGCTGAAGCGTATTAGCCAGCTTGCCATCCTCAAGAACCGCTTTTACTTTTTCCAAAACAGAAACCTCTTTAACCAAATCTTTATCTTTTGTAGCAAAAGCTTTTTTTTGAATGCCATCCAATCTTTTATTTACGGTATTTTGATCAGCAATAATTAACTCTAAATTTATAATTTCAATGTCGCTTTTTGGATTAACCTCATTGTGCACATGAACAATATTGCTATCCGTAAATTCACGAACGACTTGCGCGATGGCGTCAACTTCGCGGATGTTTGCTAAAAATTTATTTCCAAGACCTTCCCCTTTGTGCGCGTCTTTGACAAGCCCTGCGATATCAACAAATTCAATAGTCGTTGGAACTATTTTTTTAGATTTAGAGATTTCCGCCAGTTTTTCCAATCTCTCATCAGGAACAGTTACGCACCCGACATTTGGCTCAATTGTGCAAAAAGGAAAATTCTCTATTGAAACCTGTTTTTTGGTTAATGCTTTGAAAAGCGTTGATTTACCCACATTCGGCAAACCGACAATTCCGACTTGTAATGACATAGTAAATTAGTTAAAAGTTTGTAAAGTCCATAAAGTTGAAAGTCTGTTGATTGGTTTGATTTTAGCAGGAAGGCGGGGGTTTTGCAAGAAACTAACCAAAATCTCCAAAATGGTGTAAAATAAAATAGTAACACCTTGTGGAGGTTTAGCCTCCATTATGGAGGCTAAACCTCCACAAGGCAATAATTATGAAAAAATCAACCATCAAATTTCTAATATTTCTATTCATCCCACTCTGCCTTCTGCAAGCAGGAATAATTTTTTTCTCAATCAAGAAATCCGAGCCAACGTCTGAAAAGGAGTTGAACACCCCCTTGGGTGTTCAACTCCTTTCTCGCACCCAAGATGTTCAACCCCCAAAAGAAGAAGAAAAAAAACAAGAAATAGAACAGGAAAAAGAAAAAGTGGCAGTAGAAGTAAAACCCCCTGCGATCAAATTTCTTTTTTTCGGCGACATGATGCTTGACCGAACCGTTGGAATAAAAATTAAAGAGAACGGACTGGATTATCTTTTTGAAAAATTAGCAGGCGAAGATAATAAATTTTTTCAAGGAAATGATTTGGTTGGATGCAACCTTGAAGGCGCTGTGACAAACAATGGCGCGCATTACGCGCCGCAGATGGCGTATGACTTTGCTTTTAATCCCGATTTGATAGACCAGCTTAAAAAATATAATTTTAATTTTTTCAATACTGCAAATAATCATTTATCCGATCAAGGCAGACAAGGGGTTGAGGAAATGATAAAAAATCTGGATGACATGAATTTTTATCACAGCGGATGCGTGGATGGCGGTATTGATGATTGCAGTTCAACAGTAGTGGAAATATCCGGCAAAAAAATAGGAATGGCGGGTTTTAGCGCAGTTTATACAAAATTGAACACAGAAAAACTAAAAACAAAAATAAAAAATTTAGCCGATTCAACGGATTTGGTGGTTGTAAACATACATTGGGGGATTGAATACGCGAACAAGTTTAATAAAACACAACAAGACCTAGCCCATACATTGATAGACTCCGGCGCGGACATTATAATCGGACATCATCCGCACGTAACGCAAGGAATAGAAATTTACAAAAACAAGCCGATTTTTTATTCGCTGGGGAATTTTATTTTTGACCAATATTTTTCCAAAGAAACCCAAGAGAGTTTGGCTATTGGTATAAATATAGAGGACGAGAAAACATCAATTTTTATTTACCCGCTCAAATCAAAATTAAGCCAAGCGGAATTAATGGGAGGTGAAGAGAAAGAAAAGTTTTTAAAAAATTTGGTTGATTGGTCGGAGGTTGATGAGGGGTATGCTGAGGAGATAAGAAGAGGGGAGATGAAATTGTAGGAACACGCCGCGGCGTGTTCCTACAATTTCATCTCCCCAATTTGACAAAACTCCCATATTTGCTACTATTATAAAAACGTTGAATATCTAGCTATCACTAGATAAAAAGCGAACCAAATCGCTTGCGTTGCAGAAAGAAACTTGTTTTCAAACAAGGAGTAGAATCTGCCGGGAAAGCCCGTAACAGCTATAAATAAAAAGTGTCTCCCCAAAAAGGAGAAATTAAGGTGGTACCGTCCTAAATCAGGACCCTTAAGCTAAACGCTGGAGGGTTTTTTATTTTTTAATATTATTTTTTATGGGATACGAAGATTTAACACCACCAAACGAACAACCAAAAGTGGAAAGTGGAAAATTAGAAATAGAAGGAGAAAATAGGCTAAATTATTTAGCGAAAGAACGAAAAAATCATGCGGATATTACGCCGGCATTTCGTATTTTGGGAGAAATAGAAAAAAAATTGCCAGATGGTTTTGAGTTTAGCAGAATAGATGGCGCTAAATTTAATTTACCCGTAATTAATTTAGATGATATAAGTTACGAGATGCATATTCAGGGAAATAATATTTTTGTTTTTGGTTATATGGAAAGTTATGGTAAAAATTTTAAAGTCTTTGAAGCGACTTTTTCTAAAGATGATAATTTGCAAGAAAAAGTTAATAATGAACAGATTGATTATAAAGAGATCATATCTGAAGGAGAAGAAATGAGAAAAGTTTTACCGCAAGAAGGGGATTTAGTTATGATAGATAAAATTTGCCATTTGGATGAAAATAAAGTAGTTGCCACTAGAAAAGTTAATGATTTAGATTTTGAGGGTGATGGTCAGTTTAATAAATTTAGGCTGATTGAAATGGTTGGACAAGCGGGAAGTTATTATCTCTTATCAAAAATTAATGCAGGCGAAAAAAGAAAGAAAATCGCAGCTTATAAAAATATGAGTGTTCGTTTCTATGTTGAGGCTGATGATGTTGAGAAAAACGATGAGTTAGTTATAGAAATAATTCAAAAAAATGAAGACAAAAAAGACAACAAAGCGCATGGAGAGGTTCAAAAGAAAGACGGAACAATTATTTTTGAATGTGATTTTTGTTACGACAAGCTGAGAAGAGTAGAATTATTTAGAGGATTTGCGCGAAAGGCGCAAGAAATTAAAGTTTAAAATATATTTTATGCAAAACAATAACAAACAACAAGAAAAAACCAGTTTCCCTCAAATGGAAGAGGATGTTTTAAAATTTTGGGAGGAAAATAAAATTTTTGAAAAATCGGTTGAAAAAGATAACCCGGAAGGCGACTATGTTTTTTATGACGGCCCGCCATTTGCGACCGGCACGCCGCATTATGGACACATTGCCGCAAGCATTATGAAAGATGCCGTGCCGCGGTATTGGACAATGAGAGGATACAGGGTTGAAAGAAGGTGGGGCTGGGATTGCCACGGACTCCCGATTGAAAATATCGTTGAGAAAGAGATCGGCTCAAAAGCCAAAAAAGACATTGTAGAAAAAATCGGCGTAGCAAAGTTTAACGAAATGTGCCGATCAAAAGTTTTGGGCTATGTGGAGGAATGGAAAAAAGTTATGGCAAAGCTAGGGAGATGGGCGGATATGGAAAACAGCTACAAAACCATGGACTTGGATTTTATGGAATCTGTTTGGTATGTGTTTAAAGAGCTTTACGACAAAGGTTTGATTTACGAAGGATACCGCTCAATGCACATCTGCCCGCGATGTGAAACCACACTTTCGCAGTCGGAAATTTCAGAGGGGTATAAGGATGTGAAAGATTTATCTGCGACTGTTAAGTTTAAACTTGAAGCAGGACAAAAAATTGGCAATTTTATTACTGATGAGAATACTTATGTTTTGGCTTGGACAACAACGCCGTGGACGTTGATTGGGAATGTTGCTTTGGCGGTGGGGGGGGATATTGATTATGTGAAAGTTAAATTGTCTAACCAAAAAACCGCCAATAAATTAGCGGTTAGTGGTACGCCTGCAGATTTGCATAATGGCGAGCCCGATAAACTTAATAATAGTATAGCAGATCAGGAGAATTTGTCAAGTTTTAAAATAAATAAAAGCAATGTGGAGGCAAGGGGAGTTGAACCCCATAGGCGCAGTTTATCGGACTCGCCAAGCAAACCTGCTGCCCCCGCATTGAATAAATTATATCAAAAGGATGAAGATAATTCAACGGCAGATGAATTTTATATTTTAGCAAAAGACAGAATTAGCGATGTTTTAAAAGATAAAGAATTTGAAATCATTGAAGAATTCAAAGGCAAAGATTTGATTGGCAAAAAGTATAAGCCAGTATTTGATTATTACTCCAACAACGAAAATTTAGAAAACAAAGAAAACGGCTGGAAGATTTACGCCGGGGATTTTGTTACAACAGAAGAGGGGACAGGCGTTGTTCATATCGCGCCGGCATTCGGAGAAGACGATATGAATTTGGGCAAAAAATATAATTTGCCTTTTGTTCAACACATCGGAATGGATGGAATTGTAAAAAAAGAAGCAACGGATTTTGCGGGAATGAGCGTGAAAACACTCGGCGACCACACAAAAACCGACATTGAAATTATAAAATATCTGGCTCATCATAATTTATTATTTTCAAAAGAAAAATATGAACACAGCTATCCGCATTGCTGGCGATGCGACACGCCGCTTTTGAATTACGCCACATCATCGTGGTTTGTGAGCATCACAAAAATTAAAGAGCAAATGTTAGCAAACGCAAAAGACATAAACTGGTCTCCCGAATATATAAAAGACGGCCGTTTTGGAAATTGGCTTGAGGGCGCGCGCGATTGGTCAATCAGCAGGCAGAGATTTTGGGCATCGGTAATTCCGATTTGGAAATGCGAGAAATGCGGGGAACTTAAAGTAATTGGGTCAATTGACGAGTTGAGTAAAAATAGTGTTCAACCGATTACAAAACTGATTTTTGTCAGACACGGAGAAAGCGAAAACAATATTTTAAACGTAAGATCTAGTGATGTTAATAAATTTAAGTTAACCGAAAAAGGACGAAAGCAAATACAAGATGTTACGAATTCTATTGAAGACGAAGTTGATGTCATCATTTCTTCACCATTAATTCGCGCCAAAGAATCAGCGGAAATCATGAAGAATAAGGTTAGCGCTGACATAATAACAGACGATTTAATAGCTGAGTTTAATCACGGCGAGTGGGAAAATACCAAAAAAGAAGAATTATCCGAAAAAGACGATTATAAACAATATAAAAAATTAAGTGGCGAGGAGAAATATAATTTTAAATTCGGGCTTACAGGAGAGAGTAGAGCGGACATGGTAGCACGAGTAGAAAAATTTATAAAAAAAGTCGTTGAAGAGCACAAAGGAAAAACCGTTTTAGTCGCAAGCCACAGCGGAGTCAGTCCGGCAATCAAAAAAGTAATTCGAAATTATAACACGCAAGAATATTTTGCGAGCGAAGAAAATCTTCCCAAAGGCAGAATGGAAGTTTTTTATTTAAACGAAGACGGACAAGAAATCGACATCCACAAGCACGTCGTTGATGAAATAACATTCAAGTGCGAAAAATGCGATGGCGAGATGAAACGCATTCCCGATGTTTTGGATACATGGTTTGATTCAGGCTCAATGCCTTATGCTCAAGCGCATTATCCTTTTGAAAATAAAGAAAAGTTTGAGAAAAATTTTCCGGCAGAGTTTATCGCCGAAGGAATTGATCAGACCAGATGTTGGTTTTACTACATGCACGCTATTGCTGTTGGAATAAAAGATACGCGCGCATATAACAACGTAATAGTAAACGGAATCGTGCTTGCCGAAGACGGTAAAAAAATGTCAAAGAAATTAAAAAATTATCCCGACCCGATGTTGATTCTCGATCGCTACGGAGCTGACGCTTTGCGTTTTTATTTATTAACTTCGCCGGTCATGGCGGCGGAAAATTTAAACTTTTCCGAAAGCGGAGTTGTGGAATCGCTGAGAAAGAATATTATGCTTCTTTGGAATGTTTATAAGTTTTATGAAATTTATGCTGGTGATTGCGGATGTGTAGTTGATCAAAATAATGAAGAGCTCAAGTTCGCTCCCACGCCGCAGTCCCCGCGGGGAGACTGCGGCGGAACGTTGGGTTGTCCCGCGCCGCAACCCCTTTCAGGAGACTGCGGCGGAGCGTTGGAGGAACCGCAGTTGCATTGCTCCGCGGGAGTCTCCCATCAGGGGACTCCCGCGTTGGGAGAACCGCAATCAGAAAATATTTTAGACAAGTGGATTTTAGCAAAATTAAATCAACTAATTTCTGACGTAACGGTTGGCATGGACAAATACGACCTGCCAAAAGCATCGCGTCCTATTACTGATTTCATAAATGATTTCTCAACTTGGTATTTACGAAGATCAAGAGATAGGTTTAAGGGTGAAGATAAAAATGACAAAAATTCTGCTTTAAAAACAACAGGGTATGTTTTGTTGCAACTCTCAAAAGTAATGGCGCCGTTTATGCCGTTTATCGCGGAGCAGATTTGGCAGAAAGTTACTGGGAATAATTTTGAGGATGAAAATAAATCGGTGCATTTGGAAAGTTGGCCGGACGGCAGAGACGCATTGCAATGCGTCTCTGCGGATGTTATTAAAGAGATGAGTTTGATTAGAGAAATAGTTGAACAAGGTTTGTCAGCTAGGGCGGAAAAGGGGATTAAAGTGCGACAGCCGTTAAGCGAATTGAAAGTCAAAAGTCAAAAGTCAAAAGTCAATATTGAATTAATTAATTTAATTAAAGACGAACTTAATGTTAAAGAAGTTAGTTTAGTTGAAGAAATAGAAAGTGGCGACAATTGGGCGGTTAAAGAAACGGAGAAGTTTAAAATCGCTTTGAATAAAGAAATTACCCACGAACTTGAACTTGAAGGCTGCGCCCGTGAAATTGTGCGAACAATAAACAATTTACGCAAAGACGCGGGGCTCTCTATTAACGATACGGCGGAAATATACTATACTAAAGATAGCGAGATAGAAGAGATTCTTAAAGTGTATGGAAGCGATATTTTAAAAGATACTTTATGCGTTAAATATTCTGCTGTTGATATGAGTGAAATTGAGATGAAAAAAGAGGTTAAAATTGGCGAAAACGAAGTTGAAGTTGGGATTAAATATTGAGTAATCAATAAACAGTAATCAGTAACTAGTAATTATTGATTGCTAATTAGTTAAATAAAAATATGAACGACACAATCCTAGAAATGTTACAAAGATTCGCCGAAGCCGCGGGCTTTAGCGAACCAAAAAGCATTGGCGCCATAGTCGGGTCAATTATCGGATCCGTCTTGTCTTTTCTTGGTGTGATATTTTTGGTTTTGATAATTTACGGAGGATATATGTATATGACCGCGATGGGAAGCGAGGAAAAAGTAAATAAAGCTAAAAAAATCATAGTTGACGCGTCAATAGGGCTGGTTATTGGTTATCATTTTGTCGTCTTATGCCATCAGCTATACAGTGATAGAGGCATTGACAAAAGCAACGGGGACGAAGTAAAATCATCGCTGGTTCGTTATTGCACTTACAACGTGAATTTAATCCAATATTGTTAGTGCAATACGGTTCCGAGTGTCCTGCGGGACAACTTTGAATATACAAAATACTAAATACTAAATACCAATCCATGAAGGGTGTAATTCTCGCTGGTGGAGCAGGCACACGGCTGTTTCCCAATACAAAAGTAACAAACAAACATCTATTGCCTGTTTACGATCGTCCGATGATTTATTACGCGATTGAAAACATGATAAAAGCCGGCATTGAAGATATTTTAATTTTACCCGGTAAAGACCATGCCGGTGATTTTGCAAAACTTTTAGGTTCCGGAAAAGATTTTAATGTTCGCTTTACGTTTAAAATTCAAGACCACGCGGGAGGACTCGCTTACGCCGTCGGACTCGCCGAAGATTTTGTGGGCGACGATAATTTTTTAGTAATTTTTGCCGATAATATTATAGACAATAATTTTTACGAAGACGTCCAAAATTTTAAATCCGGTGCGCAGATATTTTGCAAAGAAGTAAACGACCCGCAAAGATTTGGAATAGCTGAAGTGGAAGGGGATAAAGTAATCAACATCGTTGAAAAACCGGCCGAGCCAAAATCAAACTGGGCGGTAATCGGCGCGTATATCTATGACAGCCGCGCTTTTGAATACATCAAAACATTAAAGCCGTCAGACAGAGGAGAGCTGGAAATCACTGACTTAAATAACGTTTATCTGAAAAACGGAACAATGAAAGCCTCTTTTATGAAAGGGGAGTGGTATGACACCGGCACGCACGAAAGCCTCGCCACAGCGGCATATAATTTAATGATGAAAGACAGACCGGTTGAAGAATTTAAACTGGAAAGAAAAAATTCGCCAAAAGTAGGAGTCGGCTTTGTTCTGCACAAAAGCGAAAAATACCTCAAAGATTTTTGTCAGAGTTTAAAAACGCAGGATTATAAAAATTTAGAAATCTACGCGGTTGATAATAATGAAGAGGAAGAAAACGAAGATGTAAAATATTTAAAAAATAATTTTCCAGAAGTTAAAATAATCAGACCCGGCTCAAATGTCGGCTTTTCCGCCGGACATAATTTGGCGATAAGAAAAGCGGCAAACAAGAGTTGCGAATTTTATGCGACGTTAAATTTTGACATGGTTTTGGAAGAAAATTTTATTTCCGAACTGCTCAATTCAATCATGAAATCCCCGAGAATAGCGTCAAGCACCGGAAAAATTAAAAGATGGAATTTTGATGATCAGTCTGAATACAAAGACGGCAAAACAAATTTTATTGATTCAGCAGGACTCGTCATCACAAAAGAACACAGATTTTCAGACCGCGGACAAGGTGAAATTGACCACGGACAATACAATGAAGAGGAAGAAATTTTTGGAGCCTCAGCCGCCGCGGCAATATATAGAATAGCGGCATTGGATGATGTAGCTTTTGTTAACGAAAAAAAAGAGAAAGAATACTTTGACGAATTGATGTTTATGTATAAAGAAGACATTGACCTTGCCTATCGTCTGCAACTCGCCGGATACAAATCTATTTACACGCCAACGGCGATCGCATATCACAAACGTTCTCTTTTTTCAAAGGGGGATGGAATTATCAGTATTGTTGGTGGCAGGTGGAATCGCGGAAAAGAACAAAAAGAGTGGTCGTGGTCGGGACATCATATTATTTTGCAAAAAATATTGCGCAACGATTTTTCAGCCAATGTATATTTCAAAACTTTATGGTATGAGTTTAAGTCTTTTGTTTACATCCTGTTTTTTGAGCCGTTTTTATTAAAACAATATTTACAGATGTTTAAACTCCGCAGTCAGATCAGAGATAGGCGGGAGCAGATTAAAAAACGAGTTGATGCTAAAAGCCATATTGAGAAGTGGATGGATTAAATTTATGCACATATCCCTCACCACCCCAATTCACGCAATCGGACCAATCGGAAAAGCGATAACGTCCCGATTAAAAAAATTAGATCTCAAAACAGCGGAAGATCTGCTTTGGCATTTTCCGTTTCGCTACGACGACTACAGCCAACTAAAAAATATAGGGCAACTGGTCGGCGGTGAAGTTGTAACTATCAAAGGTAAAATAGAATTGATAAACAACAAAAGAAGCAAAGTCAAACGCACCATTGTAACTGAGGCGATGATAGCTGACGCAACAGGATCAATTAAAGCCGTTTGGTTTAATCAGCCGTTTTTAATAAAAAATTTAAAAGCGGGAGACGAAATCTATTTATCTGGAAAAGTGGATTTTGATTATTACGGTCTGCAGTTCAATTCTCCCGAATACGAAAAAGTCAGATACAGCGAAACAATCACGACAGCAAGGCTGGCTCCTGTTTATTCTCTAACAAGCAATGTTACGCAAAAACAGATTCGTTTTTTAATTAAGCAAATATTAAAATTAACCGAAGAGGTTGAAGACTGGCTACCCGACAAAATGAAAGATAATTTAAATTTAATTAATATTTCCGACGCGCTTTGCCAAATTCATTTCCCAAAAGACAAGCAATCTTTAGAACTGGCGCGCAAAAGATTAAAATTTGACGAACATTTTTTTATTCAGCTGCAATCGCAGTTTATTAAACTTGAAATTGAACAAAATAAAGCGCAAGCGATAAAATTTAAAGAAAAAGAAACAAAAGATTTTGTGGGCTCGCTCCTTTTTATTTTAACAAACGACCAGAAAAAAGCGGCTTGGGAGATTTTGCAAGATTTAGAAAAAGATAAACCGATGAACAGACTGCTTGAGGGAAATGTTGGTTCAGGAAAAACCGTTGTTGCCGCGATGGCATTACTAAGTGTTTTTTTAAACAAACGACAAGCTGTTTTTATGGCGCCGACAGAGATTTTGGCGAGCCAGCATTTCAAATCAATAAGCGAGCTTTTTAAAAACAATAATATTAGAATTTGCCTGCTGACGAGAAATAATTTTTTGGCAAATAATGTTGAACCCTCCCCCAACCTCTCCGCGGAAGGGGGGCGCGACGTGAAAATTCCCCCAGCCCCCCTTTGCGAAAGGGGGGAAATTGAAAAATTAACGAAGGCAAAATTGATTAAAATGATTGGAAACGGCGAAGTAGATATTATCATTGGAACTCACGCCATAATTCAGGAAAAAGTTAATTTTAAAAATTTAGCTTTAGCTATCATTGATGAACAACACAGATTTGGCGTAGAGCAAAGACACGCGCTCAACAAAAAAGACGGGCTCAAAAAAACTATGCCTCACTTTTTATCAATGACCGCAACGCCGATACCACGATCATTATCACTAGCTTTATACGGCGATTTGGATTTATCAACAATAAAAGAGATGCCAAAAGACAGAAAAGCGGTAATAACAAAAGTTGTAAGCGCGCAAAACAGAGAAAAGGCTTATCAATTCATTTCCGACAAGGTAAAACAGGGGAGACAAATTTTTGTCGTTTGTCCATTAATTGACCCGTCAGACAAACTGGGATATAAATCAGTAAGCTCTGAATACGAAAAATTAAACAAAAAAATTTTTCCAAAATTTAAAATTGGATTGCTTCACGGAAGGCTGAAAAAAGAAGAAAAAGAAAAAGTAATGCAGAATTTTTTAGATAATAAAATTAATATATTAGTTTCTACATCTGTTATTGAAGTGGGAATAGATATTCCCAACGCGACCATAATGATGATTGAAGGCGCGGAAAGATTCGGGCTAGCGCAACTTCATCAGTTTCGCGGAAGAGTCGGCAGAAGCAACCGCCAATCGTATTGTTTATTATTTACAGAGTTAAGCGGTCAAAAAATACAAGAAAGGCTAAATTGCCTTGCCAGTTGCAACGACGGCTTTGAACTCGCCGAACAAGATTTAAAACTGCGCGGTCCCGGAGAAATCTGCGGAATCCGTCAATCAGGAATGCCCAAATTCAAAATCGCCAGCTTTTCTGATGTGGAAATCATAAAGTTGGCAAAAAACGAAGCGCAAGGTATAATTATAGAAATTGATAAGCATCCTTTGTTGAAAAATAAGTTGGAAGAGTATAATAGGGGAGTGCATCTAGAATAATTTTAAATTACAAATTTAATAAAAAGTTATGCAAATAAAAAATATTAATCTAAATAAAATCGTTGAATACATATTTTATTCATTCATTTTTTTGCTTCCATGGCAAACGCGTTGGATATATCAATACGGTCAGCTAAACGGCGGGCAGTGGGAATATGGGACGTTGTCGCTTTTTGGAACGGAGATTTTATTGTGGGCGATTTTTTTGTTGTCATTATTTTTAAAAAATCGTCGCAGTCTTCTGCGGAGAGACTGCGACGGAGCGGAAAGCGCGGGGCATAAATCTCCAGCGCGGGAGTCCCTTGCGAGGAGACTCCCGCGGGGCATCTACGTCTCAATCATTTTATTTATCGTATACTTTTTAACCTCTATTTTTTGGTCATTAAATAAAACTTTAACTATCTATTCTATTTTCCACATCATTGAAGCATTAATATTAATCTATTTAATTCTAAAAATTAAACTTGATTACAAAAAGTTATTTTACGCAATTTTAGCCTCAGCATTTATTCAGGCTGTCTTAGGAATTTACCAATTTTCAAATCAATTCGTTTCAGCAAACAAATGGCTTGGCATAGCGAGTCAAAACCCATCTGAGCTGGGAGTCTCCGTTGTCGGCACAGAATGGTGCCGTTGGTTGCGGGCATACGGAAGTTTTACCCATCCGAATATATTAGCAGGATTTTTTGCTTTAGGATTTTTGGTCGGACTGTATTTAATTATTAATCATAAAGTAGAAAACAAAAAACAGCTTTACGGAAAACTTATTTTGGTTTTGACCAATTTAATTATTTTTCTAGGACTGCTCCTAACTTTTTCCCGCTCCGCTTGGATCAGCTTATTTATCGTCATGCTGGTTTGTTGTTATTCTGTATTTAGAAAACACAATAAAATAGCTAAGAATAATTTAAAATTATTTTTATTTTATTGCTTGCTTTTAACTACTCTTATTGTATTTGTTTTTAAAGATCCGTTTTTAAGCAGAACCAGTGTAGTGGAACAAAGGCTGGAAAGCAAATCAACAACAGAGCGGCTTGCTTATTACAAAGATTCTTTGGAGTTAATTAAAAAAAATTTCATTCTTGGGGTTGGCGCTGGGAATTATACTTTAGCCGTTCACGATTTGCTGGATTCATCAAGACAGCCATCATGGGTCTATCAGCCGGTGCATAATGTTTTTGTTTTGTTTTTTGTGGAAATGGGAGCGGTTGGGTTTTTATTGTTTTTGTATTTGTTATTTAAAATAGTTTTAATAATAAAAAATGGAGGTTCAACCTCCAAAATGGAGGTTCAACCTCCGCGAGAATTTATAATTTATTTTTTATTATTAATTTTATTCCTCGGATTGTTTGATCATTATCTTTGGACGAGTTATTTTGGATTGATGTTGTTGGGGATTATTATTGGGATATTAGTCAAAAAACGAGAAAATGATTAATGTTTGCTTTTTAACTATTTTTTTTATATTATAAATTATTCTTCTGCGTAAATTCGGCGTTATTCTGCGCAATTAAATTAGTCAAAATTCCTATCTTTCCCCACAATCACTTTCAAACAACTCGGCGCCACCTCAATTTCAAGCGGCAATTTAATAATTTTTTGCTCATCAACCAAGACTTTTGTTTCTTCTTCGCCCTCTTTTTTGGGAGCATCGCTGAATGGATTTTTTATTTTTAATTTTTTAAATGGCAAAAAAGTGCTGATGTCTAATTTTTGTTTTTTAAATAATCTCCCGACAAAAGATTCTTTTCCGCCTTTGTATATAACCGCCTCCAACGTTCCATCCAAAGGATTAAACACCTGCGGCGACAGATCCTTGCTTTGATTGTTTGCGGTTAAAATAAAATTATAAATATCAATATTATAACTGCTAAAACGCGGTTCAATTTTATAACCGCTGCTTTGAATGATCGCGTTTGTATTCGTTATTTGAAGCGATGATAGAAAATAAATATCATTTACTTTTCCCAAATCAATTTTTTGAGTAACCCTTTTTGACAAACTCTCTATCGCGTTATCAGAGGTAATCCCCAAAGCGGAAGCGATTTTATTTTCCTGTCCCATCGGGATAATTCCCAATGTAATATTTTTTTTGGCTATAACGTCAATAATTTGAGTTATAGTATTATCATTTCCGACAGTTACTATTGTATTTACCCCCGCCGCTATTTCATCTTGAACAATCTCGCGCAGGCTTTTTAAAATTGAAAGTTTATGAATGGGTCCGTTAATTCCCAAATCGGTTACCATATTTTCCAGTCTGACTAAACTTTTTTCATATTTTTTATCACTCAAATAAGAATCGTATATATAGCTATACATAATCAAAATTAATAACGTTAAAATTAAAGTTTAGAAATTTTTATTCTTCATCCTCTTCTTGTTTTTTTAACAAACTTTCTTTTACAGACTCCTGTTCTCCCGCCCCGATTTTACAATAACCATTAATAGTAGCTCCGCTTGCGACAACTAAAACGTTCGCTTCAATATCGCCATTAATTTTAGCTGTGCCAGTTAACTCCAAGTGCTCTTCTATTTTTATTTTGCCATCCACCTCGCCGGCAATCAAAGCGTTAGCGGCTTCTATGTTTGCGGTGATTTTTGACTCTGACCCTGCCTCAAGATTCTGCGAGGTTTTTAAATTTCCTTTTACTTCGCCCTCTACAATAATGTTTCCCTGCCCGACAAAGCTTCCCTCCACCTTAATTGAAGATCCTATAACCGTATCCATTGCATCCCCTCCATTTTCATTTTTTTGAAACATAATTTTAAATAATTATTTATAATTGACTATAAACATATTATAGCATTTAATTCATTTTGTCAAAAACTATAATTTGATATTTTATCTAAAAACTACTACTATATAGTTGACGTCGCTAAACAAACTTAGTTTAAAGTTTATGAAAAAACAAAAAATCATAGTTATTGACGGAAACGCCTTACTCCATCGCGCTTTTCACGCCATACCCCCGACCTTAACCACAAAAGACGGACAGATGGTCAACGCCGTATATGGTTTTACCTCTATTTTATTGAGAGTTTTTAAAGACCTAAAACCAAATTACTGGGTTCTAACCTTTGATAAAGCTACCCCAACTTTTAGGCACAAGGAATATAAAGAATACAAAGCCCAAAGAAAAAAACAGCCCCAAGAACTTTATGACCAATTATCGCTTTGTAAAAAAGTCGTAGAAGTTTTTGGGATTCCTATTTATGAAAAAGACGGATTTGAGGCCGATGACGTCATTGGGACAATCGCAACCCAAATAAAATCCAATGCAAGCGACCTTGAAACAATTATAGTTACCGGAGATTTGGACACATTGCAATTAGTAAACGATACAACAAAAGTTTTTACTTTAAAAAAGGGGATTAACGATACAATTATTTATGACGAAAAAACGGCAAAAGAAAGATTTGGAGGACTCGCCCCTGACCAGTTGATTGATTTTAAAGCGTTGCGGGGAGATCCGAGCGACAATATTCCTGGCGTAAAAGGAATCGGGGAAAAGGGCGCGATTGATTTATTGACAGAATTTGAAAATATTGAAAATTTATACGAAAACATAGATTCAGAAAAAATAAAAGATTCCGTGCGCGCTAAACTTAAAGAACGCAAAGATGATGCTTTTTTAAGTAAAAAGCTCGCCACGATCTTGCTTGATGTTCCGGTTGAATTTAATCTGGAAGACGCCAAAGTGAGACTCGCAAACAAAGATAATATTGTCGCGCTATTTCAAAGTTTGGAATTTCAATCATTAATGAACAAGATTCCTCCCGAATTGATGGCAACCGCCCAGCCTTCATTGTTTGATGTTGGCAACGGTAGAGACGCATTGCAATGCGTCTCTGCGACAAAGATGAACGAAAAATACCACTTAATCAAATCAGAAAAAGAATACAATGATTTTTTAAAAATTTTAGAAAAACAAAAAGAGATAATCCTTGACAGCGAGACAACCGGATTGAATCCGCGGGAAGCTAAAATAGTCGGATTGAGTTTTTGTTTTGAAGAAGGGGGAGCGTATTATTTGGAATTTGGAATGGTGACAGATAAGTTAAAAAATATCTTGCAAGATCAAAATATTAAAAAAATCGGGCATAACATTAAATATGATTATTCAATGCTGAAGGCAAACGGAATTGAAGTCAAAGGCATATATTTTGACACAATGATAGCGTCTTATGTTATAAACCCCGGAAGACCGTCCGGTTTGGATGCTCTCTCTTTCAGTGAATTCGGACACCAGAAAATTACAACAGAGCAAGTTTTAGGAAATTTGACCTCAGAATATAAAATTGTCAAAAAATCATCTTATCTTCCGATGGATAAAATAGCTCCGGAGAGATTATCGCAATACGCGTGCGAGGATGTTGATTATACTTTTAGGCTGTATAAAAAATTTGTTCAACAAATTAAAGAAAGCGATCTTGAAGAATTGTTTTATAAAATTGAAATGCCGTTAGTAATTGTTTTAGCTGAAATGGAACTTGACGGCGTTAAGATTGACGTTAAATTATTAGATAAATTATCTAAAGAAATTGATGAAAGGTTGAAAAACACAGACAGGCAAATCTATAAATACGCAAGCGTTGATTTTAATATAAACTCTCCAATACAGTTAAAAGATGTTTTATTTAACAAATTAAAAATTTCCACTCTTGGCTTAAGCAAGACGAAAACAGGAATTTCCACAGCCGCCGGAGAGTTGGAAAAGATGAAAGATTTACACCCCATCATTGATTTAATTTCACAGCATCGCGAACTCGCAAAGCTGAATTCAACTTATGTTGACGTTCTGCCCAATTTAATTTCTAAAAAAACAGGACGAGTGCATACCAGTTTTAATCAAACAGTTACGGCAACCGGTCGGCTTTCTTCGTCCAATCCAAACTTGCAGAATATTCCAATCAGAACGGAATTGGGCGAAAAAATTCGCCACGCATTTATCGCCGAAAAAGGATGCAAGCTGATTTCCGCTGATTATTCGCAAATTGAATTAAGAATAATAGCATCGCTTGCAAACGATCAAAAAATGCTAAAAGCATTTGCCGACGGAAAAGATATTCACACAGCCACCGCGGCGGTAATCAACGAAGTTGATTTAGAATATGTCACAAAAGAAATGCGCTCGGCCGCCAAAGAGGTAAATTTTGGCGTGATTTATGGAATGGGGGCGTATGGACTTTCGCTTCGAACAGGAATTGAAGTCCGAAAAGCGAGAGAATTTATTGATAAATATTTTTCTATTTACAGCGATATTAAAAAATATTTGGACGACCTAAAAACAAACGCGAGAGAGAATGGCTATGTGGAAACATTTTTTGGCAGACGGCGCTATTTGCCTGAAATAAATTCCCAAGTAGCCGTCGTCCGCAACGCGGCCGAACGTATGGCAATCAATATGCCCATCCAAGGCACAGCCGCCGACTTGATGAAAATCGCGATGATAGCCGTCTACAAAATGATTAAAGAGATTAATAATAATGATGTCAAATTAACACTTCAGGTGCACGACGAATTAGTTTTAGAAGTAAAAGAGAGTATAGCTGATGACGTTGCAAAAAAGGTTAAAGACATAATGGAAAATGTTCACCTCTCGCACAACCAAAAAACAAAAGACAAATTCACAGCCCCGATAAAAGTTGAAGTAAAGATAGGAGATAGTTGGGGAGAATGCAAGTAGGGACGCAATATTTTGCGTTCGTTTGTAGGGGCGTATTGCATACGCCCAGATTGTAGAGACGAGGCACTGCCTCGTCTAAGGTTGTTAAAGATACAAGGACACAAGAAATAAGCTCGAGGCGAACGAGCATTAGATGTTTGAGTACACTTCCCATGCGCCACAGTCCTCTGACGAGAGACTGTGGCGGAGTAGTAAAAACGAAATAAATTTAAAATTTAGCAAATACGCATTAGGTTTAATCTGTGTTAATTTGTGCCTTTGGACTGTGTTCATCTGTGTCCTATTTAATTATAAAAACAAATGAAAGAAACAATAATAAAAAAAGTAAAAACAAAAAGCGGGAGTTTTAGAACCCCTGCTTTTATGTCCATTGCAACCA
Organism: bacterium; assembly: GCA_043816765.1. Taxonomy (GTDB): domain Bacteria; phylum Patescibacteriota; class Patescibacteriia; order JBDRHN01; family JBDRHN01; genus JBDRHN01. The sequence goes on along the minus strand of JBDRHN010000058.1, from coordinate 10,431 downwards.
AAGGATCAGTAAAGAATTTAAGCGTGGAAGAATTAAAAAAATGCGGCGCGGAAATCATACTGGGAAATACCTACCATTTATGGCTCCGCCCAGGATCAAAGCTAATAAAAAAAGCCGGCGGTTTGCATAAGTTCATGAATTGGGACGGACCGATTTTGACCGACTCCGGCGGGTATCAAATTTTTTCTCTGGGCGAAAGAGCGCAAAGAAAAAAAGCTGACGGCAAAAAGACAAAAATAAAATCATCAGTCAAATTGACCGACAAAGGCGCGGAATTCAAAGACCCCTTCAATGGAAATAAATATTTTATGACACCCGAAAAATCCATTGAAATCCAGCTGGAACTGGGCAGTGATATTATCATGGTTTTAGACGAATGTCCGCCATGGCCATGCACAAAAAAAGAAGCCTTAACGGCGGTAGAGCGGACAACGGCGTGGGCGAAAAGATGCAAAGTTTATTTTGACAAAAAAGTAAAAAATATAGAAAAATCCAAAAGACCGTTGCTTTTTGGAATAATCCAAGGAAGCACTCACAAAGACTTGCGAGAGAAATCAGCGAAAGAAATTTTGGAAATAGGTTTTGACGGTTACGCAATCGGCGGAGTGGCAGTAGGCGAGCCGCGGCAGTATTTGTGGGATATATTAAAATGGACAGTCCCATTGCTTCCAAAAGACAAGCCAAAATATCTAATGGGTTTGGGTCGTCCCGAAGAATTAGTCGGGGCGGTGTGTTCGGGTGTGGATATGTTTGATTGCGTGATTCCGACAAGAGAAGCAAGGCACGGACGTTTGTATATTTGGAAGAAAAAAACCCTACTCCGCAGCAGTCTCCCGAAGGGGACTGCGGCGCGGGAGCAAGATAAATTAAAAAATAAACTCACCAAACCGGATTTCTACGAAACTATAAATATAAACAACGCCAAATTCGCCCAAGATTTTAAAAAAATTGACAGCCATTGCGATTGTTACACTTGCCAAAACTACACAAGAGCCTACCTGCGCCACCTGCTTAAGTCCAACGAACTGTTGGGATACCGACTAGCCACGATTCATAATTTGAATTTTTATTTGGAGTTGATGGGGATGTTGAGGGAGGGGGTTTAGTCTGATCATTTTGCCGATGTCGGGAAAACGATAAAAATGCCCAAAACTGCGCTGGTTCGGAGTTGTGCCGCGCATACTCCGAACCGAAATTTGCACTAACAATCCCCCTCCCGCGGAGGGGTTGGGGGAGGGTTTCAATGCTCCGTCGGAGTCTCCCAGCGGGGACTCCGACGCGGGAACGAGATTGGCTTGCTTTAAAAAACGCAATAATTGTGCCATAATTTTTACTTTATTCTGCTCAGCCGCAGTCTCCCCGCGGGGACTGCGGCGCGGGGATGAGATTCAGCTAATTAGCAAGAATTCAATCTAAAAAATAGGGACATGAAAAAAATTTATTTAAAAATAAAAGGATTAAAGCGAGAAAATCTGCGGGATCATATGGACGATTTTGAGCTGATTTTTACCATGCTTGGCGAAAGGACAACAACCGAAATTCATCGCAACGAAGATTCAAAAGGGGGATTTATGAGATTTCTACTTTGACAGAAATAAATTTAACATTTAACATATACGAGAAGATTATCGCAATTTAACACAATAAAATCAGCGCCAATCTGCGCCCGAAGGGTCCGTAATAAAAGATTTAATTTTTATTTCTCATGAACAAAGAACTAATAGTCAAAAACATAAACGTAAATTTTTTCTCCCAAAAAGAAGAAGATTATATTTCGCTTACCGATATCGCTAGATATAAAAACTCTGACGATCCAAGATTTGTTATTCAAAACTGGATGAAAACCCGTTTTACAGTTGAATTTCTTGGTCTGTGGGAAGCAATGAATAACCCAAAGTTTAACCGTGTCGAATTCGACACGGTTAAAAATGAAGCTGGAAGCAATTCTTTTGTTTTGACACCCCAAAAGTGGATTAGAACAACAAACGCCGCAGGAATTATTTCCAGAGCAGGACGATATGACGGCGGCACTTTCGCGCACAAAGATATCGCTTTTGAGTTTGCCTCGTGGATTTCAGCAGAATTTAAGCTTTATCTAATCAAAGAATTTGAAAGATTAAAAGAAGAAGAAAATGAACGATTGACGCTTGGCTGGGACGCAAAACGAACATTGACAAAAGTAAATTATAAAATTCACACAGACGCCATAAAAGCGCACATTGTCCCGAATTTAATCACAGCAGAACAGATAGAACTTGTTTACGCAAACGAAGCGGACATTTTAAATATGGCATTATTTGGGATGACAGCAAAAAAGTGGCGGGAAGAGAACCTAAACGAAAAAGGAAACATTAGAGATTATGCGGACGTGAGACAACTCGTGTGCCTTGCAAATTTAGAAAGTTTAAATGCTGAATTTATCAGACAAAAACTATCTCAAGCAGAACGACTTAAAAAACTTAACAAAATTGGAATTATACAAATGAAATCATTGGTCGGACATGAGACTATTAAAAAATTAAATTAACTTTTTAAAAAATAAAAAACACTATGAAAAAGAAAATCGCAATCAACGGCTTTGGCCGAATCGGACGCGCCGCGTTCAAAATCATTTTAGACAAATTTGAAAATGAGATGGAAGTTGTCGCCATCAACGATTTAACCGACAACAAAACACTCGCTCATTTATTAAAATACGATTCAGTCTACAGACAATACAATCATGAAATTTCATCAGACGAAGAAGGAATCATAGTTGACTCAAAACATTACAAAGTCTTAGCCGAAAAAGATCCAGCCAATTTGCCATGGAAAAAACTAGAAGTTGACGTAGTCATTGAAAGCACGGGCAGATTCCGCACTCGTGAAGACGCCGGAAAACACATAACCGCCGGAGCAAAAAAAGTAGTTTTGTCCGCGCCCGGAAAAGGTGATGACATAGCCGCTTATGTTTTATCGGTCAACGACAAAGACATGAAAGCAGACGACGACATCGTCTCCAACGCCTCCTGCACGACAAACAGCATCGCGCCGGTTGTTGACATAATCAACAAAGAATTCGGCATCGCAAAAGCAATATTAAACACAATCCATTCATACACCGCAGATCAAAATCTAGTCGACGGTCCGCACAAAGATTTACGCCGAGCAAGAGCCGCCGCTTGCAATATGATCCCGACGACAACAGGCGCGGCAAAAGCGACAACAAACGCAATCCCGGAATTAAAAGGACTCTTTGGGGGACTCTCAGTTCGCGTCCCAACTCCGGTAGTCTCACTCTCTGACATTACAATGGTTTTGAAAAAAGACGTTACAGCAGAAGAGATAAACAACGTCCTGATTGCCGCCTCAAAAGAGCCGAGATACAAAGGCATACTGCAAACAACAGACGAACCGCTAGTATCCAGCGACCTCATCGGCAATCCGCATTCATCAATCGTTGACTTGTCATTAACAGATGTCGTTGGCGGAAATTTAGTCAAAGTAATCGCGTGGTATGATAATGAGTGGGGATATTCTAATAGATTGGTAGAAATGGTCGCAATGATGTAATTATTAATAGAACGCAGATTGCCAGGATTGTCCTGATTTGCGCGGATTTTATTATATCTGCGTTAGCCTGTGTTTATCTGTGTCCTATTTTATGGTAGAATAAAATTATAAAATTAAATTTTTATTATGGCAGAAAATACTCCTTGCGAAAAAGAAAAAAACAATTCAGCAGTTAATCGTCCATGGGGAAGCTATGAAGTTTTAATTGAGGAGACAAGATATAAAGTAAAAAAAATAGTTGTTTTACCAAATTCAAGACTAAGCATGCAATCCCACCATCATCGCTCTGAACATTGGGTGGTTGTTTTGGGGGTAGCAAAAGTAACATTGAATGATAAAGAGATTATTTTAAAAGAAAACGAAAGCACCTTCATTCCTATTTCCGCGACTCATCGTCTTGAAAATATCGGTAAAATCAATTTGGAAATAATAGAGGTGCAGACAGGAAGTTATGTTGGAGAGGATGATATTGTGAGATATGAGGATGATTATGACAGAGAAACTATCGAACGCTCCGCCGCAGTCTCCCGCCAGGGGACTGCGGCGCGGGAGTGAGATAAATATGGCAGTAAAATATAAATATTTCATCCCAAACCAAACCTACTTTATTACTTTCACAATCTTGGATTAAAATCAAATATGATCAAAACTATACTTTTTGATGTTTTCGGCACTATTATTGACACAGGAGATGGGTCAATTAAAGCAACTGAAAAAATATTAAAAGCACATCATTCAAACATAAATCCTTATGATTTTTATTACAACAACTTTAAACCGCTTTGTAAAAGTTATTATTCAAAAAAACGTTTTTATGTCGAAGAAGAAATATTGACAAAAACATTAAGCCGAATTGAAAAAAAATTCCATTTGCAGGACCGCTCCAAAAAAGACGTAAAACATTATTTGAAATCACTTACCGAAAGAAAACTTTTTCAAGAAACAGAAGAAGTTTTGGAAAAACTTTCTAAAAAATACGTCTTAATTGTTGCCTCAAATACAGACAAGGAACCGCTATTATTAAATTTTAAAAAGCTTTGTATCGCCAAGTATTTTTTTGCAATATATACATCTGAAGATTTACAAGCATATAAACCGCAGAAATTATTTTTTAAAAAAATATTAAAAAATATCAAATACGATAAAAATGAAATTTTATTCGTTGGAGACACCCAAGATGAAGATATCCTAGGTGCCAAGGAGATGGGAATAAAAACGGTATGGATTAATCGTAAAAATGAAGTTTTAAAAAAAGGAATTCCCAAACCCGACCATGAAGCAAGTGATTTGAAAGGAGTGTTAAATTATAATTTTTAAAAAGGTTAAAAACAGTTGCTTTTAGGAGACTGCGGCGGATCAGAAAAGCAAATAAACATTAAACCAAACCACTCTATGAACAACCCAAACCAACCCCCAAACCAAAAAACAGCGAAAAAGAAAATAATCCTCTTTGGCGCGGTTGTTTTAATTCTGTTGATTTCAATAGTCGGTTATTCATATTACACCAGCGCAAAAAAAATAAAAACCAGCGCGGATATAATTAAAACGGAAATTCAAAATCTGCAAACAGCCGCAAAAAGCCAAGATTTTGTCCAAGCCAAAAAGTCGCTAGCAACAATTGAACAAAATGTAAATATAGTAAAAAAAGAAATTGACGGACTCAATTTGGCAAAAGTTTTACCAATAGTTAAAGATGAAATTCAAGCAACCCAAAATTTAATCAACTCAACAGCAACCGTTTTATCTTCCGCGCAACGACTGGTAGACATCGGCGCGGAAATGTATAAAGACTTGGGAATAGAAGGAAAAACCTACAAAGAACTTGATTTGGGAAAACTATCCGGCGATCAAAAAGGAAACATAGTTGTCGCCATTAGAGAAGCCGCTCCTGTTTTGAAAGATATAAAAACAGAAGTTGATAAAGCTTCGCAAGATGTTGATGTTTTGTTAAATTCCCCCTTTGCAAAATATGCAGGCAAAGATGTTATTTTAAAAATAAAAAAATTGACTGAAACAAAAAAGTTATTTGACTTCGCGGCGCTCGCGTCCGATTACATCCCGGAACTTATCGGCTATCCGAATCAAGCAAATTATTTAATACTTTTGCAAAACAATACCGAGTTGCGCCCAACGGGAGGATTTATCGGAACTTATGCGCTTTTGCAAATCAAAGATTCAAAAGTAGATAACCTGTTTATTGATGATGTTTACAATCTGGACAAAACAGCAAGAGAAAGATTATTTATTAACCCTCCGTGGCAGTTGGCAAAATGGAACGATACAACACAGTGGTTTTTGCGCGATGCCAACTGGTCGCCAAACTTTCCAACAAGCGCGGAAAAAGTAGAATGGTTTTACAACCAAGAAAGCCAAAAAGATTTGGACTTCACAGGCATAATCGCTATTACCCCTGATGTCGTTTCCGACATCTTAGATCTAGTCGGACCAATCACCACTCACGGCATCACCTTCACTGGCGAAAATTTAATTGACGTTTTGGAATACCGTGTAGAAATGGAATTCAGAGAACTCGGAATCCCGATGGCGGAAAGAAAAGCGGTAATCAGCGATTTGGCCGATGAACTGCAAAATAGATTGGAAAATTTGCCCAAAGAGAAATGGCTGGACATGGCAAATTTGTTAAAACAAAATTTAGACGAAAAGCATATTTTATTATTTTTTAATGACAAAAATTTGCAAAGCATCGCGAGCGAAAGCAAATGGACAGGGGAGATTCGTCCAACCGACAGCGATTATTTAATGGTTGTTGATTCAAACATCGGCTCTCTAAAAACCGACTCGGTAATGGATAAAAGCATCAAATACGAAATGAGGCGCGAAAAATCGGAAAGCGGAGATGAATATCTGGTCGGAAAAGTTACTCTGACTTACACCAACAATGGAAAATTCGCGTGGAACCTGACACGTTACCGAGATTTTGTCCGAGTCTATGCCCCCCAAGGCGCAGAATTAATCACAGCCGAAGGCGTAATGGAAAACGATCGTTCAAACGAGATTGGAAAAGTTTACATTGAAGATGAATTCGGAAAAACAGTCTTTGGCGCGTTTATTGCCATTGAGCCAAAAGAGACAAGAACGTTAACTATTGAATACAAACTCCCTACCCATATTAAAGACCAAATAGATCAAGATAAATACAACCTATTAGCACAAAAACAACCCGGCACAGCCGGACACTCACTGAAAGTAAATTTTTTTGGAGAAGATTTTAAGACAGATTTGAGTGAAGATCAGATGATTTATTATACGCAGGAAAAATGAAATGCGAAAATTAAAATTTGAAAAAAATAAATATTATCAATGGTCAAGCTATCAAGATTATTTGAATTTAAGAAAAGGAACACTTTGTGATAAAATGGCGGTGATGAATGAATTTAATAACAACACAAACGAATATGAAAAATTTATTGATACGGTTATAAAAGATTGTCAAGAAAGAAAAGATGAAGTCAAAGAATATTTAAAAGAATTAAATTAATAAAATAAAATATGAAACAAAAACTCATCCTAATCAGCGGAACATCAAATCCGCAACTAGCCAGCGACATAGCAAAAAACCTTAACGTTGAGTTAACGCCGACAACAATCAAAAAATTTAACGACGGCGAGACTTATGTGAGAATTAATGAATCGGTTCGCGGTTCAAGCGTATTTGTCATACAATCCACATCAACTCCGGTCAATGACAATTTGATGGAACTTTTAATAACAATAGACGCGCTCAAAAGAGCATCCGCAAAAGAAATCACAGCCGTTATTCCGTATTACGGCTACTCGCGCCAAGACAGAAAATCCACATCAAGAGAACCCATAACAGCAAAACTAGTCGCCAGCATGATTGAAACCGCTGGAGCGGACAGAGTAGTCGCAGTTGATCTTCATGTTGATCAGATTCAGGGATTTTTTAATGTTCCGTCAGACAACCTAACAGCAATACCTATTCTCGCCAAAGCAATCGCTGATAAAAAATTAAAAAATATAGTCGTTGTCGCCCCCGATGCCGGAAGCGCGACAAGAGTAAGAAGACTAGCCGACCTATTATTAGTTGATCTTGCTATTATCAACAAAAGAAGACAAGCGCACGGAGAGTCAAAAGTAATGGAACTAATAGGAGATGTTAAAAATAAAAACGCTATTTTGCTTGACGACATGATTGATACAGGAGGAACAATAGCAAACGCCGCCGCTAAATTGAAAAAACAGGGCGCGAAAGATGTTTATATTTGCGCCACGCACGCTATATTTTCAAAAGACGCTATAAAAAAACTAGACAGCAAATATGTGAAAGAAGTGCTTGTAACAGACACAATAAAACTTCCAAAGAGCAAACAAATTCCAAAAATAAAAGTAGTTTCAATGGCCCCATTCATCTCTGAACTGATTAATTGCATTTTTCAAGGCAACCCAATGGGAGCCGTAGTTGAAGAAAAATACAATTCTGTTAGAAAAATTAACTATTGACATTTCCAACCTAAAGTTATAAAATTGTAGCACTAATTTATATACATAAAGTTGAAAGAAAGCTAGAGACTTTACAGACTTTATGGACTTTTAACTTTATAGACTAATTTTTTATGGCAACCATAAACCAATTAATTAGAAAAGGAAGAAAAACCAAACCAACAAAAACAAAATCTCCTGATATGCAGACCGCGTCAAATACTTTAAAAAGACGAATAACTGATCTGCCAAAAGGCGCGTCTTTTAAACGCGGAGTTTGTTTGAAAGTGACAACAATGACCCCCAAAAAACCAAACTCAGCTTTACGGAAAATCGCCCGCGTGCGCCTTTCAAACGGTCGCGAAGTAACAGCCTATATCCCAGGAGTCGGACATACACTGCAGGAACACTCAATTGTTTTAATACGCGGAGGAAGAGTTAAAGATCTTCCTTCTGTAAGATACCATATAGTTCGCGGCGTTTTTGATACGCAAGGAGTGGCTGACAGAAAACGCAGCAGATCAAAATATGGAGTTAAAAAACCTAAAAAATAATTCCAAATAACCACATAAATTATGCGAGGAAAAAGAGCGCCAAAAAGAAAAATAACACCAGACGCAAAATACAACAACGTCGTAGTGGCTAAATTTATTAATTATTTAATGCGAAGAGGCAAAAAAACAGTCGCGAGAAAAACTGTTTATGATGCTTTTGAGATTTTAAAACAGACAGCCAAGGATCATAGTATCACCACAAATAACCCCATTGATATTTTTGATCATGCGTTAAAAAATATCGGACCGTTGGTTGAAGTGCGCGGCAGACGAATAGGAGGAGCCAATTATCAAATTCCAGTCCAAGTAAAAAGCGACAGGAGACAAGCATTGGCTTTTCGCTGGCTCATAGAAGCCGCCGAAACCAAAAAGGGGAAACCGATGAAAGATAAATTGGCGCTGGAACTGATGGACGCCTATAATAAAACAGGTGCGGCAATAAAAAAGAAAGAAGATGTTTACAGAATGGCCGAAGCCAATCGGGCGTTTGCTCATTTTGCGAGATAAATTTTTAGCCCCGAGTAAAATCGGGGTTTTTTGTTTCTAAATATAATGCAAACCAACAAATTATACAAATACCTGCAAGCAATATTAAAATTTTTGTTTTTAGCCGCCATTTTATACCTGTTTTTACTTAGCATTGAATTGATGGGAATAGCCATGAAAGGACTGGGCGGCGGATTTGCAGAAAAACTTATCACAACGACATCCAATCCTTTTGTCGGACTATTTATTGGAATTTTGGCAACCAGTGTAATTCAGAGCTCTTCTACAACAACTTCAATAATAGTTGGATTGGTAGCCAGCGGAGGTCTTTCGGTGGCTGGCGCTATTCCTATGATAATGGGCGCCAATATTGGAACATCAGTTACCAATCTTATCGTAAGTCTAGGGCACATCTCGCGGCCAAATGAATTTAAACGCGCGTTTTCCGCCGCCGTAGTTCATGATTTTTTTAATCTGTTCGCTGTAATAATTTTGTTTCCATTAGAGCTGTTTACTCATTTAATAGAAAAATTAGCTTATTTTTTAACTGGTTTTTTTGTTAAATTCGGCGGTATCAATTTACTTTCTCCAGTCAAAGAGTTAACCCATCCGGTTACAACCTGCCTCAAAGGATCCATGTCTCCCGTGATTCTTTTGGGTCTGTCCTTGATTCTAATTTTCTTTTCCCTGTTTTATTTGGTAAAATTAATGAAATCAATAATGGTTGGAAGAATCGAGGTTGCCATTGACCGCTACATTTTTAAACAACCCGCAACAGCCTTTCTTTTTGGGATACTATTTACAATGCTTGTCCAAAGCAGTTCAGTTACAACCTCACTGGTAGTGCCGCTAGCTGGAGCCGGACTTCTCACTGTTGAAAAAATTTTCCCTTATGTAATAGGGGCAAATATAGGAACAACCATTACCGCGATGTTGGTCGCCTTAATCACGGGAAGTCCCGTTGCCGTTACCGTCGCGCTTGCGCATTTTTTATTTAACGCAATAGGAGCTTCCATAATTTATCCATTTTTTAGAGACATACCGATAAAGCATGCTAAAAAATTAGGAGAGCTGGCGATCAAATCCAAGAAATTTGCTATTCTTTATATCCTGACGCTTTTTTATATCATTCCGTTGATATTGATATTTGTTTTTAGGTAAAAAAATCTGTCATCCCCGTAGATGTTGCATAATTCGTTGACAAAATAGAAATTTTAAAACTTTCCCGCTTGAACAATGTCATTCCGACCGAACAGGCTGTCTAAAAAGCCCTTTGACAATTTAATAAAAATCAGAAAATTTAGATAAAAATTATGAATATTTTTGATGCGGGTTATCCACTTTTTTTACTGTAATTCTAGCTAAGAATGTGATATAA
>JBDRHN010000057.1:0-8639 GCA_043816765.1 bacterium | reverse complement strand
AGCCCCAAAAGACCCATTTTGCTAAAAAGTAGTAAAATGCCATAATGGATTTATGAAAGTCATTATGAAGCATCTACTACTTGGCAGTATAGACCAAATAGAGAATTTTTTAAATAGCAACAAAGAGCAGGGCGTTCAATTGGAAATTTCATCTGTTAAAGAAAAGTATAATTTTATCAGAAGGGTTTTGTTTAAATTTCATTTTAAGTTTTTCAATCCATAGTTCTAAAACTTCTTGGACGTTTGCTTTTGCTTTTTCATAAGTTTGTCCAAATGTTACGCAACCGGGAAAGTTTAGGAATGAAACATTGTATCCGCCTTCTATTGCTGGTTCAAATATTATGTGATATTGCAGAATTTTTTGTTTTGTTTTTGGCATAAGAATTATCTGTTTGTGATTCTAATTTTACTTTTGCCAATAATAACTAACTTGCCAAGCAAGTTTTCTGTCTTGTTTATTGTAGAAATAAAACTTAAAAGAATTTGGGCAATTTTATTTTTTTCCATTTGACCTATAAGAATGATGATAATGCCGTTGCTTTTGGAAATGTTAAATCGAAAAATATCTCCAAAACCTCTGTCATAGGTCAATAAGATTCTTTTGTGTTCATGGGCGAAGTTAAAAACAAATTCGTCATCAGTTCCAGTTAGCCCCGCTTCGCGGATTGTTAGAACATCAAGACCGCTTTGGCGCAAGACCAAAACGATATCTTGGTTAACACATTCATCGGCAATGAATTTAAGCATAGAGATTTAAAGAGATTCAATTTCCAAAATTTCTTCTTTTCCTAATATGTTTGCAGAATATTGCAGGGCGGCTTTGGTGTCGGCAATTGTGATTCCTGGATATTGTGTTGGTATGTCTGTGATGGAGTATCCGCTTCGTAAGAGATTTAAAATATCCACAATGGCGATTCTTGTGTCTTTGATGCACGGCTTGCCGAATCTAACTTTTTGTTTAATTACGATGCCTGTGGGAGTTTTGGTTTTTATGGTTTTGTTCATAGTATTTTATTTAGATATTGTAATTTTAGCATATCGGGGTTTGGTGTCAAATTTTTTAATAATTTTAATAATTCGTAAAACCCTCCCCCAAACTCTTTCGCGGGAGGGGAGATGCGATGCGGAAAGCGCGAAGCGCTTTTCGTTTTCCCCCTTTCGCAAGGGGGGACTTGAGGGGGATTTCTGAGATTGGGTAGGGAATTAAAATTTTCTCTTTTTGCAGATGCCGCCCCATATAAAATTTGCAAAATATAAAACCCCTATAAATATGGGGCTTTTTTGTGTTCGTGCTTGACAAACTTTTGTATTTATGCTATTATAATCTATTAAAAATGATGAAGTGGTATTGCGTTTTTCGTGGAGGTTTAGCCTCCAAATTGGAGGCTAAACCTCCACGAAAAACCAACATTGGTTGCTCTCAGCTCGTTATTGATTTAATTGGCTGGGGTTTCAGCTATATGTTGGAATCTTTAAGGTATGAAGATCTTTGACAACTGAATATTAGAAAAAGTTAATTTATCTAAGATCCAAATTTGTTCGGAAATTTTAATGGAATCGTAATTATTGGAATTTTTCTTTTGGAATTTTTGATTGCTTGATAATAGCTAAAAGAGTTCCAATGTGTATCGGTTTGTTTTTGCCGTGTAAAGGGACTGGGACAATAATTCCGTTGGTTGAATTTTTGTAAATGCAATGACTGCCTTTTTGCCTTATTAGAGTGAAATCGTTGTCTAATAGTATCTGAATTAGTTTTTTAGCAGTTATTGGATGCATAATGTTTTAGCTTTGATCGGCAATACAACTTTAATCTCGTCAATGATTGGATAAAATTTTGAGATTGGAATTTCTTTGCCTTCGCATGCAAGTTCTTCAAGCCATAATTCTAAAACTTCTTTTGCGTTTGATTTTGCCTCTTCATAAGTTTGTCCGAATGTTACGCATCCGGGAAAGCTTGGGAATGAAACATTGTAACCGCCTTCTATTGCTGGTTCAAATATTGTATGATATTGCAGAATTTTTTGTTTTGTTTTTGGCATAAAGTTAGATTAGGTTTGTTATTATTATAAGCAAAAAGACCTCTTTTTGCAAGAGGACTTTTGTTTAACACTCGGCGTAACCCGTCTTATGAGTTACCGACGTTGATATTATTATGATAGCATATTGAATGGTTTTGTCGAATTGCGGGAATGGCGCGGGAAGGTTTCGGTGTTAGGTATCTTTTTTTGAGAATTGAGGATTTGTTTGCATTAGCGATATTTTGTTTCCAGCTTACGATAATTTTTCACTGCTTCATTCATCTGTTTAATTTTCTCTTGCCAATTCAAACCCTTGCTCTTTTCGTAAAGAGTTTCCTGGATTTTGTGCACCGCGTCAAGCGTGCTGTCTATAATTTTGTGGTTTTGCGTTTGATTATTCATAGGAGATTATTTTGAATTTCGTTGAATAGTTGTTTATTGCTTTATTTTTTCCATAACTAAACTGAGAGGAATTTTGTTTTGTTGCATTTCTGTTTGGAATTGGCGTGGAAGTTTGCGCGATGCGTTGAGGATTTCTATGGCGATTATTTTTCCGCGAGAATCATAATCAAAAATAATGCCTTCTTGCACTTCATCGCTTTCTAAATAAGGATTGTTGTTGAATCGCAAATAAAAGGCGTCTTGTTTTTTATCGTAATGAAATTTCATAATTTTTATTAAAGATATTTTTTAATTTTAGAGGTGATAAAGGCGGTGATAACATTTTTGCATTTTAAATTTTCTTCATATATTGCTATTATTAAATATTTCTTTTGGTTTTTTAAGAAAAATTTAATGGCTTGTTTTCTTTGGTTGTTTTGCGTGATGATGCAATTTGGAAAATTTAAAGCGTCAATGACTGTTTGGCGGGAAATATTTCGTTCGTTCATCTGGTAAAGAGCGTGATGGCTGAAAATAATTTCTTGTCTTTGTATTTTGAACATAATTATCGCAATGCTGGCTTTTTATGATTTTAATCATAGCATTTTGCGGGAAAATGTCAAAATTTTTTGCGGGTATGGCGCGGAGGAGATTTCAATATCAAGTATCTGTTTTTGAAAATTAAATCATTAGAAATTGATTGGATCCGCCGGCTGGCGGAGAGGATTGGAAATTGAAATACTAGATACTAAATACAAAATACTATATACTCGTTTCCGGGCAGGTTTGGATCTTGGAATTTTAACTTTTTTAACCAACAATTTCCCCAATGAAAGGGGAAAGGGAGGATGTCATGTTGAGTTTTTTGATTTGGGTATTAGTTTGGACACTCGTTTTTGGAGTGTCTGGATTTGGAATTGTTTTACTGGTAATTTTTTGGTCGGACAAGGATATCCTCTTCACGAAAGTGAAGGAGGGTTACGGTAAAATTGTAATTAGCCCGAGCGGAGCTTTTTTGCGGGCTATTGTCCAATGGGATGGGTACCATTTGGACAATAATGGAGATATCGTGCCAAATAGTTCCCCGTCGTCACCCCCACCCCCACCTCCACCAACTCCAAGTACGCCGTCTTGGCTCAAAGGTATTCACTGGCTTGGGATACCCCGGCTAGTGAAGGTCTTTAAATATGACTTTCGCTGGCGAACTTTGGAGCAAAATGGCGACGACGGTACCAAAGAAATAGTGGACCACGTCAAGGAGAACGAAAATGGCTTGGACCATTTTACTGTCCAAGAGTTCGTGTATTATAACGAATTGAAGGCAGCGGAGGATACTGAAAAGTTGGCTTTAGATTTTGGTTTGCTTTTCACAATGCAGATTGTGAATCCCTATAAAGCGTTTTTTGGAATTCACAAATGGCTAGAGGTGGTTATGAATCGCCTTTTAGCCAACTTCCGTCTTTTCGTCGGCAATCATTCTTGGGATGCATTGCAAGGTACAAATGCTCAGTCCCTCTTGGTCGCCGATTTTCACACGAATGCCAAAATTGGTACGGGAAATAGTGCAGAAAATCTTTTTGTTCATCTTGAAGATCATTATGGTGTGCGAGTAAAAGCGACGGAGATTACATCTATTGCTTTGGCTGGTGTCAACATTCAGCGGGTGACTGAGGCCTCTACGAAGGGGTGGGAGGCAAAGCAAGAGGCGAAGCGGATTAAGACGATTGCAGATGCAATCGCCTATCAAATCAAAAAGGAGACAGCGGCTGTAAGCAAGTACGGCGCAAGAGGCGAACTAGTTCGCCGCTTACAGACACTTGAAAAGGTGTCTGAAGGGAAGGCAACAACCATTATGTTGCCCTCAGACTTAGGATCGGCAGTAGCAGGGCAACAGGTTACAGTTGCTCAGTTGCAACAAATTATCAGTCAGTTACAACAGCAACCATAAGGAGGGGAAAAAAATGGCTTTTTTGGCAGCAGTTTTAGTGGCTATTCTACTTTTTGTTGTATATAAAAAGTGGAATAATCATTTTCGGAAGGCGTTGATTGGAGTTTTTGTTTTATTGATTGTTGGGATTGCAATAGCTGCAATTCAACAATCAAAAAAAACATCTCCCCCACCGACATCGGTGACCACGGCGACGGCATCAACCAACCCCATCACATCTCCTGTCACCTTTACCCAAATCTTTTTTGAGTATTGGTGGCTGATTTTAGCATTTATTTTTTTGGGCGGTATGTGGTGGTGGAAGGGGCAGAAATGGGAAAACCCTTTTCTTTTTTTGCTCAATGCAACATTTTTGGCATTTTATTATTTTAAGTTACCAAAAATTTTGCAAAGCGAGATTTTTCTATCCTCCCCACTCTCTATAATTCTGGTAATAGAGAGTGTGTTCGTCCTTGCGGTGATAGGGGTGATTTATTTCCTCTATTCATCAGAGTCGCCCAGCCAGAGAAAAAAAGCTTACACAATACTGAACACTGTAGGCGTGATATTTTGTCTTTTGATTTCTTGGCAGAACGTCACATTTTTTGATTCGGCAAAAAATCCGAAGGCGGCTGTGGCGAAAAAGAATGGAGTGGTATCCGAGGTCTTTTTTTCGGATCCCAATCTTAGTTTTAGTCCAGCTACTGGGGCAAAGTTACATCCGATTCAGCCTGCTGATGTTGAGCAGGCGCGGCGACTGGTAGTTACGGGATCCGATCTGGTGCGTTGGATTCCGTGGGTGAATGAGTATTTTTCACCACCACGCCGTCAACCCTTTGAAGAGCAGTACGGCTGTGAACAACTCACTGTTTATGGCCAAAAATTTAATCCAGGTAAAGACTATGTAGTCATTACCTCGATTAATTCGAAGGTTGTTGGCGCAGTTGCTCGCTGGGGGGACGGAAAGGTAGTCAAGGTGGGGAATGGTCGTATAGTTGAGACTAGGCCACCACTGAGACTTTGTTCGAACGACCCCAACATGGTCATCACCTATAAGGTGATGAAACAACCATGAATGGGTTTAAGGGGGTAGAAAGAATTGGCAACATGCTGACTTTCTACCCCCTTATTTTTTTATCTAAAATTAATGTCGTTCAGATTTTATTTTTTTAAAAAATTATTCTGTTGATAATTAATTGGCAAAATTAGGTTTATTAGGCTATTATAAAGTATACGCAATTTTAATTTAAATTAAAAATTTTATGTTAAAAAATATTAAAATTAAAAAATTATTATTTATTATTACATTAGTTTTTTTATTTAATTTTTTAAGCCAAAGCAGATTAATTGTTTCAGCGAAGACTTCTAATGTTGATCCTGAAATCTCGAAAGAGGATCCAAATATTTCTAACGTCGACTCTGCAATTTCAGTCGGAAGTAAAGAAAAAGTTTTTCTTCCAAACCCTCTTAATAAAGGTGAATCTCCCGGTTCCACCACCCCCTCCACCCTCTTCTCCAACATCATCAAACTCCTCCTCGGCGCAGTCGGGACATTGTCGCTCGCCGTATTCATCTACGGCGGAGGAGTGTGGCTCACATCGCGAGGAAATCAAGAGCAGGTGAAAAAAGGAAAAGACGCTTTTGTTTACGCGCTTATCGGGCTGGCGGTCGTGTTTGGGAGCTACGCGATTTTGAATTTGATTATTACCGCGCTTACGGGATAGTATTTAGTATTTGGTATTTTGTATCTTGCAAAGAACTAAAGGCAAAGAACTGGTTTTTTGGGTTTTAAAAAAATTGACATATTTCAATCAACAAATTAAGATATAATCAATGTCAACCAAATTGCAAACAAATAAAATATACGAAGTAAAATGCGTTTTATCTAAACAAATTAGAACTTCAGAGGAATATTGGAATTATATTTCTCAAGTCAAGCATGCGGATTTGGCTGATAGAATACAAGATGTCTTAGAAGCATTATCTAGCGCTGACGAAGTGTGGAAAAACGATAAAGCGCAAAATATTTTTTTGTATTATAAAAAAATTAATAATTATTGGATTTGCGTCGTGGTAAAAATTTTAAATGGAGACGGATTTATTGTAACCGCGTATATCACAAGCAAATCCAAAAGAAAAGGTAAAAAAATATGGACAAAAAAATAAATATTAAAAAATTGAACAAAGCTGGTAAAATGAAAATTTTTATTGATCCGATTGGCAATACGCTTAATTTGTGGTGGGGCGACCCGAAAGATTCTGTGAGCGCCTATGAGGCGGAAAAAGATTGGGATGTTATCGCTTTGAACAAGAAAGGCGAAGCTATCGGTTTGGAGAAAATCGGTTTTTTCCCGGAAGAGATTGATCCGCTTAGATGTTTAAAAACAACAGAAAAAGCGCTGTTAAACGGAAAAGGTTTTTTGTTGGCGCGATAACTAATTGGTATATTAACCCACCCTCTTCTCCAACATCATCAAACTCCTCCTCGGCGTAGTCGGGACATTGTCGCTCGTAGTATTTATTTACGGCGGAGGAGTGTGGCTCACGTCACGCGGAAATCAAGAGCAGGTGAAAAAAGGAAAAGACGCTTTTGTTTACGCGCTTATCGGGCTGGCGGTCGTGTTTGGGAGCTACGCGATTTTGAATTTGATCATTACGGCGCTTACGGGATAGTATTTTGTATTTTGTATTTTGCAAAGAACTAAAGGCAAAGAACTGGTTTTTTGGTTTTTGAGTATTGGTTTGACACACCAATTTTGGTTTGATATACTAAAAATATAAAAAATTTTAATATTCAATATTATGATGAATACTTCTACAATCGCTGAAATTAAAAATAACGTTATCGTTTTGCCGAAAGAAATTCAGAAATCATGGCAAGGAACGAAAATATATATTGATTTTAATCAAGATATTATTTCAATAAAAAAATTATCCAAATCAAATCTTGCTTTTAAAGATATGTTGGATGAATTTTCATCAGCGGCTCGCAAGACTAAACTTTCAAAAAAAGAAGTAAATCAGGTCTTAAAACAGATAAAACAAAAATAACTTATGCGAGTTGTAATAGATACCAATGTTTTTGTTTCGGGAATCTTTTTTGGAGGAGCTCCAAGAAAAATACTTAATCTCATAGAAGAGAAAATATTAACCCCGTGTTTTATTGTTTCTACTTTTATTGAACTTGAACGGTTGCTTTATCATCCAAAATTTATTCATCAAAGAAATCTTTTATCTTTTTCAATTGGAGATTTTTTAGATCAATTGAAAAATTACTCTTTATTATTTGAACAGCCCCCTAAAATCCCAACAGTTATCAGAGAAGATAAGGCTGATAATTGCTTTCTTGCCTGCGCCATATCCGCGGAGGCATTTTTTATTATTTCAGGAGACAGCCACCTTCTTAAACTTAAATCTTTTCAAAACATTCCCATTTTGACCCCTCGCCAGTTTCTGAATCAAAAAGAATTTTAGGGAATGTTTGGAATTCAAACTCTTCTCCAACATCATCAAACTCCTCCTCACCCTAGTCGGCACACTCTCGCTCGCAGTATTCATCTACGGCGGAGGAGTGTGGCTCACGTCACGCGGAAATCAAGAGCAGGTGAAAAAAGGAAAAGACGCTTTTACTTACGCGCTTATCGGGCTGGCGGTCGTGTTTGGAAGTTACGCGGTTTTGAATCTGATCATTACCGCGCTTACGGGATAGTATTTGGTATTTTGTATCTTGCAAAGAACTAAAGGCAAAGAACTGGTTTTTTGGGTTTTAAAAAAATGGGTTTTAAAAAAATTGACATATTTCAATCAAAGAATTAAGATATAGACAAATAATTAACCAAATAAAAATATGCCCTCATTAGTTAAATTGCAAACAAAAGAATCGCTTATTGATGTTATGGAAGCGTATCAAACAGTTTCCAAATTGTCAGAAGGCGAGTTGGAAACTTTAGAGATACTCTCCAACCATAAAACAAAAGATTTAATATTTCAGAGCATAAGCGAATCAAAAAACAACGAGATTCATTCTATCAAATCTCTTTTGTGATATGTTTAAAGTTTTTATAACATCTTCCGCAAAAAAATCTGCTAAAAAACTGCCAAGAGAGGTAAAAGAAGAAGTAGTAAAATTGTGCGAAAATTATATTGCCAGTTGCCCTTTTGACGCAGAAAAACGGCTCATACGCAATTTAACCAATGCAAGACAATGCAAAATATCTGTCAACGTAAATAATTAAAATTCAACATCTCAATCTGTCATTCCAGAAAATTTTTTCTCATGAAATTTAATAACTCACCTTACGCAAACAGTTCAA
>JBDRHN010000056.1:0-21312 GCA_043816765.1 bacterium | reverse complement strand
TTGTTGCTATTTAAAAAATTCTCTATTTGGTCTATACTGCCAAGTAGTAGATGCTTCATAATGACTTTCATAAATCCATTATGGCATTTTACTACTTTTTAGCAAAATGGGTCTTTTGGGGCTCATTTTGCGTTAGAGCCAATAATTCATTTGGGTATCATCTTGCGTTAGAGAAGACTTAAATTTGACAAAACCATTCAATATGCTATCATATAAATACTAACGCTGAAAATAGCTTACACTACAGGCTATATTCATCAGGTACCGCAGAAAGAGTCCTTGCAAAAGGTCTCTTTTTGTTTTACAATATCAGAGTGTGGATCCGTGCCCGTAGTGTTATGCAGATAACATATCAGCGTTGGTACCTGATGAAGCGGGTGCAAATCCCGCCGTGTCCACATCCCTTAAAAATTACCATTTGATATAATTTACTGAAATGATATACTAAAACAATGAAAAACAAACAACTTCTTAAACAATGGATACTATACGCACAGTCAGACTTAGATGCCGCCAAAAAACTTTATAGCGCCAAAAAACCAACCCAATGGACATATCTTTTAGTGCTTTGGCATTGCCAACAAACAATTGAGAAAATGCTCAAAATGATTATCATCAAAAAAGACAAAGAACTTCTTAAAATCCACGACCTAATGCGGCTTAGCAAATTATCTGAAATAAAATTAACAGAAGAAAATAAAACATTTTTGGAAAATCTGAATGAATTTTATCTGCGGTCCCGTTATCCCGACCTAATTTATCCCGCGCTCCCCAAACCAACAAAAGAACTCACCTTTAAATATCTGAACAAAACAGAAAAATTTTTCCTATGGCTGAAAAAACAATAAAATTTCCAAAAAAAGTAGTTAATCATTACATTAACACTCTTAAAAAAGAGATAGATGTCAATGGCGTGTTTTTGTTTGGCTCGTTCGTTTCAGGCAAACCGACAAAACACAGCGACGTTGATTTAGCAATTATTTCTCCTGACTTTACGAAAAAACAATACCGCAACAGATTGCAATGGCTCTCTAGGATGAGAGATGATATTACCTATCAAATCGCCATGGATATTATCGGCTACACGCCCAAAGAATTCTCCACAATAGAAAAACATTCCGCCATAATGGCTTACGCCAAAAAACACGGCAAATGGCTTTATAAAAATTTTTAAATTCCAATAGTTTAAATAAAAAATTATGTTAACATACACCGTAGAATTAAAACCGCAAAAAGAGGGAGGATATACCGTTACCGCCCCTGCTTTGCCCGGGTGCATTTCCGAAGGCGACACAATGGAAGAAGCATTAGAAAATATCAAAGACGCCATTGACGGCTATATTAAAGTTTTGGTCAAGCGTCAAAAAAAAGTGCCTTTGGAATTTTCAGTTTTCAAAGACCTTCATACCAGGCTTCAACACATGGCTGAAACCCCAGCTAGTTAAATAAATAATTAGCTGGGAACAACCTGAGTTGATTTTCAATTTTTTTCCCCTTTCACAAAGGGGGGTTGGGGGAGGGAGTTGGGATTAATAAATCGGCGCGGTTTCCAAATGTGATGTCCATAGACGTATTGCAATACGCCCCTGCAACGAACGCAAAATATTGCGTTCCTACTTTTGACTTTACGGACTTTATGGACTTTCGACTTCGTCTATTTATCGCTAACCAAAATCGCAATCGGCTTTAATCCTTCAATATTGCTAAAAACAATTTTTATAATCGCCGTCAAAGGCACAGCAATAATCGCGCCGACAACTCCCCACAACTGAAACCAAAAAAGCAAAGCAAACAAAATTACTATCGGCGAAAGATTCAACCTCTTTCCAATAACCAAGGGTTCAACAATATTTCCCCAAAAAAATTGAATGCCGGCAAAAACCAACAAAACAACTAAAGCCTTCGTCAAATCAAACTGTAAAAATGCTGTCAAAATCGGAGGTATCCCCGCCACAAAAGAACCTACGTTTGGTATATAATTTAAAAAGAAAGCAACAACGCCCCACAGAAACGCAAATTTAATATTAATCAATGATAAAATTAAATAAACAGATAGTCCTGTAAAAAGACTGATAAAAGTTTTAATCAGTAAATATTTTTCCACCTGTTCGTTGATATTTTTTATTATATTTTTAATTTTATCAGCCCTTTCTTTTGAAAAAGCCCTTGAAATCCTGTCTGGAAAAGTATGGGCGGAAAACAGCAAAAAAACCATAAAAAGCAATGTGATAAAAACATTTGTCAAAAAAACAACCGAAGAAGTAATGGCGACCGAAACAGAACTGCTAAATGAAATATTTTTAAAAATATTATCCGCGACTAAAAAAATATCTTGCTGGCTTAAATGCAACTGGGAATAAAAATTTACAAAACTCGCCTCAAGCTCTTTTTGATAAGCCGGCCACGCGCCAATAAATTCATTTATATTTTTAAATAAAAAAGTCCCCAGCAACATTGTCAAAAAGAAAATAATAACGCATAAAATAATTATAGAAACAGCGCGGGGAATTTTAAATTTTTTATATAATTTTTGAATACCTGGATAAAATATATAAGACAACAAAATAGCTACAATAAACGGCATTAAAATAGCCTTAAGATAATAAAGCGCGAAACCGATTGTTATGACCATAATAATAACAATCGCAAAAGTTAAAATTTTTTCTAAGTGAATGCTTTGGGGGGTTTTGTTGTTCATAAATATGTTAGATATTATTTTAAAAAATACAAAGATACAATCCACGCAAATCATGGTCATCTTGAAAATCTGTGTTTTGTTTATAACTTCATTCCTGAAAAACTTGCGCCGTAAAAATATAAATCTGCGCACTCCCATCCCGCCAAGCATTTCGCCCAATGCCGGCTTTGTGTTCGCAAAGATGGTCAAGAAACTCTTCGCGATCCCAGCCTTCTTCAATAGCCACCTGCGGCAAATATACTCCGCCCTTGCTCCCCTTTTGCGCATAAACTCCATGCTTTCCAACCACAATTACGTTTGGGTCGTCTATTTTTTTCATTGGCGATAAAACTGAAATTTCAATTTTAATCCCGTCTAATTCTTCGGCTGAAAGCTGATTAAATCTCGGATCGGCAAAAGCGGCGGAAACAGCCATCTCTTGAATTGTTTGCGCAAGCGACTTGCTTTCATCAAAAGTTCCAATGCAACCCCTAAGCTCCCCTCCTTTTCGCAAAGTTACAAAAACACCGCGTTTACTTTTAAAAATAGGATAATCTTTGACTTGGGGATGATAATCTTCATTATCAAAAATAGCCGCAATAGATTGACGCGTAATATTTAGGGCAATCGCTTGCTCTTCTAGATTTAATACTCTGCTTTCAATCATAATAAAAATGTAAAAACTTTACGACTTTGAGCTTTATAACTTTACAACCTTCAACTCGTTGCCATTATATCATTTTTTTACCAAAAAACAAAAAGCGCGCCTTTAGGCGCGCTTTTTGTTTTAGAACACTTGACCAACTTTACAAAACAGCATCTTTTGCCGCTTTGGCAACTCGAAATTTAACAACTGTTTTGGCAGGAATTTTAATAGTCTCGCCAGTGGCAGGATTTCGTCCGTCTCTGGCGGCTCTCTGTTTCTTTACTAATTTGCCCAAGCCAGGAAGATTGAACTCTCCGTCGGCTCCCTTCACTTCTTTGTAGGCCAGCTCAACTAAACCGTCGTAAAGCGCACCGGCTTGTTTTTTGCTAATTTCCCCTAACTCCGCAATGTTCTCAAGTAATTGAGATTTGGTCATTTTTGCCATAAAAATTTTATGTTATTTATTAAATATTTATTCTAATTAATTATCCACCATCCTAACTTTAAAATACAAAAATGTGAATAAGTCTCTATACGTTATAAATCATAGCATATAATACAAAAAATGTTAAGTAAAGCAAGGGTTGCGCATAATGCTGACCGCAACTTTATAACTTTCAACTTTACAAACTTAGTCCGGCATTTCCTCCAATACAACATCAATCTCTTTTTCCTCGCCTCTATGCGAAATTTTAAACTTCAGAATATCTCCAACCTTTTTCTTGCGAACCACTGAACTCAATGTGGTATCGCCTTCTATTTTTACCCCCTCAACTTCTAAAATAATATCATTCTCTTCCAATCCCGCCTTATCAGCCGCGGACCCGGGCATTACTGCCAGTTCCTCGCGACTTTCACCACGCACTACTAACGCGCCATAATTTACAGTAAGTTTATTTTTATCCTTAATCGCGTCTGTTATCATCAAATATCGCACTCCCAAAAACGGACGAATAACTTTACCGAATTCTTTGACAGAATCAACAACGTTTTTAACTAAATTCGCAGGCAAAGCAAAACCGATATTTTCCGACCCCGCCGCCATCGCAACATTAACGCCGATAACCTGTCCGCTTAAATTCAACAAAGGACCGCCGGAATTTCCTCGGTTAATCGCGGCATCAGTCTGAATAACTCCGTCCAGCTGTTCTGACGAACCAAATCCATCCCCCGCGACAACCGAACGCGACAAACCTGAGATAACGCCGACAGAAACCGTGTTTCTGAATTCACCCAAAGCATTCCCAATCGCGATAACACTTTGACCAACTTCCAATTTTTCCGAATCGGCAAAATCTAAAAATTGCAAATTAGCACCCTCAATTTTAATAACAGCAACATCGTTGATAGGATCGCGCGCGACAACCTTTGCTTCATATTTTTTGCCATCATTTGTAAAAACTGCATACTCCGCATCTTCATTGCTAACCACGTGTTTATTTGTAATAATCATGCCGTCCGACGACACCAAAAATCCGCTCCCGCCGCCGATCTCCTTTTTCTCTGTTCCGTTTTCTCTGTATTGAGGAATTTTAAACTGCAAGTTCCCGAAGAAATCATCACCAAAAAAATCATCAAACTGATCAAGATTACTAGGACTATCTTCATAGTAACGTTCAATAATCGGGACATCTTTTGTTATAACTATTGAAACAACCGCAGGATTAGACCGTTTCACGGTTTCAACGACTACAGATTCTTGGTTTGTAAAATCTTTAACGTCAACGGGTGGTTCAACAACAGGATTACTCTTTTGCGCTTCTTTATCTTTAGAAACTTTCGCCAGCTCATTTTTTACGCCAAAATTTTCAAAAACATCAACCAAAAAACCTTTTATATTTTTCGGATTGGCAAAAATCAGAGCGACAATAAAAACATTAATCAAAATCGCCCCAACCGCTCCGGCCAATATACTTACAAGTATATTTATTTTATTTTTTTTAAAAAATTTTTTTTCTTCTGTCATATTTTAATTGGTTTCATAAATAACTTTTTGTTCTTTTAAAATTATGTCGCGAAGAAGAGGGTGAATTGATTTATATGTAAGAAGATCAATTTTTCTGCCCAATTTTTCTTCCAATTCAAATTCCAATCTTATAAGATCAAGAAGACTTCTTTTCCCCCTATATTTTATCAAAATATCAATATCGCTATTTTTCTTCATCTCACCTCTTGCGGCCGAACCAAAAACAGCCGCCTTAAGAACACCTTGACGTTTGAGAATTGGCGCTATTTCGTTTTTTATCGTTTCTAAAGTCATAACAAAAGTGTAGCAAAAAAAGAAAAAATAAACAATTTCGCCACTCATTACAACACTTTTTCTATTTTTAATAGCTCAATTTTTCTCTCCACTCCCCTGTTGCATCCCGCACAACTCGCCCATCACAAACACAACACGTGACATAGAATTCTCGGATCATAATTTTTATTCAAAACATTCCCAACCGCCCGACAAGCCCCCGGTCTTCCCGCCAATTTTGCCGCCTCTTTATAAGTCATCGTTTTTCCTTTGGGAATTTTTGAGGTAACCGATAAAACTCGTTTTTGAAAATTTGTCATTTAAAACTTTAAACTTTGCAGACGAGGCAGTGCCTCGTCTCTGCATTCTGGGCGTATGCAATACGCCCCTACAATAATAACGACTTTTAACTTTATAACTTTGAACTCGGAACTTTCAACTCTATTCCCATTCCATCGTCGCCGGCGGTTTATTAGAAATATCATAAACAACCCTATTAACCTCTTTAATTTCATTAGTTATGCGAGTTGAAATTTTTTCCAAAACATCATACGGAATTTTAGCAAAATTCGCAGTCATTGCATCTTTTGATTCAACGATTCTAACAACAATAGGATATTTATAACTTCTGGAATCCCCCTGAATGCCAACACTTTTTATTGAAAGTAAAACAGCAAAAGCCATCCAGACCTTGTCAAATAAATGCGCTTTTTCCAGCTCTGTTTGAATTATATAACTCGCCGCTCGAACTATTTCCGTTTTCTCGGGCGTAACTTCGCCGATAATTCTTATGGCCAGTCCCGGACCCGGAAACACTTGGCGCAAAGCGAGTTCGTCGGGAAGCTCAAGCTTTTTTGCAATCAACCTTACCTCATCTTTATACAAATCCCGCAAAGGCTCATAAATTTTTAATTTCATGTCTTTCGGCAATCCGCCAACATTGTGATGCGATTTTATATTTGAAGAATGTTTCGTCGCGCCGCTTTCAATGCGATCGGAATAAATAGTCCCCTGCACCAAAACTTTCGCTTTTTGTTTTTTTGCCTCCTCGTCAAAAATTTCTATAAAAATTTTGCCAATTATTTTTCTCTTCTTCTCGGGATCGCATACACCCTTTAATTTTTTGAAAAACAAATCCTGCGCTCTCACTATTTTTAAATTCAAATTAAACTTCGCAAAAGCCTTTTGGATAAATTCCGTCTCTTGGTGCCTCATCAGACCCGTATCAACATAAACGCAAACTAATTTTTTTCCTATTACTTTATTGATCAAAATAGCCGCGGCAGAAGAATCAACCCCGCCGGACAGACCGATTATTGTCTTTTCGTTGCCCAGTTTTTCTTTAACTTCGTCTGTTATACTTTGAATAATATTTGAAACGTCCCATCCTTTTTTCGCCTCGCAAACTTTAAAAACAAAATTTTCAAAAACCTTATTTCCGTTTTCCGTATGGCTCACTTCCGGATGAAATTGCACCCCATAAATTTTATTTTCGTTATCTTCAAACGCGGCTATTATATCCGATTCCCCCCTTTCGCAAAGGGGGGTTAGGGGGGATTTTGTTTGCGAATTAGAAGTTGTGGCAATAACCGAATAATTCTCAGGTAATTTTTTAACAATATCTTTATGATTCATCCAAACTTTTTCCACGCTCTTCAATCCATTGAACAAAACGCTCGTTTGAAAAACTTTCAAATCAGTCAAACCATATTCCCCCGATTTTGCCGAAACAACCTCGCCGTTATTAAGATGCGCTATCAATTGATGCCCATAGCAAATACCCAAAACAGGAATACCCAGCTCAAGTATTTTGCTATTAAGCTTGGGAGATTTTTTATCATACACCGAAGCCGCCCCGCCGGATAAAACAATCCCTTTTAAATTTTTAATTTTTTTAATATCAGCAATGCTGATGTCTGACGGCGCTACCTCGCTATACACCCCAAAATCTTTAATCCTGCGAGAAATTAAATGGCAATATTGCCCTCCGAAATCTAAAACGAGTATTGTGTCCATATATTTAACTTAATTTAAAAAATTATTAATGACAACGACAAAAATAAATTTCTATTTTACTTTATAATTTCTTTATATTTTTCAATAGCCGCTACAACAATAAGTCCAATTCTATCACCTAATTTATTTTTTAGAGCCATTTTTTTCGTCTTATTGAAATCGGTTGGTGTGATTTGAAGTTCGGACTTGCCGTCAATTTTTGTTAATTGAGTCGCCAAAAAAGCAAATCCTTGCTGTTGATATTCACTGTTGCCTGTTAGTTGATAGAGCGGCGTTAATCTTTTAACTTTAAAATTGGTTTCTTCTAATAGCTCGCGCCTAGCGGCCTGTTTGGACGATTCATTTTGATCAATAAAACCAGCAGGTACCATCCAGACAGTTTTTTGCAAAGTAGAACGAAATTCCCGACACAACAGAACGTTTCCCTTTTCATCAATGGGAACGATTACAACAAAAGGTCGTTTTTCCATTTTTACTCGGACGATATTTTTTCCGTCTGGTTTTCTAAGTTTCAACTTTACAACTTTTGTGTAATCGTCTTGGTATAATATTTTTTCAGCTAAAATAGTTGTTTGTTTCATAAAAAATTTTATGATTTATCTAATATCTATATCAGTCCCCGTTGAGTTTTCGTCAACATAATATATGGAGACGAATTATAAGAAACGCCTATAACAATTTTTTGCAAATTTGAATTAGCAATTCCAAGACCTAAACTGCGCATTATGTTGAAAGCGTCATCAGGTCGTCCCAAATAATATCTTTTCAAATTAGCCGAATTAACATACCACGCCTCGCCGTTTTCTTCAACCTGCAATAAAATCCGCCCCTTTAATTTAACATCCATACTCTCTTCAGCGCGGACAACATTAACAGCCAACAAACTTAGCAAAATAAAAATTGTAATTTTTTTAAACATGGTGTAAAAGGCGTTTTGAAAATTAGAAATTAATTAATTAAAAATTGTTTAGAAATTGAAAATTAGAAATTGAAAATTTTTTGAACAAATCAAGGTAACTCTGATAATTTGTTTTTTATTAATAACTCAAACACCACCACGCACAACAGTATATATCCTATCCCCAACGGATGATTCAAATACGGAGTAAAACAGTGAATTACGCACACGATTATCAAACCAAGCAAAAACCCCAAAATTAATCTACTCTCATCGCTTTCAATTTTCCAATTATTTTTTTTCAAAAAATTCAACCCCCCAAAAAGTAATTTTAATATCAAAGCCAAATAAACAGCTAATCCAATTATACCCAATTTCAACCAAACATCCAAATAACCCCACTCAAAAGCGTAAGTGGTATAAGTCCCAGTCGGATCGCTTTGCAAAATTCTGGGATCGCTTGATTTGTACGTAACCGTAGAGCCAAAACCCGAACCGACCAAAAAAGTCGGAAACTCCATAATCTTCGGCTTGAGTGCGTTTAAAAGTTTCCATCTGCTGCTAGTCGCCGCGTCCCCCGAAAGAGCAACGGAGCGGCCGCCCAACACATCTCCAATTTGAACATCAACACTGCTCTTTGGAAAAGGAAATTTCACCACATTATTTATCAATCCAACTCCCAACAAAAACGAAACAACCACCAAAGATGTAAAAATATAAATCTTCCGTTTTGGAAATTCCAAAACTGTAATCGCAAAATAAAATAATATCAAAACGGAAAAAAACAGGCTCAAATAATATTTAGAGCTATAAAGAAAAAACAGACAAACAATCATGGCGGACACAGCTATAAAATAAAGAATAAATTTTTTATAACTAAAAACTTCACTAATTAAATAATAAACAAACAGAACAACTAACCCGCCAACCAATCCAACCCAAAAACTTCGCGATAAACTTATCAAAATGGTTGTCGCCAAAAACACCGCCGCGGCGGAAAACTGATATATTGAATTTGGAGTTTGGAGTTTGGAATTTGGAATTTTGGATTTGTTTTGAAATTTAAAATTTGAAATTTGAAATTTTCCAAACATTCCCCTCAAAAAACTTTTCCAACCCCATTCATAATCATTAAACAACAAAAATACCAAAAACATCACAAAACCAATAATGATAAAAATATGACTCTGGAAAAAAATACGATAATAACCTCCCCCCATATTCGTAATCTCACCAACCCCGCTGGTTCTAACCCATTTGTAAATAGAAAAAGTTTCCAAAAAACTATGGGAGAAAAAATACAAAAGCGCGATAGTTTTCAACGACATAGCAACCAAAGCCGCGGCAAAAACTCCAAGAATTCTGTTTACCTGTTCTCTTGAAACAATGACATCGTAAAAAACAAAAATCAAACCAAAAAACAGATAAC
The DNA here is from genome assembly GCA_043816765.1 of bacterium. Lineage (GTDB taxonomy): Bacteria > Patescibacteriota > Patescibacteriia > JBDRHN01 > JBDRHN01 > JBDRHN01. Next base: position 11,407 of record JBDRHN010000056.1, on the reverse strand, counting down.
CGTTAAAGTCATCAAAAATATTATTAAAGCTGTTCCCTCTGACAAAACCGATAACTAACCCCAAACCAATCACGGCAAACCATGCTAAAAAATAATAAAATAATTTGCTTTTGAAAAATCTTCCATAGATATTCCCCCCTCCCGCGGAGGGGTTGGGGGAGGGTTTTTTATTTTCCCCCCTTTCGCAAAGGGTCGCACGACGCCAAAGGCTATGGCGACGGCGCGGGGTTGGGGGGATTTGTTGGACGGTGTGGGTAGACGCCCGCAATTGCTGGCGTCTACCCCGAACATAATATTCAAACGCCCTAAAACCCCACACACCCATAATAATCAGCCAAAAAGCAATACGAATGGAAAGAGTAAAACCGCCAAAATCATAATAAAAAAGATACCCCTTGGACCCGATAAAAAGTTCGGCAAGCAAAATATAGACGCCAATATCCATCCGGTTCAAACAGATTAACAAAAACACCAAAACCAAACCAATAAAAAACATCCTATTCAAATCCGGCCGCAAATAACCGCAAAATGAAAAAAGTTCAAATGAAATTATTAGCGCTAAAGTTGTGCGAAAAGTTTTGTTGAAAAACATATTTTTATAGTATTTGGTATTTGGTATTTAGTATTTAGTATTTGGTATTTTATAAAAAATAACTTTTAAGATTTAATACTAAATACAAGATACAAGATACAAGATACAAAATACAAGATACAAAATACAAGATACAAAATACAAGATACAAAATACAAGATACAAAATACAAGATACAAAATACAAGATACAAAATACAAGATACTAGATACGACTTTGCTGTCTCATCCTAATTCTCAACATCTGAGTAAGCATCGCAAGAAACAGACTCCATGGTTGCAATAATTTTAAAATAAAATAATCAAATTTTGATCCGTGCTTTTTGAAATAAATCAGCATACCTTTATTAAAACTCCTCTGGCGCGCGAGGTTCGCCTGCTGTTCAAAACTCTTTGACTCATGATGAACAACTTTTGTGTTTGGGATGTATGTTGTTTTGATACTGTTTTTTTTAAGCTGGTACGCGAGCTCAACATCCTCCCAAAAAAGCCAATAGTCCTCATCCCACTTTCCAATCTTTTCAAACACCTCGCGCCTCATCATTATAAAAGCTCCCATCAGCTGTTTTGCCTCCTGCTCTTTAGAATAATCAAAATCCCGCGCCAAATATCTTTTTACCGGTCCGAACCAAAAAAGCAAATGATGCAATTTTAACAAAATAATCGCTTGCGAAAAAAGAGTAGGAAAACCCTTAACGCTCTTTTGCAGAGTGTCATCAGGATAGCGTAAAATACAAGAAACAGCGCCAACATCCAAATGGCTTTTCAAGTAATTTTCTAAAATTTTAAAACTATTTTCAACCAGTTCCATATCAGGATTCATAAATAAAACATAGTCCCCTTTTGACGCTTCAAACCCGATATTATTCCCCCGCGAAAAACCATTATTTTTTTTAGTATCCAAAATCTTCAGCTTCCCCGCCGCAACTTCTCTTGAAAATTTTTTATTTAATTCTTCCGCGCTTCCGTCAGTTGAGCCATTATCAACAACAATTATTTCATAATCAATATTTTTTGTAAAACTAAAAATAGACTCTAAGTTTTTGATTAGAAGATTTTTGACGTTCCAGTTTACTATTATTACGGATAACATGATATTGACATTTTAAATAAAATTTGCTACGATATTATTGTCTTTTGGTTTATTTTTAAACTGAAAGGGTTCTACATCCTAGAGCAATCCTCCGCGAGGAGGGTTGTTTTTTTTTTAATTTCTTTTCGCTCTATAATTCAATTCTCTGCCCCAAATATTTTCTTTAATATTAAGAATATCAAAATAACCGTCTCCGCCGGTTTTTAATTCTCGTGAAATATTATTTTTTGATGAAAAAATATATACTTTCTTGCCGCCTCTTCTTAAGTACGATACAAGAGCCAAAAAATCAGAATCTCCAGTAAATAAAACTGCTATATCATATTTTGTAATATAATGTATAGCATCAATAGTTATTTCCACGTCCATATTTCCTTTTTCCTCTATTGTCTGCCCCTCTTCCGTAAGAATCTGGATACGCTTAAGCTCTTTCTTCCTAACAACAAAGCCCAAACCTTTTTTAAGAAAAGTAAAAAATTTATGTTTTCCATCTAAGCTGTGATCTCTCGTTCCATCGGCAGGATAAGCGGTATAATAAAAAATTTGCACTGATGGCGTTTCAAATTTATCTTTTAAAAAATTCTTTACTTTTTCATAATTAAAAAGTTTGCCTTTGGCTTTTTGCGCCTGCCAAAGATTTGATGCATCAATAAAAACATAAATTGTTTTTTTGTTGTTTTCCATTTTGATCTTTAAATTAACTTTTTTACCGCACTGACATTGTTTGTTTTGTTATTTCTAATACCTGCGCGAGGAAATCCCTTTCAGGAGACTCCCGCAGAGTAGAAACCGTCTTGTAAATTTGAATATTGAAATTTGAAATTTGTTTGTATCTTGTTTCTTGTGTCCTTGTATCTTTCTAGATACTTTCTACAGCAACATTAAGACAAGACAATACCTCGTCTCTACAACAAACATTATTCATGTAAAAGTGCCTGAATCGGATCCAGCTCCGACGCCCTCTTCGCCGGATAATAACCAAAAAACAGACCAACCGCAGTGGAAAAACCAAAAGCTATGACAATAGACCTTATCGGTATAGTAAAGCTCTGTTTAAAACCCTTGGCTGTCGCAAGATATGAAATAGAATAAGAAATCAAAATACCGATAGCCACCCCAAGCACTCCGCCAATCAAAGTAATAATAATCGCCTCCCACAAAAACTGACGTTTAATATCTTTGCTTTTCGCCCCAACCGCTTTTCGAAGTCCAATCTCAAAAGTCCGCTCAATAACCGACACATACATAATATTCATAATCCCAATACCGCCGACGACAAGTGAAATTGAAACAAGCGCTGTGAGCAAAATCACAATCCCATAAATAATCGTGTCCATCATTTCCATGCCTTCAGCCATGGACGTAACGGCAAAATCATCGCTGTCAAGATCATTGGTATTGTGCAAATCTCGCATCACGACCCTCATTTCTTCCGCCGTGTCTTCAATTGTGTCCACGTCTTTTACCTTTGCAAAAGCAAAACTTACATAATCAACACCTGAAAGTTTTTTCTGATAAGTTCGGAGCGGTATAAAAAGCTGATCATCCATATTAAAAAATCCGACCGAACCCTTTGACTCCATTACGCCAATAACTTCAAATTTCAACTTGCCTATTTTAATATCTTTCCCAATCGGATCTTCATATCCAAACAACTTCTCTCTTACCTTTGAACCCAAAACAGCAATCTGTTTTAACGACTTATCCTCTTGCTCGGTATAAAAACGGCCAATCTCAACATCGCCTGTATCAACCTTGGAATAATCAGCCTCAGCAGAAAATAAAAGTATTTTTTTAACAGTATTTTGATAACTCACCAAATCCTGCCCTATCTGGCCTCCATATATAGCTTGAATATTTTTGATCTTGCGCAACTCTTCAATATCTTGATTCTTAAAAGTTGTAACGCTAATTCCCGAAACCATACCGCCCGCGTTTTCCGAAGAGGTATGTTTTGTGTTCGGAACTTTAACCTCTACTTCAATAGTATCCGAGCCAAAAATTTCAATCTGCCCCAAAATAAAACTCTTCAACCCTTCCCCTGCCGACATAACAACAATAACTGCCGAAATCCCAATAACAACACCAAGCACAGACAAAAACGTCCTTGCTTTGTGGGATTTGAGTGATTTAGTTGCTGAGTTGAATGAGTTTAGTTTGAACATAAATTTCTCATTTTTTTATTCTGCAAATGTCTCGCGTTTTGCGAGGAAATAACACTTTCTCCAATTTTTTTTTTCAATATCCTTTCTAGCTTTTCCCGCGGTTTCTCCCCCTTTTCGCGCGATTTCTTTACTTTCAGAAAAAGTCTTTGGCTGTTTCTTTTTAGAAATTTCCGTAGTCGTAGCTTCAGCAAGCATATTTAAAATCAATTCAAGGTTCGTCATATTATCTCTCAAATTTTGCTTTTTAAGACCCTTGAATTTTTTATATTGTTTCACTGATTTTCCAGACCACGCCTTTGATATTTCATCAGTCAAAATTGCAAATTCCAAACCTTCTTTTATATCTCTTTCTTTCCACTCATCCGTAAGCCCTTTTCTTACCTCAATAGTCTTCAATCTTTGATTGACCCAATCTTTTGAATATCCTTTTTTAAGATATGTCTGCATAGCTCTATCAATCGCCAACTCCGGATCTTCGGTTTCTTCCAGTCTTTCATAGCCGACGCGAGCCAGCCAGAGTTTAAATGGCTCGGCGTTTGGCGAAGGGATTGATTGAATAAGACGGAACATAACTTCAGTATCAGCCGCGTCAGTTGCATAATATTTGCCGTCTTTAGCCATAAATTTCAGTTCGTGACATTTTGTCACGACCTCGCTTCCTTCCTCTTTTAATCGCTGTTTCAACTTTCTCCAATACGCTCCGGCATCAACGCTATTTGTTAAAACCCGAACAACATCAACCACAGAAAAATACCAAAGTTCTTTCTCTTCGTCCCAATGTCGGCGAACTTGTTTTTCGTGAAAAAGCGCGATGGAGTTGTCTTGTTTGGTCATAATGATTAATTAAAAATTTATAAAGTTGAAAGTTATTAATTTCCAACCATTTGATCAAATTTTTCTTTTATATCTTTTTTATATTCCTCACTAAGTTCTTCCCAAATTTTAGACATACTTAATTCGCCTTCTTGTTCTTGGGCTAATTTAAAATAATCCATTAATAATTTTTTCTTAGTTTGTTTTAACGATAAATTTTCTTCATCATATTTTAATTTCTCTATCCTTCCGTGGCTTAAATCATCTCTTAATTTTTTTAACTTCCAAAGCAACTTAACAAAATTTGTTTTTCCAAAAAATCTTTCTTTTATAAAAATTAAATCTCCAAAGGTAATTTCTCGAGAATTATAATCTTTATTTTCAGGATCAATTTTTTTTGCCTTAATTTTATAATCTTTTTCTATTTGATCATCTAATTTATTGTGGTCAAATTCTGGATATGCTGACTTGGACAATCCCCACCCTTCTTTAAGCGATGTGCTTAAATCTTGTTCAGCCATATAGCAAATCCAAAAAACAAAAGACACTGTTTGTGATATTTCGTCAGTATATTGCATTGCTCCGTGGGAAATAATTTTACTTATGTCTTCATCAGATATTTCTTCTAAAATTTTATTAAGTTGTTCTAAATAAAGCATATTAATTTTATAAAAATCTCCCGACAGAAATTAAAATTTGAATATTGAAATTTGTTTGTATCCTTGTATCTTGTTTCTTGTATCTTTTTAACGCATTTCTACCACAACCGCAGACTAGGCACTGCCTCGTCTCTACAATCTTGGGCGTATGCAATACGCCCCTACAATAGAAACTTTGAACTCGGAACTCGGAACTAATTACTCATACCTCAACGCTTCAATCGGATTCATCTTTGACGCCCTATATGCCGGATAAATTCCAAAAACGAGTCCAATAGTCGCGGCAACGCCGACGGCGACAATGATAGAACTCAAAGTTATCACAAAATCCCAATTATACCCCAAATACACCATGACTTTAGAAACAATATAAGAAACTAAAATCCCAAATGCGATTCCAATAACTCCGCCAAACATTGTAACGACAATAGATTCAGTCAAAAATTGCGAAATAATACTGCTATTGGTCGCGCCAACGGCTTTCCGCAGACCAATCTCAAAAGTCCGTTCATTGACAGTGATTAACATAATATTCATAATACCGATACCGCCGACAACAAGAGCCAAGGCGGAAACAGCCGCCAAAAAATATTTTATATAATCGGTAACATTCGTCAAAGCCGCTATCCCCTGCTCCGCGCTTCTAGCCGTGAAATCGTCATTGATCGGATCTTTTATATTATGACGTTCGCGCAAAGTATGTTCAATCTCTGAAATGGTCTGGTCAATATTGTTCTCGTCGTCAACTTTAACTCGCGCCATACTCACATGTTTTATACCAAGCAAAAATTGCTGGGCGGTAGTTATCGGGACAAAAATTTGATTATCAGGATTTTGAAACGCCGTTATTCCACGCGACTTCATAACCCCGATAACCCTAAAAGTCTCTTTTTTAAATTTTATCATCTGCCCGACAGGATCATCGCCGTCGCTATCAATCACCTCGCCCTCAAAAAGATTCTCCCACACCTGATATCCCAAAACCGCCACCTTTGACTTGCTCTTTTCTTCATCTTCGGTAAAAAACCTGCCTGACGCCGGTTCTGTGTCCTCAACGGAAGGATAGCTGGAATTTACGCCGACAAAATTTGTATCCACTTTTTTATTTTGCCAATGAGCGGTCGCGACTCCGCGCACATAAGCGGTAGCGCCATCGGCATGCTCAACATTTTTTTTATTTGTCAAAGCCGCAATATCTTCATTCGTCAAAGTCGTAATAACTATCCCCATAGCCGCGGCGGGAGGTCCGTCCTCCTCAGACGCTCCCGGTAAAATTCCAATCAAATTTGACCCAACCCCTTTAATCTGATTAACAATCAAACTCTGCGCCCCGCTCCCGATAGAAATAATCATAATCACCGCCGCAATCCCAATAATAATTCCAAGCATAGTCAAAAAAGAACGCATCTTGTTAGCGCGCAAATTTGTAAATGTTGTTTTGATTGGATGAAAACTAAACATCTATTTAATTATTTCAAAGCTCAAATTATTCCAAATTATTCCAAATCAATGACAAAGCTCAAATGTCAAACTACTTCTTGTTCTTTGGCAATAAAATACTTGAAAAAATTAATGCCAACTCATGCGCTTCCTGCCAAAGTCGTCGGCATTCTTCTTTGTTCTCTGGATTGTTTCTCGCTATCATTCTAAACCAATACATTGCTTCTTTGGATTCCTTTTTGCAAATAGCAATCTTATGTTTAAAATCTTTTCCAGATTCCGCTCCATCCGCTTCCATATAATTAGCCCCTATGCTTGTGCAACACCTAATAGTTTGGCTAATCATCGGCTTATTGATCTCGTCCTTTTTTAAATTCTTTAAAAAATCTATGACATCTTCCCCGAACTTTGCAGTTCTTTCACCAAGGTTATACTTTTTATTATTAAAATTTTCCATATTTTTTTACCATTTTTATTTGATATTTGGATTTTGACATTTGTCATTTGTTTGTAATAATTTGGAATAATTTGAAATAATTTCCTCACTTCCGCAGTCCATTCAAACTCCTCTCCGCCACCACGTAATCCCCTATAATCAACCCGTCTTTTAACTTAACAACCCTTTTGGCGTGCTGAGCAGTATCCTGCTCGTGAGTAACTACAATAATAGTTTTCCCCTCATCGTTTAATTTTTCAATCAAATCCATTATTTGCGCGCCCGACTTGCTGTCCAGATTGCCGGTCGGTTCATCGGCGAAAATAACGGATGGTTTGTTGACCAACGCTCTTGCTATCGCCACTCTCTGTTTTTCTCCTCCGGAAAGCTGATTTGAAAAATTATTTAAACGATGCGAAAGACCGACAGCTTCAATCACTTCTTTAACTCTATCATTTTTTTCAGAATCTTTTATTTTTTTAGAATAAGTCAAAGGCAATTTAACATTGTCAAAAACAGTAGTTCTCGGCAGAAGATTAAACGACTGAAAAACAAATCCAACCTCTCTGTTTCTAAAATCAGCCAACTCCTCGTCGCTGAACTCATTGACGTCATTGCCTTTATATTTATAAACCCCGGCTGTAAGCTTATCCAAAAAACCCAGAATATGCATCAAGGTAGATTTGCCCGAACCTGACGGACCCATGATGGAAACAAACTCACCTTCTTTGATGGTGAGAGATATTCCATGCAAAATCTTAGTTACAATTTCTTCATTAACAAACTCTTTTTTTAAATCTTTTATTTCAATTAAAATATTAGGCATAACTTTATGAACTACAAATTTAATTTTAAAATTAATTACTTCCATTCTTCGTAAACGTCACCACCTCTTGCCCATCTTCCAATCCGCTCAAAACTTCCACCATTCCATCATCTCCTGAAATTCCCAACTTCACGTCAACCTCTTTAACAGTCTGCGCCACGCCATCAGATTCTAAAATTCTAACATATTTATCGCCATTTCTAGACTGAACAGCACGCTGTGGAACCAACAAAACGTTTGGTTTAAAATCAGTCATAATATCAATATTAGCCGTCATGCCCGGTTTAACTTTTGAGAAATTGCCATTAGTCCCAGGCTCCATCGCTATCTTAACATTATAATAAACAACATCAGAAATAACTGTCTCTTTTGGATCAATAAAAATCACCTTGGCTTTAAAAACAGTATCCTCGCCCAAAGAATCAAAAGTAACATCTACGGCATTGCCATTCTCAACTTTAACAATATCAGCCTCAGAAATATCAACTTCAATTTCATAATTCCCTTCCGTCACCAAAACAATAACAGGCTCGGCAACTGATGTCTGCTCCCCTATTTCATAATTAATATTAGTCGTCATTCCAGCAATTGGAGACTTTAAAACTGTATTATCCAAATCTTCTTGCGCCAAAGCGAGCGCCGCGCGATACTGCTCTACCTGAGCTTCTTGCGCGGCCAAATCAACCAACCTTGGCGGAGCTTTTTTCAAAACTAATTGCGATTTAGACAAATTCAAAGCCGCCAATTTAGAATCAATATCGCCTTCAGCATTTGAAATCTGCAGATCGCGACTCGCTTCCGCCGCGCTTAAATTAGCTTTAGATGTATTCAAATTATCTTGCGCCGTGTTCAAACTTGCTTGGGCGGAATTAACTTGGCTGTCATAAGTTATCTGCGCGTCAATTAAATTTTGCTGAATTGTCTGCAATTCGCTTACAGCCGCTTCAACTGGAGTCTGATCGGCAACCAAGGCGGTCTTGCTCGCGTCAATTTCAATTTTTGTATAATCTCCAGTTACAACAGTATTCTGCAAAGCGGAATAAGCAAGGCTTAAAGCCTGCTTTACTTTATTAAACGCGTTAACGGATAAATTAAGCGCGCTATTCGCATCATCTTTTACACCTTTTTGCAAAGCATCAATATCAGACTCCATTTCGCCAATTAAAACAATCGCTTCATTATAATTTCTTTGCGCGGAGACTAAATAACTGCTATTCAACTGGCTTACATAAGTTTGGATTTGTTGAGCGGTAAAATCTCCATTATTGCTTAACGCAACATCAATATTATCCAAAGCGGCTGTTGCCGTAAATATATCACTGCTCATTGCGGTAATAGCCGAATCCCGCAAATTTTTAATATTTTGCGAATATTTATTTTTTATATCATTCAAATTAATATTCTTATCGTTCACAGCCGTCTGCGCCGATTTAATCGCTTCTTCGTAAATTTTTATATCCTCAACTGTTTTGTTTCTGATGGTCTCCAAACTTTTAATAACGTTATCATAAGCCGTCTGCGCCGACTGAACATTTTTTTCAGACACTTCAATATCTTCATCGCTATCACCCGCCTTTAATTTATTTAAAGCGGCTATGGCAGATGTTAGGTTGGCTTGAGCCTGCTGCACCGCTATTTTATAGCTAGCATCATCTTGCGTTGCCAAAACATCCCCCTCATTTACTTGTTGCCCCTTTTTAGCCAAAATAGAAACAATCTTGCCTGTTTTTTTAAAATTTAACTCTACTTCCGTGAGCGGCTTAATAGTTCCAGCCGCCGAAACCGTCTGCTTCAAATCTTCGCGCTCAACCTTGGCGGTGGTATATTCAACAACTACCTGTTTTGATTGTTTGTATTTTGCGTAACCAACTCCTGCCGCGACTAAAATAATTACAGTAATAATTATTCGTTTGATGATTTTTTTAATTTTTGGTACCATAAAAAATTAGTTTAAAATTAAAAATTATCAAATTTAAAATATTGAAATCAATCAACTTTCAACTTTATAACTTTATAACTTTATAACTTTTAACCCTGTTGATTCTTATCAACAAACGTCTCTTTGTATTTAATAATATCCCTTTTTAAAATATCTTTGGCCTCATCAATCGCCGCGTATAAATCATCTTTCTCAACACGCGCAAAAAAATCTTTTCTAGGAGTTTTTATTTTAATTTCCGCCCTAAAATAATTCCCCTTCGCGTGATGCGTCGTCGTCTTTCCCGCAATCGCGTAAGCTATCAAGCTATCATCATCTACATTTAAAAACTTTTCTAAAGAATCTATTTTTTTCTGAAGATAATCTTCTATTGATTGTGTTAATTCTAGTTTTTCGCCCTTGATGTTGGTTTTCATAGGTGTTAGTTGGTTAGTTTGATTTGATTATTTTTTTTGAATTACGAAACACAATTTTATCCCTGAATGACAATACCGCCTAATACTCCTCGCACTTAACCTGATAATAATCTCTTGGATGATCGCAAGAAGGACATTTTTCCGGAGCCTCATTTCCATAATGAACATACCCGCATTCTCGGCAAACCCAAAAAATTTCCTCATCGCGTTTAAACACCGTTCCGCCCTCAACTTCCGCTAATAATTTTTTATATCTCTCCTCGTGATGCGCTTCCGCTTTTGCTATGGATCGTAATCTTTTTGCAATGTCTAGCAAACCATCCGCGTCAGCAATATCGGCAAACCCCGGATACATATCCGATGTTTCGTAATGCTCGCCCGAGATAGCGGCTTTTAAATTTTCAATTGTATTGTCATAAACAGTCGGCGCCGCGACTTCAACCATTATCTCATTCAAGCTTTCATCCCCGATTCTTTTTTTCAACTCCTGAATATGCTCAAACAGCCGTTTAGCATGAGTTTTTTCCTGCTCCGCTGTTTCTAAAAAAATATCAGCAACCTGCTGATAACCCTCTTTTTGCGCGGTTTTAGCGTAAAATGTATAACGATTTCTCGCCTGACATTCCCCGATAAACGCTTTTGTTAAATTTTGAATTGTTTTTTTCATGGTTTTTATATTTTTAAAAATTATAAGTGTTATCAGAACGTCGCTCAATCGTTAAAATATAAATATTATTAGTTTGATCAACTTTATATATTATTCTCGTCTTTCCTTTTCTTGCTCTAAAAATATTATCATGTCCTTTTAGTTTCTTGATATCCAATCCTCCAAAAGCGCCACTGCTAATTTTTAATAAAATTATTTTAATTTTATTTTGTTCTTCTGTATTCAATAGACTTGTTGCGTAATAATTTACTACTGCAATTTCCATATTTTGGCAAATTTATCCAAAAATTTTTTCGCCAATATAAGCATATTTCCTCAAAAATTTTTGAATAAATTTACTCAAAATCTGAAAATTTCGTTAC
>JBDRHN010000055.1:0-2093 GCA_043816765.1 bacterium | reverse complement strand
GCCTGCGGTTTTGACTATTTTTTGAGAATATTTGGAAGGATTTAGCAAAAAACAGTTTATTCTTTCGCCCTTTTCTTGTAAAAGATTTAAGGTTACAATTGAATCTTTCCCTCCGCCGATTGGTATCAAATAATTTTCTTTTAATTCAAGATTAGTTTTGCTTAAAATCGGAGCTGTAATATTTGAGTTAACTATAATTTTAAGAAAATCTGAACCTCTATAGCCAATTTTATTTTCATAGAAAAATTGACCCATTCCATTAATTATAAGTTTGTGCCACCAAGTTGCCTGAGTTTTATCCAGAAAGCCAGCTTTTATAATAATTTTAGGAGAGCACGTTGTTTTCCAGTAGCTTGGAATTTCGATTAGTCCTAAATGAAAAATAAAGTTATTTAATGCCTGATCGCCAATTTTTTTCAAGCTACCTTTTGGGATGTTTTTGATGATAATTTTTGGCTTAAAAGTTATATCTGGCTCAATTTTAAAACAAAAGGAGATATTGAGATCCCCCCTTTTCAGATTATAAGAGTAACTTTGGTAAACGAATGTAGGGTATTTTTTACGTAAAGCAGTAAGCTTCATATACCATATTATACACCGTCTAGCCTAGGAGGCGCAAGGCCAATCCGATGATGGCGCAAACAACACCAATAACCCAAAATCTCATGGTGACTTGGTAAGCTGGCCATCCTTTAGCTTCAAAGTGATGATGAATTGGAGCTGCCAAGAGTATTTTTTTGTGGCGAAATTTTTTAGAGAGTAGTTGTAAAATTACTGAGGCTGATTCTAAAACAAGCAAGAATCCGATAATCGGCAAAACCAACACAGAATCTGTTAAAAAAGCCACCACAGTTAAAGCCGCGCAAAGACCCATCATCCCGGTTTCACCCATATAAAAACGGGCAGGCGGAATGTTAAACCACAAAAAAGCGAGTAAAGCTCCTAAAATAACAACGCAGAATGCAGCAATATCAATTTGTCCTAAAAACAAAGCAATACCAGCAAACGCTCCAAAAATTGCGGCAAACGCACCACCAGCGAGTCCGTCCAAGCCATCAATCACTCCACCAGAATAAGTTGCCATCATAACAATAATAAATAAGGGTAAATACCAAAGGCCTATTTCAAAATCCCCCATCCCGGGTACGTGTAAGGTTGACGATTCTAGCTTTGCATAAAACCACCAAGCTCCTACAGCTCCAATGACGCCCATAAGTATAATTCTTTGCCCCAAAGTTAATCCTTTGGCAATATACTTGCCCTTGCCAAGAACTTGCAAAAAATCATCTAAAAATCCCACCAAAGCACCAGCGATTAAAGCAAAAAATGGTAACCAAGTTTGTCCTCTGCTAAGAAAATTAAGTTTTTGCAACCACCATACGTTGATTCCTATTTTATGTATAATGTAGAAAATAAGAGCCAAAAAGGAAGGCACTATCCAAATTAAAAGTCCGCCGAATCTTGGAACATGGGTTTCGCCTTGTGAATGAAATTTCTGGAAATATGTTAAATCTTTACCGTCAATGGCTTGCGTTCTCACAGTTTTTCTCCAAAGTTGGTATTTATATAAAATTTTAGTTAAAAATGGAGTTAGCAAAAAAGCAACTAGGAAACTTAAGACTCCTAATGTAAATATTTTAATAACGTCAATTGCGGCATTTGGCCAATAAAGCATAAATTACCACCTGTAAGCTAGGTTTATCCAATTAATTAGTTTTTCCATTTCATCAAAACGATCGGCACTGGTGCCCAATATCACACTTATAATTTGTCCATTACTATTTGGTGATTCCATCACCAGAACAAAACATCCAAGGGCCGTATCAGTGTAGCCCGTTTTTCCTCCAATAATGCCTGGAATTTTATCTAGAAGCTTATTTGTGTTAACAAGAGTTTCTCCGTAAATATAAACCTTAGGAGTTGAAAGAATTTCCCAAACCAAAGGAGTTTTAAGTAATTCTTTGGTTATTTTAGATAAATCATATGCGCTTGAAACGTTTATTTTTTCTTTTGGCTCTTCAATTTCCGGATCAAGTCCGCTTGAATTTACAAAACGAGTATTTTTTAAACCCAAACTTTTTGCGTCATCGTTC
>JBDRHN010000054.1:0-12544 GCA_043816765.1 bacterium | reverse complement strand
TATTTTACTATTCCCCATTTAAGTGCTAAAATTATCCCCAGTTCAACAAACATCTTATGTCTCAAATAATCAAAACAGAAAATCTAACAAAAAAATTCAAAGATTTTACCGCTGTTGATAATATTTCTTTTTCAGTAGATGAGGGGGAAATTTTTGCGTTTTTAGGACCAAACGGAGCAGGCAAAACCACAACTATAAAAATGTTGACTACGCTTTTAAAGCCGACAAGCGGTGAAATTACTATCAACGGAAAGCCGGCTTTTGAAAATCCCGACTTGACGCGAAGCCAGTTTGGAATTATTTTTCAAGATCACAGCCTTGATGATGAATTAACAACGTATGAGAATATGGAATTTCATGGAGTTTTATACGGCGTGGAAAAAAGTTTGCGCGCGCAAAGAATTGAAGAGCTTTTAAAAATGGTTGAGCTTTGGGATCGCCAAAAAAATTTAGTAAAAACTTTTTCCGGCGGGATGAAACGACGTCTTGAAATCGCCCGCGGACTTATTCATCACCCTAAAATAATTTTCTTAGACGAGCCGACGCTCGGGCTTGATCCTCAGACAAGAAATCATATTTGGGAGTATATAAAAAAACTAAACCGCGACGAAAAAATAACAATTTTTTTCACCACCCATTATATGGAAGAAGCGGATCGAGTAGCGCAAAGAGTCGCCATAATTGATCATGGCAAAATCATCGCGTTTGGAACTCCGCAAGAGTTAAAAACAAAAGCCAATACTGATTCTTTAGAAAACGCATTTCTGTCATTCACTGGAAAAGTAATCCGCGAAGAAGAAAGCAATGGGCTGGATAGGATGAGGATGAGAAGAAAAATGTGGCACAGGTGATTTTTATAAATTTTCAATTTTCAAACAACTCTATCGTTTGAAAATTTAGTAATTGAAAATTGATTGAAAATTGAGAATTGGAAATTGAAAATTTTATATTACGTCGCTAAAATTAATTAATACCAAAAAACATCACCATGTTCAAACAAAAAGCAAATGTCATTTACATCCTCTGGTTGCGCCAGATAAAACGTTATTTGCGATCAAAAGCGAGAATGATAGGCTCCATGGGACAGCCGTTGCTGTTTTTAGTCGCGCTGGGTTTTGGAATGGGACCGATTTTCGAAAAAGCGGGAGGAGGAAATTATATTCAATTTTTAGCGCCGGGAGTTATCGCGATGAGCATTATTTTTACGGGTGTGTTTTCAGGAATTGAAGTTATTTCCGACAAGCAGTTCGGTTTTTTGAAAGAGACGCTTGCAGCTCCGGTATCGCGTCTTTCCATTATGGTCGGCCGCACATTAGGCGGAGCGACAGTGGCCGCAGTTCAGGGGCTGATTGTTTTTTTCCTTTCGCTTATAGTAGGCTTTCGTCCAAATATTTCTTGGCAGTTTTTCTTGGCGATTCTCTATATGTTTTTGATCGCTCTGTTTTTCACAGCGCTAGGAACAGCAATCGGCTCTGCGCTTGATGATATGCACGCTTTTCCTTTGATTATAAATTTTGTCATCATGCCCCTGTTTTTTCTTTCAGGAGCACTGTTTCCTCTTGATGGATTGCCAAGGACAATAAATATTATAGCAAGCGCAAACCCGCTTTCTTATGGAGTTGACGGCATCCGCGGAGCTTTGACTGGTCAGCTTCATTTTGGGTTGTGGACTGATTTTTTTGCGCTTGCAGTTTTTGTGTTATTAAGTTTAATAATCGGAGGTTATATGTTTTCTAAGATTGAATTGTAGAGACACGCCAATGGCGTGTCTCTACAATTCAGATATTATATTTTTTGCCCACCTAGCCGCAAAAATGCTTAGAACAAGCAGAGTCGCGATTGCGCTGACAAAAATCAGATGCCTCCAATTTTGCAAATACGCAAAAACATTTGTCATTTCTTTATAGAAAAAGAATCCGAGAAAAAAATAAATTAAAACAAACGACGATAATGACAACAAATCAAGAATCAAAAATTTTTTCCAATGCGTTTTTGTGACCCCGGCCAAAACAGGAGCAAAAAATCTTATTCTTGGAGTGAAAGTAAGAAGGGCGAAAGTTTTATTAAAATTTTTCTGCATTTTCATTTTATATTTTATAATCAAACTGTATCGCATCGCCTTTTCCACAAACCTAAGATGCTTGCTTCCGCCAAATGCTAAAAAATAAACAATAATATCCACAGTCGCAAGCGACAAAACGGATATAATTATTGCAAGTATTGGATTGAAAATTCCCAAGGCGGAAGAATAGCCTATTGAAATAAGAGCAAGTTCTTCCAGTATGGGGATAAAATTGTCAAAAACTAAAAACCAAATAAAAATGCCCGTATATGAAAGATTGATCAGCATTGGGGTGAATAATAATAATGATATCATTTTTTGTATTTATATTTTATTCTGTAATATTATGCTAGATAGAAAAAATATGCAATATCTTGGTTTGAAGAAAAAAAATATTTATGCGTATTATTTAATAGACATAGGAGTTCGGACATTTTGGCGCCGCCAAAACTCAAAATTTAACCGACGCGCAAAAACAAGAGCTTAAAACAAAACGCGAAGAACAGATGCAAGCAATGCAAGCCAAACAAACGGTTGTTCAAGAAGCGATAAAAAATTCAGACTATTCAACATGGATTGAAGCCGTGGGAAAAGACTGCCCGATGGCGCAGAAAATAACACAAGATAATTTTTTAAAATTCGCCGAAGCGCAAACAAAAATGCAAGAAGCGCGTCAGATTATGAAAGAGCTTGGTTTGGAAAAAGATGGTTTTGAAAGGAACGGTTTTAGAAATTTTATGCGCAAAGAAGAAAGAGGAGTTCAATCGCAGGCGGCGCAGCCGCAACAATAGTAAATTTAATAAATAATTAACCAAAACAAAAAAACAACTTGCGCGGACAAGTTGTTTTTTGAAGAAAAATACATCCCTTGCGTATTACTAAAAAAGGGATTAAAATAGTCTTAATCTTAAATTTTAATATATTTTTTATGTTCTCAAAAATCTTTAAATCAGTTTCCCGCCATAAGTTTATAACTAGCATATTGATTATCGCAATTGCAGGCGGCGGCTATTATGGCTATAAAAAAATGACCACTCAGGCAGAAACCGTGCGTTATATGACATCGGCGGCAGAAAAGGGGATGCTAATCTCTTCAATTTCAGGCACGGGGCAGGTATCAGCCTCAAATACAACAGACATTAAATCCAAAGTTTCAGGCGATATTTTGGAGATTAATGTTGTAAATGGGCAAGAAGTAAAAACAGATACGGTTATAGCTAAAATTGACAGCGCCGATTCTCAAAAAGCAGTCCGAGATGCTCAAAACGCGCTTGAAACATCCCAACTTGAATTAAATAAATTGTTGGATCCGCCGACAGAGCTGGAGCTTTTACAAGCCCAAAGCGCAGTTGATACAGCAAAAAGAAGTTTAGAAGATATTATAAACCCAAGCAAAGATGTTATTTCCTCTGCTGAAAATTCATTAACATCAGCCAAAGACACTCTTACAAAACTGGAATTCAGCCAAGCGGACAGTTATCGCAACGCGACAGACGTTAAACAAAAGGCGGAAGACAATCTCGTTGAAACATATGAAGACGGTTTTAATACAATAACGTCAGCCTTTTTTGATTTGCCGGCAATAATTGTTGGAATGGATAATGTTTTAAACGGTTATGATTTATCGGAAAGTGAATTAATATTATCATATCAAAGAAACACCAATGCGCTATCGTCAACAATTGAGAGTTCGGACAGGGAAGATTATGATATAGAGCCATTTATTGCAAGCGCCGCAGACAGCTATCAAACAGCGCGGAAATATTATGATAAAAATTATCTGTATTACAGAAATGTAAGCAGATACTCTGATCATGATACGATTGAAAATTTATTAAACGACACAGTTGTCGCAACAAGAGCAATAGCGGAAAATTTAAAAAATGAAGCCAATTTATATGATTTTTGGGTTGACTACAGAAATCAAAGAGATTATAAAATCTTTGCGAAAGTAGCGAGTTATCAGACCAGCATTAAATCTTATACCTCAACAATAAATAGCCACTTAACAAGTCTATTGTCTGCTGAGCGGGCGATTGAAGATTCCAAAGACGCCATAATAGACGCAAATAGAAGTTTAGAAGAGTTAAGTCAAAATCAGCCGATTGATCTTGCGTCTAGCAAAAGAACAGTTCAAGAAAAAAAGGACGTTTTAGATAAATTAAAAAATCCAGAAGAATACGATATTAAAGACGCGAAAATAGCTATTCAAGAAAAAGAGCTTGCGTTGCAAGAGCTTAAAGACGGAGCGGACGAACTGGATATTAGGGCAAAAAAGATTACCATACAACAAAAACAAGAAGCGCTAAATACGGCGATAGAAGATTTGAAAGACCACGAAATATACGCTCCTTTTGACGGCATAATCGCGAAAGTTAATGTTGCCAAAGGCGACTCAGTAAGCTCCGGAACCGCGATAGGGTCAGTAATCACAACCCAAAAAATCGCGGAAGTTACGCTTAATGAAATTGACGCGGCAAACACAAAAGTCGGTCAAAAAGTTACATTAACATTTGACGCGGCAGAAGGCGTCACCGCCGTTGGAGAGGTCGCGTCTATTGATACGCTTGGAACCGTCAGCCAAGGAGTTGTGAGCTATCAGGTAAAAATAGCTTTTGACGTTCAAGACGAAAGAATTAAACCGGGAATGAGCGTCAGCTCTTCAATTATTATTGATTCCAAACAAAATGTAATCATGTCGCCAATCAGCGCCGTTAAAACAAACGGAGGAAGCTATGTTGAAATTTTAGTCAATGGCGCGCCGCAAAAGAAAAAAGTAACCACAGGAATAAGCAACGATACAATGATTGAAATCGTTGAGGGGCTGGAAGAATGGGAGCAAGTTATAACACAGACAATAAATCCAACCGCCGCCAGCGCGGCAACTCCGGCGCAAGGAGGCGGATCAAATGTGTTTAGGATGATGCGGTGATAAAATTTCAAATTCCAAATTGTTTCAAATTATTTCAAACAAATGTCAAAATCCAAAATCTAAAATTCTAAACTTTTTGACATTTGGAATTTGGATTTGATTTGGAATAATTTGAACTTTGAAACAATTTGGAATAGTTTTCATTTTTATGATTAAATGTGAAAAAATAACCAGAACATACCAGCTTGGCGATACATCTTTAACAGTGCTTAAAGGTGTTAGTTTTGAAATAAAAAAAGGGGAATTTGTCGCAATCATAGGTCCATCGGGTTCAGGAAAATCAACACTGATGCATATTTTGGGCGCTCTTGATCGCCCCACAAGCGGCAATTTTTTTTTAAACGATCAAGATATGTTGAAACTTGATGATGATGAACTGGCTCAAATACGTTCACAGAAAATCGGTTTTGTTTTTCAGTCTTTCAATCTTTTATCTCGCTCAACAGTTTTGAGAAATGTTATGTTGCCCTTGGTTTATGACACCAAAACACCAAGAAATGAGCGTGAAGAAAAAGCAAAGAACGCTCTTATCGCGGCCGGATTGCCTGAGGATCGCTGGGATCATCTATCAAACCAGCTTTCCGGAGGACAGATGCAAAGAGTAGCAATCGCCCGCGCGCTCGTTAACGAACCGGATTTGATTTTAGCAGACGAACCAACCGGAAACCTTGATTCCAAAACAGGGGATATTGTTTTGTCTACTTTTAGAAAATTAAATAAAGAGAAAGGACACACTATAGTTTTAATTACCCACGAACGATATGTGGCAGAGCACGCGAATAGAATTATTGAGATTAAAGACGGGGAGATTCTGTCGGATAAAGATTTTTGGTCTTTGCGTGGTTCGTTGGAATCTAAGGTTTCTTTGTCTGATGATGATCTAAAAAAAGCGCGGCAAGACTTTTCTAAAAAATGGGCAAAGAATTAAATTGTTTTTTTAAAAAATAGACTATTTTACAGCAAAATGCAAAAAAGTCTTGACTATTTTGCATTTGAGTGGCAAAAAGTCATTTCAAATGAACTTAAATCACGCTCCGCAGGAGTCTCCCGAGGGGGACTCCTGCGGGGGAGTGAATAAAATTATGAAAATTGGGAGTGATACGTCGGAGTCCTCTTATCTGGACTTAAAAACATATATTTAAAAACAAACAAAATACCAACTTAAATCTATTTCTATCACCCAACATCGAGAGACTCCGACGGAGCGCGGACGGAGCGGACAAAAGGTGTTGGACACCCAAGGGGGTGTCCAACACCCAAAGCGCTGTCATTCCAGAAAATTTTTTCGTCTCAGTTAGTTAAAACAACTTAAAATAAATTAATATTATTATTAAAATTGACAACAACAGCGATATTAAAAAATTTATCTGGAATCCAGGAGGAATTGCGCCAACCCATGGATTCCAAATAAATTTTTTAAGCGCATTAATTAATTTTTTATTAGTATTTATTATAATCAGAGTAAGAATATCCTATGGAAGTTCGACTTCCAGCGTGGAGGTCGAACTTCCACGCCGAGTCTCTAATTTAACAATAATATATACACTGGGCGGGCAGGTGCCAGCAATTGCTGGCACCTGCCCGATCATAATTCTATGCAACTAACTGACCTAATCCAAGAAACATATTTTTCGCTTTCCGCGAACAAAGCCAGATCCGCTCTGACTATTTTAGGCATAGTTATCGGAATCGGGTCGGTTATCGCGATGATTTCAATCGGGCAGGGCGCGGCGAAAAATATTGAACAGAATATTCAATCGCTTGGCTCCAATCTTCTCGTTGTAATGCCCGGTTCACAGCGCGCCGTTGGGTCAGTTTCAAGAGGAGGAATGGGCTCAGCGTCAACATTAACAATTGAAGACGCGCAAGAGATACAGAAACAGATTAAAGACGTAAAAGATGTCGCCCCGACAGTTACTACCCGCAAACAGGTTAAAACCACAAAAGGAACAAACACGAACACAAGCATCAACGGAGTTGACCAAGTTTACGCCGCGATAAAAAGCATTGATATGGAACATGGAAGTTTTTTAAGCGAACCACATGTTCAAAAAGGATCAAAAGTAGCTGTACTGGGACCGGCGACAAGAGATGAAATTTTTGGTGAAAACATTGACCCAACAGGTGAAAAGATCAGGATTGAAAATATTGAGTTCACAATTATCGGAGTAGCCGCCAGCAAAGGCGGGAGCAGTATGGGCAGTTCCGATGATCTAATCTATGTTCCGATTACAACAGCGCAACGTTATTTGACGGGCAACAGTTCTGTTAACAGCATCAACATTGAAATCACCCAAGAAGATCTAATGACAACAGCGCAAGAGGAAATAACTGGTTTACTAATGATAAGGCACAAGATTTCTGATCCTGTGAACGCTGATTTTCAAATTATGAATCAAGCTGATATTATGAGCACCATGGCGTCTATCACAGGAACGCTTACTTTGCTTTTGGGAGCTATCGCGGGAATTTCTTTGCTAGTCGGCGGAATTGGAATTATGAATATGATGCTTACAACAGTAACAGAGAGAACGCGTGAGATTGGATTGCGAAAATCTTTAGGAGCAAAAAATGGCGATATCAGCCTTCAGTTTTTAGGCGAGGCGGTCGCGCTCACATTTATCGGCGGAATTCTAGGTGTTTTATTGGGGTGGTCAGCCTCGTTGCTCATAACAAAACTTAGCGGAACAACAACCGCCGTAACAACATCATCAGTGCTTTTGGCGTTTTTAGTTTCCGCGACGATTGGAATTGTTTTCGGTTATTACCCCGCGAGAAGAGCGGCACGATTAAATCCGATTGACGCGTTGAAGTTTGAATAAAAAAGTTAAAAGATACAAGAAACAAGATACAAACAAATTCCAAATTCCAATAATCAAATTTCAAACGTTTCGTTTGGTTATTGATTATTTTTTGGTTATTGTATCTTGTGTCCTTGGTTATTTTAAATTTTTAATTATCAAAAATATGAAAAAATATTTTATCCCCGCCT
Organism: bacterium; assembly: GCA_043816765.1. Classification (GTDB taxonomy): domain Bacteria; phylum Patescibacteriota; class Patescibacteriia; order JBDRHN01; family JBDRHN01; genus JBDRHN01. Next base: position 4,558 of record JBDRHN010000054.1, on the reverse strand, counting down.
TACTATTGTCAGCGCTAGTAATCGCCGGGTGCTCAACAAGTCAAAATGCCGACGTCAACAATTCCCAAAACGCAAACCAACCGCAACAGCAAAACAATCAAACGCCTCAAAGAATAACAAATGAAAATTTTTCCCAAGGCGGTTTGCAAGATCTTGAAATTGGCAAAAAAGTAATGGTCATGGGAACAACCAACACCGACGGAACGGTTGTCGCGTATCAGGTTATTATAGCAAACAGCGATGCCGATTTCAGCCAGTTCGGACCAAATAGAAATCGGGAGCAAAGTAATAACGGACAAGAAAATCCGCAAGCCGACGATCAACAGCCAAGCGGAGAAGTTGCCAATCGTCCTAATTTCGGACAATTTCAAAATTTGAGCGAAGAAGAGAGAGTGCAGTTCAGAGCGCAGAGAGGCGACGAGCAGAATTTAACCGACGAACAGAGAGCGCAATTCAGAACACAAACGGGAAGCGGCGGTCAGGCCGGTGCAAATCGCCAGATGAATCGTTCAATGTCATCTCGTCTAAACGGAGAAATTACCGCCAAAGATGACACGAGTATTACTTTAAAAATTCAAGACGGAAGCACAAAATTGATTTTTGTTTCTGATGCGACGTTTGTTGATGTTGTGAAAGAAAATAAAGATGACAATATTTCCCCAGAGAATCAGGCAGAGGATTTAAACGCGAATATGAAATAAAAGAAGACATTGGAATTTAAAATATAAACAAAATTTCGTCCATTTTACGGACGCAATTTTGTTTGTGTGATGGTTTCATTCTAAATTCACTTAACGCTCCGTCGCAGTCTCCCGCAGGGGGGGGACGAAATAACCTTTTACTTACCTTAAACGACGCGGAAGTCCAGCCAAACATGATTAAATTATTTTATCTCATTAATTTATTCGCAATTGCAGGTATCTCTTTTCTAAAAAAACTTTTTACTTTTTTCCAGCTCGCGTCAAAATATATTTGCGGCTCAGGATCACTCTCCGCGTCTTCAAAATATACCAGAGCTTTTAATATGTGATGATAATCATGAGCGATTGACGGATACTGCTTTTTTAATCTTTTGATTATATTTTCCAACGGCTCAATATTATTCGCGCACCAATACAGATCAAAGAAATCCCTTTTTTTCCCACGTTGGGAAATCGCAATAATTTTCATTACCGCAATATCAATTTTATTGAGAATGCGAACCGAGCCGCAACAAAGCGGATTTTGTTTGGGAACAAAAAACGGATAAGCGATAAAACTTATTTTTGCCCCAAGCAACTCTCCATAAATCGTATTCTTCCTATCCATGATTACTTTCCAATTTTCAGAAAATTTTTCCAAAATATCTTCGTTTACAAAACTTTTTTCTTCAGAAAAAAAATCCAAATCAACAGAACGGCGATGACCAGCCTGCAAAGCCAGAGCAGTGCCGCCCGCCAAATACCAAGATGAATTTTTCAACCATTCTTGCTCGGATAAAAAATCAAGCGCCTTTTTTGTCGCTCGAGGCAAAATATCAAAATGAAGATTTAGTTGCTCTTGAGTATTAGTGTCCATAAATTTTTAGTGTCTGACCGCAAACACCTTGATTTAGCGATAACTTTTTTTAGCAGTTTTTTATCATAAAAATCCAAAACCCACCTAGCTTCTTTGTCGTTGCCAAATCAGCCACCCGTTCAATAATGTATTGAGCGTTTTTTTTAACATCTATATTTTTCGGGTTTGTGTCCCAAAATAATGCTTGTCTGAATTTCATATATTTATATTTTATCAAAATTTACCTTAATTTGCAATATTTTTTATTAATATTTTGTTTTATTGATTTTGCCAATTTAAAATGCTAATATACCAACATGAATAATAACAAAAACAGGATAGTTTCCCCCAATGAAACGTTTGAAGATAAAGCTGTTGTTTTAAATTTACGGCCGAAAAGTTTAAGCGATTTTGTCGGACAAGACAGGATTAAAGACAATTTACGGATTTTTATGGAGGCGGCAAAGGGGCGAAAGGAGCCGATTGAACATGTTCTGCTTTATGGATGTCCAGGGCTTGGCAAGACAACATTGGCGCACATTATCGCAAGAGAAATGCAGGTAAATATCAGAGTCACATCAGGACCTGCCATTGAGCGAACCGGAGATTTGGCGGCCATTTTAAGCAACCTGCAAGAAGGTGATATTTTGTTTATTGATGAAATTCATAGGTTAAACAAAACCATTGAAGAGATGCTTTATCCTGCAATGGAAGATCATGTTTTAGATATTATAATAGGAAAGGGACCATCAGCGCGAACATTGAGATTAGAATTGCCGAAATTTACGATTATCGGCGCGACCACAAGAATCAGTCTGCTTTCTTCTCCCCTTCGCGATAGATTTGGGAATATTTATCATCTGAATTTTTATGAAAATAATGATATAGAAAAAATTTTGCATCGCAATGCAAAAATTCTGCAGATAGAAGCCGATCCAAACGCCATCTGGCATATCGCATCAAGATCGCGCCGCACGCCGCGAATCGCGAATCGTTTGTTGAGGCGAGTGAGGGATTATGTTCAAGTTGAAGGGGATGGAATAATCAGCGAAGATTTATCTGAAAACGCTTTAAATATGCTAGAAGTGGACGCGCTTGGGCTTGATCAAACAGATAGGCAAATACTGAAAACAATTATTGAAAAATTTTCCGGCGGGCCTGTTGGTCTGAATACTTTGTCCGCCGCAACAGCCGAAGAGATGGAAACTATTGAAGATGTTTATGAACCGTTTTTGATGCAGATTGGTTTTTTACATAGAACTTCACGAGGAAGAGTTGCTACGGAGTTGGCGTACAGGCACTTGGGGAAAGAGGCGCCGATGGGGTTGCGGGAAAAAATGCTGTAAAGAACACTGTCATCCTGAGTGTTTGCAACAACATCGGGATTCTTCACTTACTTCTATTTGTCAATAAATTTTGTGCAATAATAATATTTTTTTATCTAAAAAAGATATTGCAAAAAGTCGTTCAGAATGACAGTTCATAAACTTTATAACTTTGAACTAATCACATGGAAATATCACTGCAACTATTTCTATACATATTCTACGGATTTCTCGCAATCTATTTAGTTTTTATTGCGGCGAATCTTTATCATTTGATAAAATTTGGATTTTTGACTTTTGGCAATGTGCTTATTTCTTTTTTATTTATCGCAATAACAGTTATTTTAATATATTATTCTTTGGCGATAATTAACAATGTAAATTGGGATTATTCTTTTACTGTTTTTAACATGACAGAAGAAACAAGCCCGTTTATGCCATAATTAGTTATAAAGTTCAAATTTCAAAGTTCAAAGCTACAAAGTAGTAAACCTTATAACTTTGAACTTTATAACTTTTTAACTGTCGCTTATGCTTTCTCCAAAAAATCTTCCCAACAAATCAAAAGACGAAAGAATAGAAGTATTTATTCAAAGGCATTGGTTTATATTTTTTATAAAAATATTATCTTATCTGATTTTATTTATAATGCCATTGATATGTTATTTTTTAATTGGCGATGATCTTTACGGCAGATACAATAGCGCGATTAGAATACCAATTGTTATTTTAATCGCGAGTATTTATTATTTAAGCACCTGGCTATTTTTTTCAGCTAATGTTATTAATGATTTTTTAGACTATTGGATTATAACAAATAAACGGATAATTAATATCAATCAAAATGGTCTATTCTCGCGAACTGTCGGGGAGTTAAAACTTTCCCGAGTGCAAGATGTTACTTGTGAAGTTCATGGATTTTTTGCAACAATCCTTCATTATGGCGATATTAATATTCAATCGGCTGGAACGCGGCAACCTTTTATTTTTAAGCAGGTGCCGCGCGCCGCAAGAATAGCGCAAGATGTTTTGCGTCTGGTAGAAAAAAATAAATGCGATGCGTGTGATAGGTGCGACGTCAAAAATAAGTGTGAACAATAGTAATTTATGATTTACGATTTCAGATTTATAATTTACGCAAAAAATTTGAAATCTGAAATTACTTGGAGAGATGTCTCGAGTGGATGAAGGAGCCGCTCTCGAAAAGCGGTGTGCCCGAAAGGGTACCGAGGGTTCGAATCCCTCTCTCTCCGCCAATTTACAATTTCAGAGTTTTCGGAAGTTTTACGCACCTGCGGTGCGGTCGCCTCGCCTGCGGGCGAGGCTGAAAGGGCTGAATTTGCAACGATTTGCCACGCTCCGCGCGGCGAAAAGGAAATGTTTTGGTTTTGGATTTGGAAGTTCAAACCAATCTTTTTGAGAAAATCTCAATCTGTCATTCCAGAAAATTTTTTCTCATGAAATTTAATAACTCACCTTACGCAAACAGTTCAATCTGTCATTCCGACCGAAGCGGAAACTTGAAAATAATATAATTTAAGCGAAGCGATAAATTATATTATTTTCAAGTTGGAGCGAAGTGGAGGAATCCCTTTGTTTGTGTAATTATCAAGGGATTCCTCCACTGCACTACGATTTTAAATATTAAATTTTAGTCTTCGACATAAAATTTAATATTTAAAATCTCCGTTTCGGTC
>JBDRHN010000053.1:0-13465 GCA_043816765.1 bacterium | reverse complement strand
GTTTATGGGAGGGTGGGGAGATAATTTTATTTAATATCAGAATTTTGTTATAATATGATTATATGTTTTTATTGTGAATTTTTTAAAAGATATGGCTAAAATTCAATATATTCCCAAAGTTGGCAAAGTAAAAGAAAAGTTTTTAGCAAAAGACTGCGGTATTTTTTCTGAAAGCGAACTTTTTGATATTCTTATCAGGCGTGGCATAAAAGCAAAAGACGCAAAAAAATTTTCCGAACAGATTATTGAAAAATATAACAATAAAAATTTTAAATATTTGCAGGGAGAAAATAAACAAAATTTTTATGGTTGCGATGGAATACAATTTTCAATTCTTGACTTGCTTATAGATAAAAAAATAAAATGCAAAGAAAATGAAAATAATAAGACAAAAAAAATAAAAATTTTAGATTTGTTTGCGGGAATAGGCGGTATAAAAATAGGTTTTGAAAAAGCCGGTTTTGAATGTATCTTTTCAAACGATTTTGACAGAGATTGCAAGATTACTTATGATTTAAACTTTTCCAAAAATCAAAAATCTCTAGTTCTGGGAGATATATCCAAAATTTCATCAGATATAATTCCCGATTTTGATGTTTTAACGGGAGGTTTTCCATGCCAGCCATTTTCAATAGCTGGATATAGAAAGGGGTTTGACGACGGAGGCAGAGGTAATTTATTTTTTGAGATATAATTATGCAAAGTAGCAAAAAACATAAAAATTACGAAATATTAAACTTAATTGGTTACGGACTATCTAAATTTAACAATAATTTCATAAAAGAATTTGGATTTTCAACAAAAAATGATTTTTATAACTATTGTGTTAAATTAGGTGTGGCAGATACAATCGGAACTGTAAAAAACAGGATGGACTTATTTGATCACTTTTTTCCAGAAAATGGCAGGAAAGGCTGGTGGCAAAAAGGAGATGCTTATATTCATAGAAAAATATTTATTGATAGCCTCTTTGGGAATGAGGATGTGAAAGGATATGCGAACATCGTTAAGCTGTATATGAAAGAATCTTTTCATACTAAAGAAATAAAATACAAAGCCAATCCTATTGTAAAAACTCGTTTTAAAAAATTGCAAGAAACTGGGTTAGAGGCAGAATTATTTTTTATGAATAATTACAATTCAATAAATATTTTCAAAAATGGCACATTGGAAGATGCAAGACTATATGGCGATGGATATGACTTTCAAGTAAATGTGAATGAGCAATCATATTTAGCAGAAGTAAAAGGCATAAGAGAAAAAAAAGGAAAATTTAGACTTACTGAAAACGAATATCAAAAAGCATTAGAATATAAGAATGATTATATTATAACTTTAATTTCAAATCTCCATGAAATCCCTAAAATTCTTACCATTGAAAACCCTATTAAAAATTTAGAATTTGAGAAAAAATTTATAAAATCAAAAATAATAAAAGAATATCATTTAGTTAATGCAATATGTTAAATTTTAAAAACAAAGTAAAAATATTTACTTCAATATTGGACCAAGAAGAAACCTCTTACGCAGACAGTTTTAATGCATACATTGCTATAATGTCTAGTAATTATGACTATGAATTTTTAGAAAAGTTGGATTCTGAAAAGAATATTGAGAGCTGGATTACAAAACTAAAAAGTAGAATTGCAATGAGGGAAGATGATGCTTTATTGGAAGACATTATAGATGATTATATTTTATGCGGATAAATTTAAAAAAAGCGGACTCAACCAATGGAATGCGGGCGGAAGGCTAAGAGATCCCGATGAGGTTTATATTCCTATCCCGGCGGAAATTCATCGCAATTTTCCAAATTTTTTTCCAGACAGAGAAACATCGTTTTTACTCAAATTCCCCGACGGCGAAAATGTTGAATCAAAAATATGCCAAGACGGGGGGAAGGCTTTAATGACTAAATCTAACAGAAAATTAGGAAAATTAATTTTGAGAGATGGATTAAAATTAAAAGAAGGCGAATTGGCTACTTACGACAAATTACAATTATTTGGAATTGATTCAGTGAGAATAGACAAAATTTCAAACGAACAATTTGAAATTAATTTTTCAGCAACCGGCAGTTATGATAATTTTACAAACAATTTTAGTTAATAACGTATGGATGTGTTTTCAAAGAAAAAAAGAAGCGAAATAATGTCCAAGATCAAAAGCAAGGATACAAAAATTGAAATTTTGTTTAGAAAAGCCCTTTGGAAAAAGGGCTTTAGATATAGAAAAAACAGCAGTAAATATTTCGGAAAGCCCGATCTCGTTTTGCCAAAATATAAAACAGCAATTTTTATAGATTCCTGTTTTTGGCACAACTGTCCGAAACATGGATACTTGCCAAAAAACAATCTAAAATATTGGCGCAAAAAAATTGAACGAAACAAGGAGAGAGACAAAGAAGTTGTAAAATATTATAAAAAAATTGGATGGAAAATTTTTAGAATTTGGGGACATAAAATAAATAACCCAAAAGAGATAAATAAAATTATCTTGGATATTTCTAAATTAATCAAAATAAGAGAGCGCAAAAATTAAAATTATTTTTTAAAAAAGTCTCTATGCGAATCGCACAAATAGTCTCTCAAATAGAAAGTGTCCCGCCGCAAGGGAAAAACGGGCTTGAATTTATCGTATCTTGGCTAACCGAGGAATTGGTTGAGCGCGGACACGATGTTACTCTTTTCGCGCCGGCGGATTCAAAGACAAAAGCAAAACTGGTTTCAATATGTCCGAAAGCCCTCAGCCGCGACCCGAACAGTTTAATTCCTGCGAATGTTTATGATTATTGGAATATGGTTTACGCGATGAAATTTGCCGACCAGTTTGATGTCATCCATGCGCACTCTTTGGCGCCCGCATATTTTCGCCAAATCTGCAAAACACCGATTGTTCGCACTTCTCATCACCCGATTTCAAGACAATGGCTCGCGCATTACAATGATCCTTATTATCATAAATATTTAAAAAAATTAGAAGATATAAAAGAGGATGGATACAAAGTTTTTGTCAGTCAAAATCAGAAAAAAGCATCTTTTTCCAGGGGGCAAAAAAGTTACACTGTATATAATGGTATACCCATAGATAACTTTAAATTTAACCCAACGCCAAAAGATTATTTCGCTTTTTTTGGATTTATAAATCATGATAAAGGCGCACATATCGCCGTTCAGGTTGCGCGTAAAGCCGGCGTCAAACTTCTTATTGCGGGAATATATAAAAAAGAAGAAGATTTTTTTAATAAAGAGATAAAGCCATACTTGAATGACAAAATAAAATACATCGGACCAATCACAAATTACAAAGATAAAAGCGAGTTTTTGGGAAACGCGCGGGGGCTTTTGGTTCCTATCCAGTGGGAAGAACCGTTCGGGCTTGTGATGCCGGAAGCGATGGCGTGCGGCGCGCCGCCTATCGCATTTCGCCGAGGCGCGGTTTCTGAAATAATTAATCATGAAAAAAACGGATTTATTGTCGATACTGAAAAACAGATGATTAGTGCTATTAAAAATATTGATAAAATAAAAAGAGAAGAGTGCAGGAAAAGAGTTGAAAAAAATTTTACGATAGAGAATATGGTTGATAGGTATGAGGAGGTTTATAGAAAAGTTGTTGATAATCTTAAAAAATAAAACACAAATTACCCAGATTGCCAGAAATATTTTAAAAAATATCAAAAAATTTTTGGGCTTATCGCTCCGCGGGAGTCCGTCAGCTGATGGATGGATTTTAACATTTTTTTAATTTCATGTTCCACAAAAAACTTTTCTATCCATTCTCAATATTCACCGGCACCATCATAGGTGTTGGTCTTTTTACGTTGCCGTATGTAACGTTGAAAGCAGGTATTATCACAATACTTAGCTATTTTATATTAGTAGGGCTTTTAGTTATTTTCATCCATCTGCTATTCGGCGAAGTTGTTTTACGCACCGATGGAATTCATAGACTGCCCGGCTATGTTCATATTTATCTGGGCAAAAATTCAAGACGCGCGGTTCTTTTTTCCACACTGCTTGGACTTTATGGCTCGCTTCTCGCATACATAATAATCGGCGGCGAATTTTTATGGGGACTGGCAAATCCAATTCTGGGAGGCGAAAAATTTATTTATATTTTAACATTTTTTATTTTCGGAACAGCTTTAATCTGGCACGGAACAAAATCAATAGCAAAAATTGAATTTTGGTTTTTAGCGCTTTTCTTTGTTTTGCTTTTATTTTTAGGAATAAAAGGATACCCGCAGATCAATCTTAGCAATTTCACAATATTTAATTTCAAAAACATATTTTTGCCATACGGCGTTATCATGTTTTCTCTTTGGGGACTAACGGTGGTCCCTGAAGTGCGGGACATAATGCAAGGAAGCGAAAAAAAATTAAAATCAATACTTGCCGGCGGTATTATATTATCAGCGCTCACTTATATAATTTTTATTTTTATCGTCTTAGGAATCAGCGGGGCAAACACAACGTCTGACGCTTTGCTTGGACTAGGAAAATTTTTACCCAACAATATTCTCGCGCTCGCCCTGTTTTTTGGCGTAGTTACCACGTTTACCTCATTTTTAACGTTGGGCTTGACATTAAAGAAGATTTTTTACTATGATTACAAAAAATCAATGCCATTTTCACTAATATTCTCATGCGGAATTCCGTTTTTACTGTTTCTTTTGGGATTCAATAAATTCATTGAGATTATCGCTTTAGTTGGAGCGGTCGGTTTGGGAATTGACGGAACGTTTGTTCTTCTAATGCACCAGCGGGCGAAAAAAATGGGAACACGAAAAAAACCGGAATACGACATCAAAATCCCGCCCATCGTGAATTATATATTAAGCGGACTTTTGGTGTTGGGGGTTGTTTTGGAGATTGTGTTTTCTTTGGTTAAAGTTTGAATATGTTAAAATCATTTTATGTTCACAGGAATAATATCTGCCACAGGCAGAATCAAAAAAATTGAAAAAAATAAAAATTTCTTTTTAACAGTTGAAACAAAAAAAAGTTTCAACAAAGTTAAACTTGGAGACAGCATCGCTGTTGACGGCGTATGTTTGACATTGGCGAAAATTATTAAAAATAACTTGGTTTTTGAAATAATGCCCGAAACCGCGCGACTGACAATCGCTGATGATTACAAAATTGGCTCATTCGTAAACCTTGAACGTTCACTGAAAGTCGGCGACGAGCTTGGCGGGCATTTCGTTTCAGGGCACGTTGACGGAGTAGGAAAAGTAACCAAAATTAAAAAAGAAAAAGAGTCGGTTATAATCACATTCACTCCCCCAAAAAAATTACTAAAATATCTAGCGCGCAAAGGAAGCGTGGCGATTAATGGTGTGAGTCTGACAATCATAAACCCAGAAGCAGAGACGAGGCAATGCCTCGTCTCTACGAATGGGCAAGAAACTTTTAGTGTTTCTTTAGTCACCTACACCTTAGAAAACACCAATTTGTCTAAACTCAGGATTGGTGATAAAATTAATGTTGAAATTGATTTGTTAGCTAGGTATATTGAAAAAATACAATATTTGTAAGGTTTGAGGTGTAAAACAAAGATACAAGAATTCATTTTAAATAACCAAGGATACAAGATACAATAACCAAAAAATAATCAATAACCAAATTCCCATAATCAAACGTTGGGAACCCATTCGGCTGCGCTCAGGGCAAATTTTGATTATTGGTTTGTGATTTTTGTATCTTGTTTCTTGTATCCTTGTATCTTTGCTTGGTTTATAAAGACTATATAAATTTTTAACTAATGTGTCTTATGTTAAAACCAATAGTATTAAAAAAACTAAACGGTTCAAAATTGAAAATCGCTGTGATTCAAGCAAAGTTTAATGAAAAAATAACAGACAATTTGCTTTCCGGCTGTCTTAAGGCGTTAGAATATAACAATGTCAAAAATAATAATATCAAAATATTTGAAGTTTCGGGCGCTTTTGAGTTGCCGCTTATGGCAAAAAAATTAGCTTCAAAATTTGACGTTGTAATTTGCCTTGGGGCTGTTATCCGAGGCGGCACACCGCATTTTGATTATGTTTGCTCTGAGTCCGCGCGGGGAATTATGGATGTAACTCTGCAAACCCAAAAACCGATAATTTTCGGAGTTATCACTTGCGATAATTTAAAACAAGCGATTGAACGCAGTTCCAATAGTACAAAAAACAAAGGGTGGCAAGCGGGCGTTGCAGGAGTGGAGATGGGGAGCATTAAATTTTAAAGTTTAAATTTTAAAAAAAGATTAAATAATAAAGGTTAAAGAACTAAATGCAAAGCAATGAAAATTATAATTTTTTAAAACTTAAATTTTAGATTCTTGATAATTTTTTTAAAATTAAAAATTAAAACTCATATATGTCCACATTCATAATCCAAGGCCGAACAAAACTGTCCGGCGAAATAGAAGTCAAAGGCGCAAAAAACGCCGCTCTAAAAATTATCCCAGCCGCTATATTATCTGATGAAAAAATCATCATTAATAATCTTCCCGATATTGAAGACATATCCCGCGCGCTTGAACTTTTCAATGAACTCGGCGGAGACGTTAATTCTTTGAGCAACGGAAGCCATGAGTTACAGATAAAGAATATAATTAAAAACGAACTTGATCCAAAACTCGCAAAAAAATTTCGCGCGTCTGTCATGTTTGTCGGACCGCTTTTGGCAAGAACCGGAGAGGTGAAATTTCCGCATCCGGGCGGTTGTGTTATTGGCGTCGCAGTTAGAAGTATTGATTTATTTTTAGAAGGTTTTAAAGCTATGGGAGCAGAGGTGAAAATAGGCGAAGATTTTTATCATTTGAAAGCGGAAAAGCTAAAAGGTTGTGATTATTTTTTCACAACAGTCAGCGTTACGGGGACAGAAAGCCTGATGATGACAGCGGTTTTGGCTGAAGGAACGACTGTTTTAAAAAACTGCGCAATGGAACCGGAAATTTTTGCTTTGGCAGATTATTTAAACAAATGCGGCGCTAAAATCAAAGGAGCTGGCACATCAACGATTACGATTGAGGGGGTAAAAAGCATTGGAGCGGAAAAATTTGACGTTATGCCCGATAGGATAGAGACGGGAACATTTGCTATTATGGCGGTCGCTACGCGTTCAGAAATTAAAATTACTAAATGCAACCCTGACCATATAGAGGTTTTATTAAACATTTTCACAAAACAAGGGATTGAATTTGAACGAGGATATGATTGGCTAAAAATTTTACCCGCAAAAGAGATTAAGCCATACAATATTAAAACTCATGAATATCCCGGATTTGCAACAGATTTGAGCTCGCCATACACAGTTTTAGCAACCCAAGCAAACGGTTCTTCAATGATTCATGAAACTATATATGACCGTCGTTTAATTTTTACCGATATGCTCGTACAGATGGGCGCAAATATTACAATGTGCGATCCGCACCGTGTTGTCGTAAACGGTCCAACGAAGTTGATGGGCAAAAGTTTGACAGGACCAGATCTTCGCGCCGGCATCACATTAATCATCGCCGCTTTGGTCGCCGAAGGACAGACAGAGATTGATAATATTTATCAAATTGATAGAGGATATGAGAAGATTGACGAACGGTTGAGAAGGCTGGGGGCGAATATTAGACGAGTTGAATAATTTATTAATCAAATTTTCAATTTTCAATTCTCAATTTTCAATCAATTTCCAATAAAATAATTTTCAAACATGTAAGAGTTTTTTTATTTTTAAATTTTTCCTCATGAAAATAACAATTCCCAACAAACTAAACACAATCCCCCGCAACGCCCTTCGTCAGTGCGGGTATTTTGAAAATTTTGACAGACGAAGCGGGGAGACTAGCTATATCCGAGGTTTGGGTCGCGGACATTATCCACGGTTTCATATTTATATAAAAGATGGCGGAGAAAATTTAATTTTCAATATTCATATTGACCAAAAACAAGCGAGCTACAAAGGACATAACGCGCATAGCGGAGAATACGATAGCGATATAGTGAAACAAGAAGCGGAAAGAATAAAACAGATTTTAGCCGCGATGATTGTTTTATAATTCTATGGAAAAAAACAACCGTTTAAATTGGCTAGACAGTCTCAAAGGCATTGGGATTTTTTTTATTCTGCTGGGACATACTCCTGTAACATTTCGCGGCTATATATTTACATTTCATATACCATTATTTTTCTTTGCATCCGGTTATCTTTTTGATTCAAAAAAATATGCAAAATTTAAAGATTTTCTTAAACGAAAATTTAAAACACTTATAATTCCTTATATATATTTTTCGGCAATTTCAGTCGCGATATATGTTTTTTACGCGCGTTTTGGCGCGACAAAAGAGGCGGTGAATTTTAAAGATATTTTTTTTCAGTTCATCATTGCAAAAAGAAATAGCATCTCCTACAATAAAGCGCTGTGGTTTTTGCCGGTTCTTTTTACGATTTCAGTAATATATTTTTTGCTTAAAAAATATATTAAAGATAATTTGGCTTTAATTTCTATCACAATTATTTTAAGCGCGATGGGGTATATATATTTTAAAACTTTAGTAAAACCAAAACTATTTTGGACTTTTGACGCTAGCATTTATTATCTGGTTTTTTACGCATTCGGGAATTTAGTCAAAGAAATTAAAGATAAAAATAAATTTTTTAATTACAAAACCGTTTCTGTGATTTTATTTTTAACTATTATTGTTATTATAAACACAAGTGTTATTTGGAACAAAGAGCTTACTGAACAAATTAAATTTTATTTCAACTCGCTTTTATACGCTTTTTCTGGAATAATAACATTTACGATTTTGTCTAAATATTTTTTGGAGAAACTAGGAGGGGCGGATGTTTTTAGATATTTGGGTAAAAATTCTTTGTTGATTTTTTCTCTGCATTTGGCTTTGTGTTGGCCTATTATCGGCAAAGCTTTTGTTTTTTTTAACATTAGCATCAAAAATCCAAATTTGCTTGGCTTGAGTTATTCTGTTTTATCCATAATTATGTTGATTCCTGTTATTTTTCTGATGAATAATTTTAGCTTATTTAAAAAAACCAAAATAATTAAGAATGATGTTTTTTTTGATGTTTAAGCAGGTATGTAAGCCCAAGCTTTGATTTGAAACTCACCTATAACAGCAATAGCATTGAAGGGAGCACATTAACCGAGCAGGACACAGCGGCAATCCTTTTTGATGACGTGGCAATTCCCAATAAAAGTTTGACCGAACATTTGGAGGCAAAAAATCATCAAACCGCTTTAAAATATTAGAACGCGAAAATTTGAAATAATTTTTTTAGAAAATATGCTAAAACTCTACAACACCCTCACGCGCCAAAAAGAAGAATTTAAGCCTCTCAATCCAAAAGAGGTTGGTTTATATGCCTGCGGACCGACGGTCTATAATTTCGCCCACATCGGGAACTTGCGAACATATATTTTTGAAGACATTTTAAAAAGAGTTTTAATTTATAATGGCTACAATGTAAAACATGTAATGAATATTACTGATGTCGGACATCTTACTGATGACGCTGATAGCGGTGAAGATAAATTAGAGAAAGGCTCAAAGCGCGAGGGGAAAAGTGTTTGGGAAATAGCGGAGTTTTATGCAGAAGCTTTTAGAGGCGACATCAAAAAATTAAATATCTCAGAACCGAACGTATGGTGCAAAGCGACAGATTATATTACCGAGCAGATTGAATTTGTTAAAAAACTGGAAGAAAAAGGTCTGACATACACAATAAGCGATGGCATCTATTTTGACACATCAAAATATCCTGATTACGCAAAACTTGGAAAGCTAAATCTGGAGGGGCAGGAAGAAGGGGCGCGGGTTGGAAAAGTGGAAGGAAAAAAGAATCCAACTGATTTCGCGCTTTGGAAATTTTCGCCAAAAGATGAGAAGCGCCAGATGGAATGGGAAAGCCCGTGGGGCGTTGGATTTCCTGGTTGGCACATTGAGTGCAGTGCGATGTCAATGAAACACTTGGGAGAAGAATTTGATATTCACTGCGGGGGAATTGATCATATTCCCATTCATCATACAAACGAACGGGCGCAGAATTGGGGGGCGGCGGGAAAAGAGGTTGTTAAAATTTGGATGCATGGGGCGTTTTTAAATATTTCCGGCGGGAAAATGGCAAAGAGTGAAGGGAATTTTTTGACTTTGAATGTTTTAGAAGATAAAGGTTTTAACCCATTAGCCTATCGTTATCTTGTTTTGCAGGCGCATTACAGAAGCCAGTTGAGTTTTAGTCTTGAGAGTTTAAAGTCGGCGCAAAACGGGCTTGAAGGTTTAAATCAAGCTGTGGTGGATTTGGGTGAGAAGGGGGAAACTGGTTGCACAAAATATGAAAAGAAATTTTTTGAAGCAGTTAATGATGATTTGGATACGCCAAAAGCTTTAGCTGTTGTTCATAAACTCTTAAAAGATAAAAATTTATCAGCTCAAGAAAAGAAAAATTCTATTTTAAAATTTGATAAAGTTTTGGGGTTGGGGCTAGGAGATGTAAAATCAACAGAAATTCCTGATGTAATTTTAAAATTAGCCAAAATAAGAGATAGAGCCCGTATGGCAAAAAATTGGAACCGCGCAGATAAAATGCGAGAAGAGATTGAAAAATTGGGTTTTGAGGTTGAGGATGGGAAAGGTGGGTTTAAAATTAAAAAAGTTTAAATGGGAACTTGAGATCACAATTTGTGGTATCAAGTTGCGAAAAAATGAAACGGAACATTAAAATTTTTTAAAGATTTTATGTTTCAATTAACTCAGATTCTTTAAGATCACAATTTGTGACCTTAAAAAGAGGACAATACTCAAAATATCTTCCTTGCGTTTTTACGGAAAACGGAGTGACGATGCTTTCCAGCGTTCTTAACTTATCTTTTTGAAGAGGTGTTTAAAGAAGTGGATGAAGTAAAAAGACTTCTTACGTCGCCGAATGAAATTAAAAAAGACGAGATTGGGTTTAAAACAAAATAAATATAACTATATATTTTAGCCATTTTTTGATTAAAATGGTTATTTTTTGCGTTTGACAAAACCCCTATTTTATAATAGTGTTAACTAGTTAATATAGGCATTTTTTTAATTTTAGTGAAAAAAGACAATGTTTAACAGAATATTTGGAAAATTTTCTAAAGATATCGGGATTGACCTGGGAACGGCCAATACTTTGGTTCATGTCGCGGATCGCGGCATTCTAATAAACGAACCGTCGGTTGTGGCGATTAATAATAATACGAATCAGATTTTGGCGGTAGGTGCGGATGCGAAAAAAATGGTCGGAAAAACTCCGAGCCATATTGTCGCGATACGCCCGTTACGCGATGGAATAATTTCTGATTTTGAAGTGGCGGAAAAAATGATTAAATATTTTATAAATAAAGTCCACAAAGAATCATTTACACTCCTTCCAAGACCTCGCGTTGTTATAGGCGTTCCGCTGGAAATAACAGAAGTTGAGCGTAAAGCAGTAGAGGACGCCACTTTATCGGCGGGAGCAAGGGAGGTTTATCTGATTGAAGAGGTGATGGCAAGCGCAATAGGCGCGCGGCTCCCTGTTCAGGATGCCGGGGGAAATTTAATCGTTGATATCGGCGGCGGCACTACTGACATTGCGGTAATATCTTTGGGCGGGCTCGTTGTTTCCAAATCTTTGAAAATAGCCGGCGATGAATTGAACGAAAATATAATAAATTATATCAGAGATAATTTTAATGTTTTAATCGGAGAAAGGCAGGCTGAAAATATTAAAATAAAAATCGGTTCGGCGATAGAAACCAAAGACGAGAATATGGAAATGATGGTTTGCGGAAGGGATTTGGTAAGCGGTCTTCCAAAGGAAATATTAATCACGGCTCCTCAGGCGCGCCATGCGATAATCAGATCGGTCAATACAATAGTTGAAAACATAAAATCAATTTTAGAGCAGACGCCGCCAGAACTCGTAGCTGATATTTTTCAACGCGGAATAATTTTATCCGGAGGAGGAGCTCTTTTAAGGGGTTTGGATAAATTAATTTCCCAACAATTTCACATACCTGTTAAAATAGCCGATGATCCTCTTACAAACGTCGCGCGCGGGACAGGAATAATTTTGGAAGAGATTGAACTTCTAAAAGAGATCGCGCTCTCATCAGCAGAGTAGAATTTTAATAGTTTTTAAAATCCCGCCGCCCTATGATCAAAAAGAAACAATACAAAAAATGCCTTGAATATATTGAAAATTATTGGGAAAGCATAACATTTAAAATACCCGACGACGAAGGCATAAAAATAGGACTTCCAAAAAAATTTATCGCCCCCGATAACCAATTTTTTGACCGCGATATGTTTTACTGGGACTCCTATTTTATAATTTTAGGACTCGCCTGCGATGGCAAAAATAAAATTAAACTAATGAAAGGCATCGTGGATAATTTTATTTATCTCTTTGACAGGTTTAATATAATTCCTGCAAGAAACAGATTTTATGATCTCGGACACTCTCAGCCGCCTTTTCTAACTTCAATGATTCTGGAAGTTTATCGTTTTCACAAAAATAAAAAATGGCTCCGCGACGGGGCGAGAATCGCGCATTTGGAATACGACATCGTCTGGAAAAACCAAGAAAGACTTATAAATTCCACAGGACTAAGCCACTACTGGGACAATTTTTATCTCCACCAAACAGCCGAACATGAATCCGGCTGGGATATGACCTCAAGATTTAATAACCAATGCTTGAATATCTTGCCCGTTGATCTGAACTGCTGTCTATACAAATACGAAACCGATCTGGCGCAAATCAGCGGACTGCTCGGCGACAAAGAGTCCAAAGACAGATGGGAAAATTCAGCCAAAGAAAGAAAAAATTCCATCAATTATTACATGTGGAACGCGAAAAGAAAATTTTTCTTTGACTATGATTACAAAAAAAATAAAAGAATAAAAATGAGAACCCTCGCAGGATTCTTTCCGATGTGGTGCGGATTGGCAAGCGAAAAACAAGCAAAAGCAATGGCAGATAATTTAAAATATTTTGAATATGAAGGCGGACTTTCCAACACCGAAAAATTCAGCAATAATTATCATCTAAAACAATGGGACTGGCCAAACGGTTTTCCAAACCTGCAATGGATAGTCGTCGCCGGTCTTCTAAACTACGGCTACAGAGCGGATGCGGAAAGGGTCGCCAAAAAATGGCTTGAACTCAACAAAAGAATTTTTGATATAACCGGAAAATTCTGGGAAAAATATGACGTGGTTCATCGTGAAATAGGAAAAGACGGAAACTACCTAACCCAAAGCGGCTTCGCGTGGACAAATGCGATTTTTGTGAAGATGGTGGAGGAGTTGGGGAAAAAATAATCTCCCACGCTGTCATAAAAAACAAACGAACGCCCAGTTGCGGGGGTGGCAGCCCCCCAATACGGGCAGGCGACCCCCGCCCACCCCCCAGGACTAAATGGTTAAAACAACAAAAGCGCAAAAAAA
>JBDRHN010000052.1:0-14142 GCA_043816765.1 bacterium | reverse complement strand
ATTTTGATCTTTTGATTGTGTCCAAGTTGAAATAAAATTCCAAGAAATTTTTTCTTGTCTGATTATTTGTCTTTTTGAAATCTTTTTTTAAAAAACATTTCATTAATTTTCTTTCTCAATTTAATTAATTTTTCTTTGTTCATATGATTGATAGATTAACAATTTATGTTGTTAGTCTACCAATTTAATAAACAAAGGTCTAGAATGGGTGCTCTCATTTCATACGAACCTTAACCGCTAATAATTATTGCTTTACTAAAAATTTTCATCTATGGAAAGATAGACTTTCGCACGAAGAAGTTATTAATTTTCTTCAAGAAAAAACAAAAACAATCTTAAACTATAAAACAGATTTTGTTTTTGGATTTCCAGCAACAACCCCTCATCCAATTTCTTTAGAGGCATATAATATTTTTGCTCCATTCCACGCAAATAATATAATGACACATACTCATGGAAATAGTGGCCGCAGATTTATAGAGACAATTGAGATGGAAAAAGAGGTTGTTTATATGGTCGCAGAATTGTTGGGAGCTGAGCCGGAAAAGACTGATGGATATATTAGCACTGGCGGAACAGAAGCTAACATAATGGGACTATGGATAGGGCGCAACAAGCTTCAAAACCAATCTCATTCTAAAAAGATAGCTGTCATTTCTTCTTTTTTATGTCATTATTCAATACACAAAGGGTGCAACCTTCTCGGCATTAGTGAATCAAGCAATAAGGACGGTTCAGGTTTTCATCTTCTCGGCACGGATAATAAGGGAAAAATATTACTCTCACAAATACATAAAACCATAGAAGGATGTCTAAAAAATGGAGTAAATAATTTTATCATCGTTGGAACAGCTGGAACCACCTTGCTTGGTTCTGTTGATTCAATTACAGAAATTAACGAGTTGATCAAATCAACAGAAAAGCACCATCCTTCTGCTAATTTTTTCTTTCATGTCGACGCTTGTTTCGGGGGTTTTGTTATTCCATTTCTTGAAGATGCGCAAAAAATTGGTTTTGATTGCGACAAGGTTGATTCTATCGCTATTGATCCTCACAAAATTGGTATGACTCCATTCCCTGCTGGAATTTTTCTATGCAGAAAAAATTTGCAAAAGTATATAGAAAGAAAAGTGGGTTATTTGCATGGTGGATGCGATGATACCTTGTGCGGATCAAGACCTGGGGCTGTTGCGGCGGCATGTTGGGCAATATTTAAACATCTTGGTTATGAAGGCTACGCTGAAATTATTAGTAAGTGTATGGAAACAACAATATTTTTGAGGAACCAGATTGAGTCTGTTGGATTTAATCTATTTGATAATGAAATTAACATTCTTGCGGTTAAATCGCCACCATTTATTCCTAATGATATTTTAGAGAAATATGTAATTGTTCCCGATGGCATACCGTCTAATTTGGCAGACATAAATTCTGAGATCGTAAAAATTTACAAGTTTGTTCTGATGCCCCATGTAACGAAGCAACAAATTTCTTTATTTATATCAGAACTTAACCAGAAAAAAAGGAGGTGATGATTATAGATGCGACAAAATGAATCTTGATAGGAGTATCAGCATTATCATATTTTTAGCAATTTTTGTTTAAAACAGAACAACACGAAAGAGAGGTAAAGAACCATGAAGTTCAATATTAATCCTAGAAGCACTTTTGAACAAAATAAAAAGTATGATGGGGTGTCGCTTTATTCCGGTGGTACCGACTCTACTCTTTCCAGTATTCTTGGCACCAAAGATTGTGGCGGAGAGATTCTTTTGCTAATGGCCAATCTTTCAATAGAAGGAGCTGGTCTTGAAACAGCCATTGAAAGAGCGAAAATAATGGGCAAGGATCTCCTTATTGTTGATGGGCATGCTGAATTTGCTCAAAATTATCTCAATGAAGCTATTGCAATGAATGCAAGTTATCAGGGGTATCCCAACGGCACACCAATGGGAAGAGCCTTTGCAGTTATGTCCGCAGTTCAAGCCCTTAATAATGGTAAGGATAGCCCTAAATATATGATCCATGGTTGCGTCAAAAGACAAAATACTCGGATTCGTATTGAGGAATTATCTGGCATCCACAACATTGTTGGCTATGGTCCTTTTATTGCCAGACCGCCATACACTAGAGAAGAAAAAGTTGCGATGCTCAAAAAATGCAATATTGAAGTCGTCTCTCAAGATAGTTTTGCAACCGATGAAAATATCTGGAATAGAGCAGTAGAGGGAGTTGATCTAAATGATTTGGGCTGCGAAATTGACGAAGAAAGAATTTTTATTTGGACTAAATCTATAAATCAGACCCCTGACAAGCCCGTCCGAGTTATGTTAACTTTTTCTGAAGGTAATTTAGTATCCTTAAATGGTCAAGATAAGCCTTTGCATGATATAATCATAGAGCTTCTTTATTTGGGTGGCGAACATGGAGTTGGTCGCATTATGGTAATAGAGGATACCATTCCTATTTTTTCAGAAAAAATTAGGGATTACTATGAAGCGCCTTCAGCATCAATAATCACAACCGCTCATAAATTTATTGAAGCTTGCATCTTTACAAAACAAGAAAGAGATGAGAAAGATGCTCTTGACAAACTTTGGGGTGAACAGGTTTATGAAGGCCGTTGGTTTTATCCTTCAATTCGCAATATAGCTAAGCGCGGTTGGGAATTGCAGAAAAAAGTGTCGGGAATAGTTACTTTGGAATTGTTTAAAGGCAATATTATTATAAGAAGCGCCGATATACCCAACTCGCGTTTGCTTACAAAGCAAGCAAACAAAGGCACTTATTAATAATTTTAACCTGTCAATTGAAAGGATTTATTATTATGATTAACACTGAAAATTTAATTCGTGAAATTGAAACATTAGCAAGCAATGTCGCAATTCATCCTGCTTGGGGCATTGCCCATTGCGGGCGCGTTGAAGAGCTAGCCAAGGAAATTGCGCGAAAAGAAGGAAAAGATATTGATGTTGCCTGTTTGCGCGTCGCCGCGCTTCTTCATGATTTTGGCGCTTATCCAAAGTATCGTAAAGAGGGAATAGATCATGCGGAACGTTCTGTTGAAGTTGCCGAAGAGGAACTGCAAAAAAGAGCGTTTGCCGAAGATAAAGTGCGTCTAGTCAAGACGATCATTGCTGGCCATATGTTCTATTCCGAACCGGATAAAACAATTTTAGAAGCAGTTGTATTTCATGACGCGGATATTTTAGACTTTTTGGGAATGATAGGCATCGCAAGAGTTTACAGCATCATCGGCATTGATGACTGGGCCAAAAATATGACTGAAGCATACGATCTTTTATGGAAGTTTAAAAACGAACTTCCTGCTAAGATTATTACTCAAACGGCAAAAAATCTAGCTGACGAAAGAGTTTCCGAAATGGATACCTTTTTTACTAAGTTAGATTCAGAAACTTTTGGGAAAAAGTATCTTTAGATTTTCTGACCTTAATTATGTTATTTGAACAGCGGGAAAAAGTAATTTTTCCCGCTATTTTATTTTTTTAATTCATACTAATGATTTTATTTTTGTGCTATAATTTTTATATGAAGATACAAAATATTAAAATCAGAAAAATTCGCCGAACTGATTTGCCATATTTTTTGAAATGGTGGAAAGATGAAACATTGATAGAACTTACAAGCGGCGAATATGAAAAATCGGAAGATGTTTTAAGAGGTTATTATATTAAAATGCTCAATGCCCAAAATGATCGCCATTATGCAATTTTATGCGGCAGTAAAATAATCGGCAATATTTCTTTAATTAGAAAAAATAAAAATATATTTGAGATTTCAATTATTATTGGAGAAAAAAAATATTGGGGAGCAGGAATAGGGCAAGCAGCTATTGAGCGATTATTAAAAATTGCATTTGACAAACTAGGTTATAAAAAAGCGTATATAGAAGTAAGACCGGAAAATTTGCGAGCAATTAAATTATACAAAAAATGCGGTTTTATTGAAGCAGGATTTAAAAAAGATATAAAAAATAAAAACCAACCCGTTGTTTTAAAAATGATTTTGACTAAAAATCATTGGTTGCGAAAAATTTTATTAGTCAACAAAGCCGTTGCGGTAGACTAGACATATTCTATCTTCAACGGCTTTTTTAATGAAATATTACTTTGCCATTATATTCAATTAAATCCTTACATTTTTGTTTGCAACATTTTTTAGTATTTGCGGGAATTTTATCTAATTTAAAAAAATTATATTCCAAAATTTCTGATTTTTGTAATTTAATATCGTTAAGATCGATTTGACCTTTCATTTTAAATAAAAAAGTTAATGTTTGCACTATGTTTCCATTTGATAATGTCTGTATCCAACTTGGCGATGAAATTATTGAAATAAGAATATTTGCTTTTAATTTTAAATTAAATTCTTCCAATAATTCTCTTTCTATGGTATCAGTAATAGATTCATTTAAATTTTGCATACCTCCAGGGATATGCCATTTATCATCTTCTGTCGTACGCGCAAGTAAAATTTTTTTTTCATAAAAAACCGCTCCAGCAACAGATGGAATAATAAGTTGCTGGTTGCCCATTTTTTTTCTTAAAATTTGCCAATATTCCATACAAATTTTATATTAGTATCAGTTATTGCAATATCAATTTTTATACTCATAAAGATGTGAATTTATCTCCCCAACCTCCGCACCCGCCGCTCCAACCTCTTCCCCTTAAACACAAACTGCTTGCCAATCAATTTCTCCCTCCGCTTTTCTTCATACTCCTCCAAATCAGGAGCAAGTTTTTTTAAATCTTCATCATTTAATTTATTCAACTCTTTTATTTTACCCAACAAATATTCACGGTCATTTTTCGCCGGATCCTCCAAAACTTCATTCAAAAGCGCGTTCAAAATAAATCCGATTTTATGTCCCGGTTTCATTTTTAACTCTTTCATAATATCATCCCCATTTATTTTCAACATCTTCACAGAAATAGGATCAAGGGAAACCTCTTTAATTCTGCGCTCAAGTTCTATCAGTTTAAAAGGCTTAGCCTTTGGTCTTCCCATCCCAAGACGATCCGCAATCCGCAAGTTTATCAAATTTTCCACATTTTCAGGACATGCTTTGCGAACGAAACGACGAACAGCCGAGTCTGTGATTTCGCCGATATTGTAATAAAACATATGATGATAAATCAGGTGGGAAATTTTTTGAATCAGTTTTTCGTTGTAGCGAAAACGGCGGAGAATTTTTTTTGCAATTCCCGCGCTTATTTTTTCATGATTAAAAAAAGTAAAAATATTATTTTGATTTCTTCTTGTTTGCGGTTTTCCTGTGTCATGAAGCAGAGCCGCCCATCTCACTTCAATCGGATAATTCGCTTTAGCCGCAAACCCCAGCGCGCGCAAAGAATGTTCATAAACAGTATAGACATGATTTCTGCTCTGCTCCACGCCGATGCAATCGCAAAGTTCCGGCATAATAATATTCAAAATCCCCAGCTCTTGCATAAGGCGAAATCCGTCCTCGGCTTTTTTTGTCATTATAATTTTGTTCAGCTCTTCGCCTATCCGCTCAGTCGCTATTTTTTTTATCAAATTATTTTTTTTCTTAATCGTTGCGGCAACATCATCATCAAGCTCAAAATCCAACTGGCACGCCAAACGAATCGCGCGCGCCATTCGTGTCGCGTCCTCATTAAACCTTTCCTCGGCGTTTCCAACAGTGCGTATTATTTTATTTTCCAAATCTTTCTGTCCGCCAAAAGGATCAACAATATCGCAATCCAGTTTGGAATTTTTAATTTTCAATTTTAAAGCAATCGCGTTAATCGTAAAATCCCGCCTCTCCAAATCTTTTTCAATCTCCAACTTGTGATCAGATTTTATATCAAAATCCTTGTACACTCCAACATTAAAAGAATGTTCGGTGCGGGGGAGAGCGATGTCAAATTCAACAAGGGGAGTTTCTTCAATATTCCCCCCTTTCGCAAAGGGAGGCTGGGGGGATTTAAGCCCCCTCCCGCGGATGGGATTGGGGGAGGGTTCATCGTTCCCCCCTCCCGCGGAGGGGTTGGGGGAGGGTTTTCCATCGCTCCGCCGCAGTCTCTCCGCAGAGGACTGCGGCGCGGGAATTAAATTCGGCCTAAACTTATAAACCCCAAAACTTTTCCCCACAAAATCAACTTCGCCATTCTCGCTCAAAAATTTTTCCAACTTTTTAGCTTCAACCCCTCGCACGACAAAATCAAGATCCTTCGTCTCCCGTCCAATCAAAAAATCCCTCACCGCCCCCCCGACGAGATAAATTTCTGCGTCAGGATGTTTTGCGGTTAGGTTTTTTATCCAAGAAAGAGGAAAGGAGTTTAGTTTTTCGAAGATCTTAAACATAATTTTATAAAAAAATACAAGGATACAAGATACAATAACCAAAAAATAATCAAATTTCAAAAATCAAACGTTTTATTACTATCTGGTTCTCAGCTGTCCGTTGGGACGCTGGGAACCTTAATGCACTAACAATATTGGAAGTGCATTAATTGATTGTATTATACCAAATACGGTAAGTTTCACAAGGATTGCGGGTAAGCCCAGTTTTTCCAGCTCGCAATATTTGACAAAAACAATATTTAAAGTATGATAAAACTAGATTAAATAAATAATTCAAAAGACAATGCTTGTTTTGTTTTTAAAAATTTATGGCTCAAAAACAACCAATAACGCAAAGAAGCACAAAGACCGATTTATTCAACGCCTATCAGGAAATGAAAGAAAAAGTTGAAATGTCGCAAAAAAATCAGTTACCGCTTCCGCAACAGGCTGAAATCAAAAAAGAGGAGGAAAAAATTTTGCAAAAAACCGAAAATTTATTGCCTCAAAATTTAGAAGATGATATTTCTTCTTTGCATAAAAAAATTCAGGAAACGTTTAATGGGTTAAAAGATAATCTTGTTCAAGAGAGCGGAAAATTAAAAGAGCTTCGCAGCGCGATAGAAATAGAAACAAAACGGCTGGAAGAAACGCATAACATTAAATTGGCAAACGACACTTTGCAGACATTGATTGCCGACTATGAAACAAAACAGAAAGAATTAGAAAAACGAAAAATTCAAGAAGAAACATCAATAACAGATGAAATGGAACAACAAAAAAAAGCATGGGAACGGGAAAAAGAGGAGTATAAATATAATTTAAAAATTGAACGTCAAAAAGAAGAAGATGCTTATAATATAGAACAAAACAGAAAAAAATCCGAATGGCAGGATGCGATGAATAAAAAAGAGTCTGAACTTAATGAAAGAGAAGAAGAAGGACTGAACAGCAGAACAGAGCAGATTGAAAATATGAAAGCGCAAATTGATGAATTTCCTAAAAAAATAGAAACGGCTATTGAGAATGCGAAAAAAGAGAAAGAAATGAGTTTGCAAAAAGATTTTGATGTCCAAAAACAGATTGCGGAAAGCAGGTGGAATTCAGAGAAAAATATGTTTGAAGTAAGAATTAATAATTCGCAGGAAATTATTAAAAATCAAAACGCGGAAATAATGTCCCTGAAAAAATCATTATATGAAGCAAATCAGAGAGCGCAGAGTTTGGCGACCACCATTGTTGAAAACGCGTCTGGCGGCAAGGTGAAGCAGGGCGGGTCGGAAGAGGAAAGAAAAGCGGAGCAGATGTGATGAGTTAATTTTAGATTTATTTGCGGAAAATAAACTCAGTTTCCAGTTGGAAATTGAGTTTATTTTCGGTAGAAAATTTTTCAAAAATACGCTATACTTTTTACCAACCCTATGGATCTAAAAACCGAAATAATCAATTTATACAAAAAAACAGCAACGCAACTTCCTTCCGATGTTGTTTTTGCGCTGGAGCAAGCATACAACAAAGAAGAGAGCAAGACAAGCAAAGAGATTTTGGGTAAAGTTTTGGAAAACATAAAGCTGGCAAACGAAAAGCAAAAACCGCTTTGCCAAGACACGGGAATGGGGATTTTTTATATTAAATATCCAAAAGAATATTCACGGCAAAATTTGAAAACAATAATAAAAGAAGCAACAAACGAAGCCACAAAAATAATTCCATTGCGTCCAAACTCGGTTAACAGTCTTACGGGCGAGAATTTGGGGAATGTTCCTGTTTTGCATTTTAAAGAGATAGATAATGATGATAAATTAAAAATTGATTTAATAATGAAAGGCGGAGGCTCGGAAAACGTTTCAGCCGTGTATCAGCTTCCGCGCAAAGACCTGAATGCGCACAGAGATTTGGACGGTGTCCAAAAGTGCGTCATTGACGCAGTGTTCAAAGCGCAAGGAACCGGATGCCCGCCATATATTGTCGGCGTTGCAATGGGAAGCAGTATAGAAGAAGTAGCGCATCGTTCCAAAAAACAACTATTAAGAAAACTCGATGATATTAATTCCATTCCACAGCTCGCAAAACTCGAAGATGAAATTTTAGAACAAATAAACCAGCTCGGTATCGGTCCTATGGGAATGGGCGGAACCACAACCGCGCTGACCGTAAAAGCGTTCAGCGGAATCAGAGTGCCGGCCTCGTTTTTTGTGGCGGTTTCAATGAGCTGTTGGTGCCTTAGAAGGCAGGGAATTAGTTATAGTATCTTGTATTTAGTATTTGGTATTTTATCAAAAATAATTTTTAAAGTTTAAAATACTAGATACAAGATACTAAATACAAAATACGATTCTATGGTCATAAAACTACAAACTCCTCTCACCAAAGAAGACATATTAAACCTAAACATCGGCGACGAGGTTTTGCTTTCGGGCACGATTTTTACCGCTCGCGATCGCGCGTATAAATTTTTTTTGGAAAATGATTATAACCGGATTAAAAATTCTATAATATATCACTGTGGTCCGATAGTTCAAAACAACGAAGTGATTTCAGCCGGTCCGACGACAAGCGATAGGGTGAGCCAGTATACTGAGTCTATGATTGAAAAATATAATACTCCGGCTTTCATTGGAAAAGGCGGAATGGACGGCCTCTCTCTTGAAGCGATGAGAGGAAAAGCCGTTTATTTTTCTACCGTCGGCGGAGCCGCTTGTCTTTACGCGCAAAAAATGAAAATAAAAAAAGCAGACAAACTGGAATTCGGAATGGCTGAAGCGATTTGGGAAATTGAAATAAAAAATTTTCCCGCAATAGTTACTATGGACGCAAAGGGGAATAGTTTACACAGAGATGTTTATGATAAGTCAAAAACGATCTTTGAAAAATTGATCAATATTATTTAATAATTTTTAATTCTTCTTTTAATTTCACTCCAAACTTTTTCTCAACCTCTTTTTTAATTCTTTCAATCAAACCCAAAACATCGCCAGCTTTTGCCCCGTCTAGATTAACTATAAAGTTAGCATGCTGTTCTGAAATCTGCGCGTCGCCGATTTTTAATCCTTTCAAACCGCACTTTTCAATCAGCAAACCGGCTGAACTGTTTTTCGGATTTTTAAAAATTGAACCAGCGCAAAATCCTTTCGGCTGTTTTTCGCTTCGTTCTTTTAAATATTTTTTGACCAACTTTTCGCTTTCTTGTTTATCCCCTTTCTTAAGTTTTAATTTTGCCGATATTATAACACTCCCATTTTTAATCCCGCTTGAACGGTATTTAAAATTTAACTCTTTATTTTTAAAAATTTGTATTTTTTTCCCGTCAAAAATTTCAACTTCTTCAACAACGTCGGCTATGCAACTGCCGTTTGCTCCGACGTTTCCAAAAATCGCTCCGCCGAACGTTCCATAAATTCCGCTTGCCCACTCAAGTCCGTTTAAATTATTTTTTATTGAAAATTTTACCAGCTGGCTTAAGTTCGCTCCGGCGTCGGCGATGATTAAATTATTTTTAACCAGCTCAATTTTTTTGCTCGCGATTTTAATCACAAGCCCTTTGTATCCATCGTCGGAAAATAATACATTACTCCCGCCGCCCAAGATAAAATATTTTATCTTTTTTTCTTTCGCCCAAGAAACCGACTCAACTAATTCGTCCGAATTTTTTACCTCAACAAAAAAATCAGCCGGTCCGCCGATTCTAAAAGTGGTATGTTGGACAAGTTTGGTGTTTTTTTGGATGTTGATTTTTGCTGTCATCCTGAACGATTTATAATATTAAAATTTATAAATGAATAAAATATTGCTATTTAACCAAGTTTATTAAATATACGAACCAAGCGAAGGATCTCGTTGTGTTTGCACATAAGACGGGATTCTTCGCTTTCTTAATTTCGTTTTAACACTAACGCTCCGCCGCAGTCTCCCGCAGGGGACTGCGGCGCGGGAGTGAAATAACCTTATTTTATTTGCTTTAAACGATGCGAAAGTTCTTTGTGGAGAAACTCCCGCTGAGCAGTAAAGAAGTGAAAAATCCCGAAGGCATTGCGATAATCATGGGATTCTTCACTTGCCTCGTTTAAACTTTTAATTTTATGCAATTATTAAGTTTTTCTATCTTTTCAAGCTCGTGACTTAAGTCGTTCAGAATGACAGGGGTAATTCACCTCCCAGCTTATAAATATCCCCCGCGCCGATTAACATCGCAACATCGTTTTTTTTAATATTTTCCAAAATCAGCTCTTTGGTCTTTTTTAAATCGCCGCCATATAACGTTTCGCCGCCAATCGCGTCAACGAGTTGCTCGCTGGTTACATCTTCATCTTCTTTTTTAACTCTCCCTTCAACAAAATATATGTCCGATATAATAGTTAAATCACTGGATTCAAACGCTTTTACAAAATCATTGAACAACTTTTTTGTTCGGCTGTGAAGATGCGGCTGAAAAACAGCGACAATTCGTTTGCCCGGATAAAATTGTTTTGCGGCTTTAATGACCTGTTTTACAGAGGTTGGGGTATGCGCGTAATCAGAAATAATAATCACGCCCTTGCGCTCTCCGACTTTTTCAAAACGCCGTTCAACGCCTTTAAATTCTTCCAACGTCTTTTTGATTGTTTTGAAATTTACTTCCATTTGCACAGCCGCGGCTATGGCTCCCAGCGCGTTGTAAATATTAAACCTGCCGGGAATCTGCAAAGTAATATCGTCAATTTTTCTCCCATCAATAAAAAGTTCAAAAGATTGCTTTCCAGCTTCTGTTTTTATATTTTTTGCCATTACATCTGAAGGATTTTCAATTCCATAAGTAATTATCGCTCCCCCGCTTGAACATCCAAGTTTGTGGCAGTTAATTTCGTCGCCGTTTATAACCAAGTATCCGTCTTGAGGCAATTTTGATACATACTCTTTAAAAGTTTCAATGATATGATCTAAATCCCTGTAATAATCAAGGTGGTCTTCTTCAATGTTTGTTAGAATAGTAATATTTGGGTGCAGGCTGAGCATCTGCGCGTTAAATTCGCAGGCCTCTGCTACTAAATAATTTGAACTGCCTACCCTCAAATTGCCATGCAAAAAATTTTTAACATTCCCCCCGACAATAACGGTTGGTTCTAAATTTGCTTCGGCTAATATTAACCCTATTAACGCTGTTGTTGTTGTTTTTCCTTTTGTTCCCGAAACTGTAATTGTAAATAAATCTTTGCTTACCTCTCCTAATAATTCATAGGCAGTCATTGTTTTGATTTGTAATTCTTTTGCTTTTAGGAGTTCCAGATGATTAAGTGACACTGCTGAACTGTAAACGACCAAGTCCGGTCCATCATCCAAAGATTCAATATGTGAAATATCATGAGACCTATAAATATCAATTTTCTCTTTTTCCAATTTTGAAAGCATTTCTGAATATTTTGCGTCACACCCGCTCACCTCTTTTCCAAAACTACGCATTAACAAAGCCAAGGCCGAAACATATATTCCGCCTACGCCGATAAAATGTATTTTTTCTACTTTTGATAAATCCATATAGTACAGGAGTTGGACACCCTAAGGGGTGTCCAACTCCTTTATTATAATTTCACTCACCCTTTTCGCCCCGTCATTTGGCATTATTTTCCGTATATTTAAACTTAGGTTATTTAATTTTGGCTTGCTTGTCAACAGTTCGGAAATTAACTCAGGGAAACTGTCGTCGTCTAAATATTTCTGTTCGTAAATTATGGCGGCATTATTTTTATAAAAAATATGAGCATTTTTTTCTTGGTGGGTGTTCGGAATTGGGATGATAATAACTGGTTTTCCCAAAACGGAAAGCTCGCTTAACGTGCTCATGCCGGCTCTTGAAATTACGAGGTCGGAATAATTTATAATTGCAAATATGTCATCACCGACAAAATCAAACTGATGGTATCTCTGAATATTTTTTATATCATTTGCTGTTTTTATTTTTTTATTTTTTCCCGTGATGTGAAAAACATTTGCCGCTTCTAAAATTTTTTCTAAATGTTTTGCAACAGCTTTGTTTATCTGTTCAGCGCCGGTGCCGCCGCCGATAAATAGAACGGCTGGCAGGTCGTCTAATTGGTATTTATTTTTTATATAATTTCTACTTTGCTGTTCTAACGTTTCTTCCAATGCTCCATCGGAGTCTCCTCGCAAGAGACTCCGATGAGGGAACGAGATGCCCCCTGTTGCTTGCAAACGCGCGGGAGTCCTCTGCTGAGAGACTCCCGCGGAGCTGTAAAATTCTAACGTTTCTTTTCTGACAGGATTTCCCGTGAAAACGGTTTTTTCTTTTGGGAAATTTTTTAAAGAATCTTCTAAACTTACGGTTATTTTTTTCGCGCGCTTTGACATCAATTTGTTCGCAAGTCCGACTTGAATATCTTGCTGATGAACTAAAACCGGAATCTTTAAAAAATTTCCCGCCCAAACAACGGGGACGCTTATATAGCTTCCGGCGGTAATGATAATATCAGGTCTGGTTTTTTGAATAATTTTTATTGATTGGCAAAAACCTTTTATGATTCTAAATATGTCAATAAAATTCTGGAAAGAAAAATATCTGCGGAGTTTGCCTGAGCTGATCGGGTAATATTTAATATCATACTTTGCGACTATCTCTTTTTCTATCCCCTCTTTTCCGCCAATCCAAAAAAACTCAAAGGGATGTTTTGTCTCTCTTACGTTTAACTCTTGATATATTGCTATCAGCGGCGTAACGGATCCTCCTGTCCCCCCGCCTGTAAATAGGATTTTCATTTGGTTT
The DNA here is from genome assembly GCA_043816765.1 of bacterium. Lineage (GTDB taxonomy): Bacteria > Patescibacteriota > Patescibacteriia > JBDRHN01 > JBDRHN01 > JBDRHN01. Next base: position 1,055 of record JBDRHN010000052.1, on the reverse strand, counting down.
AAATGTCATTCCGACCGGAGCAAAAATTGTAATAATAAATTTTTGTCGCAGACATAAAATTTATTATTACAATTTTTGCGGAGCGGAGGAATCCCTTAATGATTAAACTAACCTATTTTACTAATTAAAAAATATTTTTTAATATTGAGTTTCAAAATTAAATCATTAAATAAAATATTGCTATTATATATACTTATCGTCTTTTATAAATATCGTGCGGTCCGACATCAAGAAGGTTAATGTCGCCAAACGCGGAGAATTCAAAAATGACCCGATAACCATCCCGAAGCCGAAACGCTAGACACTCTTGAAAACGTCCTTTTAGGATATGCGTTTTGAGCGTTGGGTGATTTGGGTCATTTATAAATATTTTTATCTGTTTATCAAAATCCTCTTGAATTTGAGGGGGAAGTTTTTTGTACGCGCGTGTAAAGCGCGGCGAGAGATTAATATTCATCATATTACGCGCGCAAGGCGGCGATTAAACTTTTCGCTGTTTTGTGCGTGGTATAATCGCCGATAGCATAATCAAACCTTGCTTCATTGATAATTTCATCAAGTGTTTCTGCTGTGTTGACTCGCGCAATATCATCAGTAGAAATCTCAACAATGATTTTCTTTTCATGGGGATATGTTGAAAGATAACGAAAAGCAGACAACGGTATTTTTATCATTGCTTCTTTTGTTTTTTGCTTAGTAATATTGTAATTAATAGCCATAATACTTATATTAAGTGTAAAATTATACTATCACGGACAATGAGAAAAAGCAAGAAAATGGAATTGTTTATTTTTTATTCTTCTCTATTTCAATCAACACCCAAATTTAAACAATTGCAATGTTGGCGAGCTGGCGGAGAAGCTAAGATATCATGGCTTAAACGAACCTGCAAATTAGACAGATGCCTTTACAGAGGCGAAGCTGGAATCCAGGAGTTCTTGCAATTCCTCCTGGATTCCAAATAAATTTTTAATCTTGCCGCCGCAGGTTATTTTTAACGCGATATTATTCTGTTTTAATTGGTTTATTTAATTCCACAGAAAAAATTTTTTGGA
>JBDRHN010000051.1:0-7561 GCA_043816765.1 bacterium | reverse complement strand
CTCCTCTGGTATTTATTGACAATTATTCCAATCGCCTTACTGGTTCTTGGATATATTTTTCCTTCATCATTTTTTGGAAGCCAAGAAGCGATAAGAGATTTTGTAAATCAATTTGGAGTATTCTCGCCTCTTGTCTTTATTATGATTCAAGTCCTGCAAGTGGTTATCACGCCATTTAGTCATTACGCTGTTTCAATCGCAGGCGGATTCATCTTTGGAACATGGCAAGGATTCATCTATAATTGGATTGGAAGAGTAATCGGAACAGCAATCGCATTTTACTTAGCAAGATTTTTTGGAAGGAAAATAATCAAACATGTTGTTAAACCTGAAACTATAAAAAAATATGATTATTATTTTGACAAAGGAAAAATCTTGCTGTTCCTTGCATATTTCTTGCCAGTGTTCCCTGATGATGAACTATCCTATCTTGCAGGACTTTCAGCGATGAAGCCAAAAGTATTTTTACCCTTAATGGCGATTGGGCATGTAAGTGGGAGTTTAGCTTTAGCTTATGTAGGAAACGGAATACAATCAGTAAAAGAACCTTTGTTTATTATTCTTTCACTGGTAACTTTAATCGGAGGAATTTGGTTTGCATGGCATTATAGAAAAGTTAAGAATAATGCTAATACTAATGTGTAGAACGCGCGCCAAAATTTACTCAAGGGGACGCTGCGCTTTCACTCCACTTCGTTCCGTTCACCCTCGTATAACAAGGGATAAAAGGAAAATTGCTCAGCTCGCAATTTTCCCAAATTTTCTCCGCTTTGCTCCGAAAACTTCTTTTATCCCTGATGTTGTGCGAAATTGAACGGTGGCTTTACGCAATTAAGGGCTCAATAAATTTATAAGTTAAGACAAATTTTCATTTCGGCCTATGAAAAAAATCGATGTTGTTTTGGGGAAGATAATAAAACTTTGCAATCCTGCTTCGGTCTTTCTTTATGGATCGCGGGCTCGGACAGATTTTTTGAAAAGGAGCGACTTTGAAATTGGCGTGCTGATTCCCGAAAGTCGCTATGTTAGCCGTGCCGATATCAAAAAGAGTATTAATATTCCAAACGTTAATATATACCCATTCAGATTGGAAGATTTCAAAAATGGAATAATCGACACTCCTTTTCAAAAATCTGTCTACCTCCGAGAGTTGGTTACTGCTGGCAAAACGCTTTATGGTGAAAAAGTCATTGAGCGAATGAAACCGCCTGCCCTTACTATTGTAGATCTCATGCAGGATTTGCGATTCAATATCGGATATGCCCTAGCTTCTATTATCTCGCACCGTAATAAAGACCCCAAAACAACATCTCTGGAATTCTATAAATCATGTCTGTTCGCAACAAGAAGTCTGGTGGCCTTAAAGAAAAGAAAATTTGCCTTAACTTATGATGAAATATTTTCATTTTCAAAGGAAATAAATCTGGGCGTTTATTCTGACTTGGTAAAACTTGCCTATAAATGTCGGCTGGGAAAGTCAAAATATGCTGAAAACTATTTATATGAAAATATCTCCTATTTGAATAAATTTATTGAGCCTGAGCTGATGAAGTATTTTAAGGAATTTGGAAATAAAATAGTTATCAGGTAATCCACGGAGCCACCGTTCAACATCGCACAACACCGAATATGAGGAAAAAATAAAATTCGTTTTTATACATTTTGGACTTGAATTTTATTTTTTACCCAAATTTTTGCCCTTTTCTATTTTTTGAAGTATGATAAAGAAGCGGGCAAAAACTTCTCATATTCGGATACGTTATGTGAAATTTACTTTTTCTTTTCGCCTAACGGCGGACGCATTTCCGTAATAAAAAAATGAATTTCTTTTATTTATAAGGGGGGAATAAGGTATAATTTATTAACAATTAATTAAACAAAACTATGCTAGACTCAACAAATCTTCCGCTTGACCGGAAGAAAATCATTAAAAAAACATTAGAAAAATTTCCTGTTTTTCTCTTGTTTCTAATTCTCGGCGGTATTATGGTTGTTTTCGGTTTTCTATTACCAGAATTAAAATTATGGTGGTTAACAACGATTGGTATTGCTTTGCCAATTATTTCAATCATCTGCGTCTATATTTACCAGGTTTATTACTATAAATTATATTTTTATGATTTTAAAGATGATGGCGCGCAAATAAGAAAAGGGGTGATTAGCCGATCAACGGGGCATGTTCGTTATGAACGAATACAAAACATTTACATTGATCAAGACATAATGGACAGAATTTTTGGATTGTTTGATGTCCACTATGAAACCGCGGGTGAAACTTCAGGCATATATTCTCATGTGGACGGTCTGAATAAAGAAAATGCGGAAAAACTGGTTGAATTTCTCAATAGCAAATTATACGGAGGAAATAAACAAGTTAATCAAAACACTTCGGGATTAAATAATAATTCAGACACAAGCAAAGCAACGGCCACCGGAGAAGTAATTGATCGTAATATTGTGCCGGTATTAAAAAGAATTATTATTAAAAACACTATAACAACTACACTGTTTTCTGTATTTATCGTTTTTTGGATTTTTGGTGGGATATTTGGCGAGGAAGATATCAACATATCCGGCGGAACGGTTGCCATTATTTTTTTAGGAGTTATTGTTTTAGCTTTCATCGGTAGTTATATATATCAAAAAATATGGTTTAAAAATTTTCATTTTCAGTTTTCCGATAATTCAGGCATTATCAAATCTCAAGTAATCGCCTTGTCAAGCTCTTACGTTTATTACGACAGAATTCAAAATGTAAATGTTACCCAAGGAATAATAGAACGATTATTCGGTTTATTTTCCGTAACGATTGAAACTGCGGCTGAAAGCGGAAACAAGAAAAAGAGGGCGGGCTTGCGAGTTCCTGGTTTATCAAACACAGGTGCTGAAAAATTAAAAGACTTTTTATTGGCAAAAGTTGATATTTATAAAAACAGGCTTTAATTCCATAAAGGAGTTTTGGTTTCAGGCCATTCACCCCTAACCCCTCTGGCCTGAAACCAAAACGAAAATTCATTTTTTTATTACGGAAATACTATTCCGCTAATCGCGGAATAAAAGAAAAAGCAAACTTCATATAACAACGAGTATCCGGTTACGGCTCTTCCGAGAGCCTCCACCCAAATTTTTCTTCCGCTCCGCTTCAGAAAAACTTCGTATATGCCTAACGTTATCGGAAATAATTAAAAGTTTTTTATCCGCTTCGCGGATAATTATTTGGGGCTATTTTTTATTTTATTTTTATTTATTTAAAGGGATTATTGTTGATAACTTATCAACAACCTACAAAAAATTTATGAAAAAAATCTTAGTTTTAGTTTTTTTGCTCTCTCTTTCATTATTATCTTATGCGAAGGCAGAAGGTCAATCAACTTTCAGAATTATTACCGAAAGCGGTTCAGGCGACTATATAGGACAAAATGAATCATGGGATTTCTCTAGTGCCAATAATTCTAAAATCACGGTAACAGGAGCTGATGAAAATTCGGTTACTTTTAACGTGGAAGATTTCAATGTATCAAACATGACTTTTGAGTTTGCCAGCGAAGCTGGCAAAACAATATCTCCGGGGCTATATGTCCCCGCCAAAAGATTTCCTTTTCGCGGTTCTTACAATGGAATTGACATCAGCGGTGACGGACGAGGATGTAATGAAATTTTGGGAGCTTTCTATGTCCACGAATATGCTATGAACAACGGCACTCTGGAAAAAGCCGCTATTGATTTTGTCCAAATTTGCGAACCAAGTACAAGCGATTTGTATAGCGATACCAGGCCAAAATTATATGGCTCTCTTCGTTATAATTCTAATGTCTTGGATTCATGCAATAACCAAGGTTGCGCGGAAGCAAAGAAAAAATTAGGATTTACAGAAAACCAAGAAACTAGCAACACAAGCAATACAACAAGCAATGCAAATATTGTTACAAGCGTAAGCGATCTTCCTAAAGCTGATGCCCACAAAGCCATTGTGAAAATAAAATCTTACGCCTTGAATGAGGATAATGAGCTTGCTCTCTTTTCAAGCGGATCGGGAGTCATAATAAATTCAAGCGGCATCGTTTTAACTAATCAGCACGTGGTCATATTGGAAGATGATTTTGATAACACAGAAAGAGAATCATCCTACATTATTTGTTTAACGGAAGAAATAAATAAAGAACCTGAATGCAAATACACTGGAAAATTAATCGCCAGCAATAAAGATCTTGATGTCGCTTTATTAAAAATAGAAAACATAGCAGGCTACAGCAATAAAAATACTTTCTCGTTTTTAAATTTAAATGCCTCTGATTCCACTTCGGTAAATAATGAAGTAACCGCGCTTGGTTATCCTTCAATCGGCGGCGATACGATAACCATTACCAAGGGAGTGATCAGCGGCAAGGAAAACAAGTATAATAAAAATTGGCTGAAAACTGACGCGATTATTTCTTATGGCAGTTCCGGCGGAGCCGCGATTGATTCAAGTGCCGGAATTATCGGCATAACCAGCAGCGCCCACTCGGACACGCTCGGTAGCCTGGGTTATATCATTAATGTAACTTCGTTAAACAGCTGGGTTAATTCAAATATTGGGAAAACCCCTCGATCTAATCCTTTAAATGCTAAAACAACAGAATTGGCAAAAAAAATACTTAATATAAAAAACAGCAATGAATTTATTAACAGCACGCCGGCTTATAAAATAACCAAACCGTCCGACTGGGATTTCACCAATGAAGATGAAACCGGACTGATAATTGATAAGAAAAACGATGATGAAGGCGGCCTAATTTCAATATCCGCTATTAAGTTTCCATATAACGTTGATACGGGCATAGTGGAAGCAAGCATTAAAAGAGATTTATCATTTTTAATCTCCGTGGCTTCAATAGTTAAAAACGAAGATATTAAAATAAACGGAAATAACGCAAAAAAAGTAATAATTTCAGCCGCTGGCGAGCAACAAAATTATTATTATATTCCTACTAATAATTATCTATTAAAAATATCTTATGATTACGGACAAAACGATAAAGATAAAACCACAATAGACAATATAATAAATTCGTTGTCCTTGATCAGCTCCAGACAATACTCTGAAAAAACTGAATACACGCATGACAACCCGAAATTCAATATTAAACTAAGCAAAAATTGGTCTTTGCTTTCCAAAAATTCGAAGGAACACCCTCTTTTTATAACTGACAAAACGAATAAATCCGCTTTTGTTGATATTGAAATAAAAAAAACAGACGATAATACAAAAAAATTAAACAATGATAAATATTTAAGCTATATTGAACAAAAGGTCAAGGAAATTAACAGTTTGGGAAATATCTATGATATTAAAACCGAAATTTTAAAGAAAGACGCAAATTACAAATTAAGCAATAACTTGACCGGTGTAATAATGGTAGACACCGTTGGCAAATCAATAAGCACCGGCAAAATTTTATCCCAGAATAGAGGTTATTTTATAAAAACCGGCGATAAATACATTGTTATTTCTTTAAATTATTTTAAAGATGATGCAAAAGGATATAGTGACATCTTAAATAAGTTCAACGGCATACTATCTTCCCTGACCTTAGGATCTTCGCAATCCAGTTCTAATACGAGCGCCTCGCAAGAAACGAATGTTAAAAATATATCTATGTATAATAGCTTAAAAGGAAAAATTATACTTAAAGTTGAGGCTAACGGAGAAGCATTCTATATTCACCCGACGAGCAAAAAAATGTATTATCTTGGCCGCCCTGATGATGCTTTTGCAATAATGCGAGAGCAGGGGGTCGGAATCACTAATGCTAATTTGGCAAAAATTCCTGTGGGCTTGAATAATTTGACAGGACATGATTCGGACGGCGACGGTCTTCCTAATTTGTTTGAAGACGCAATCGGTACAAATAAAAACAATCCTGATTCAGACGGCGATGGCCATAATGACAAAACCGAACTATCCGGAAATTATAATCCCAATGGCTCCGGCAAGTTAAACTTGGATAATAATTTTTCCAGCGCACAAAAAGGAAAAATATTTTTACAAGTTGAAAGAAATGGTGAGGCTTGGTACATAAATCCAGCAGACGATAAAAGATATTTCCTTGGTCGACCGGCTGATGCTTTTCAGGTAATGAGAAATCTGGGACTGGGAATATCAAATAATGATTTTGGTAAATTATAAAAAAATAAAATAAAAAATAGCCCCAAATAATGTTTTGCCTTCGGCAAAACAAAAACTTTTAATTACATCCGATAACACGCTATATCCGGCTACGGCTTCACGGAAGCCTCCGCGCAAATTCGTTTTCCTTTCAGTCAAACGAACTTCGGATATAGCGATACGTTATATGAAATAGCCAGAAATTTCTTTATTATTTTTAAGATTTTTTTGGCAATTTATTTCAACGGTCGATATAACTTAATACAATACCAACAAAGTAAATAATTTTAACCTAAACACTTATGAATGAACAAAACTTTTCTCAACCAAATGAGCCCATCCAAAACTCAAAACACATTTGGATAACAATCATCGCCGTGGCACTTACCGCCATCATTGTTGGCGGCGGAATTTACGCATGGCAAAAATCAAGTTCGCAAGCAACTGAACAATCATTACAACAGAAAATTACAGATCTTCAGAATCAAATTACAGCTCTTCAAGAATCAACACAGCCCATTGTCACTATCCCTGAAACGACCGAGAAACAAACACAGCCAGTCAACGAACTTACGAATTGGAAAAAATATCGAAATGAAATATATGGATTTGAGTTCAACTACCCACCCAACAGTACCGTTGAAACAAGAGATGACTCAAACTACCAATACATTAGACTTCAAAACTACAGTGCCACGGATGATCGTATTAGACTTGCCGCTGGTGAATATTATTTGGAAATTTTTATTTTTGATCATCAAAAAGGACATGAGAGCTGGGAGTCTTGCACGCAACAGGTAGTTGACGCCAAAGAAGTTGAATTGGGCTTTATCATGGGCTATAGAGGGTATGGACAAGAGGGTGGTGATGCTGGTGGCATCAAATTCGCGTTGTGTTCTGAAAGTCCAGATGTAGATTACTACATACAAGGAACAGAAAACGATCAAAATGCTCCTCTTGTAAACCCGATTCTTGATAGCTTTAAATTTACAAAATAAATTGCCAAAAAATAATAATAAGGAATAGAAATTTCTGGCTACATCACATAACAGCGTGTATCTGGCTACGGAAAATTGGCGTTAATTAAATCCTTAAGGAGTGCCAATTTTCCTCCGCCCAAATTTTCATCCCTTAGCTTGATGAGGATTTGGGTGGAGTTTAAAATATCAAGCGTTATCTGATATTCAAAGAATTATCCTATAAAATCGGGATGAAAACTTCAGATACACGCAAACGTTATGTGAAATAGCCAGAAATTTCTTTATTATTTTTTAGATTTTTTTGGCAATTTATTTCAGGTCGAACATAATTTGTGCATAACCCAGTCATTAGTTATTAATTAATTTAATAAAATAAAATTATGAATAGACAAGAAAACATAGAAAAAAATCACGCCGAAATAAACGAAGGAAT
>JBDRHN010000050.1:0-13436 GCA_043816765.1 bacterium | reverse complement strand
ACCCCCCTCTCCTTTTTTTAAAAATTTTTTCTTGGTTGAAATTTTGTTTTGGTGGGATGCGGCGGGCCCCCGCCGCCCCCCCTACTCCAACATAAAATTAAATTATGTTTTGCGGGGTTGTTTGAACCCATGGTAAACCATATTTGCCCAGCTCTTCCATGAAAGGATCGGGGTTGAATTCTTCAACATTAAATACTCCCGCACCCTTCCATATTCCTTTTAGAATAAGCATAGCGCCAATAGCAACCGGCACGCCGGTTGTGTAAGAAACAGCTTGCGCTTTAATTTCTTTGTAGCACTCGGCGTGATCGCAGACATTGAAAATATATTCTTTCCTTGGCTTGCCGTCTTTTATGCCTTGGAATAAACAACCGATTACGGTTTTGCCGGTATAATTTTCTCCCAGCGAAGCCGGTTCAGGCAATACCGCTTTCAAAAATTTCAGCGGAACGATTTTTTTCCCTTCATAATCAATCTCATCAATTCTGGTCATGCCGATATTTTGCAGAACCCGCAGGTGAGTTATATAATTTTCCGAAAAAGTCATCCAAAATCTTATTCTCTTTAATCCCTTGATATGCTTTGCCAAAGACTCCATCTCTTCGTGATAAATAAGATAGCTTTCTTTCTGACCGGCTTTTGGATAATCAAATTTTGTATGAATGCTGTCCGGTTCTAAAATTGACGGCGTTTCAATCCATTTTCCCTCTTCCCAGTATTTTCCGCGTTGCGTAACTTCCCTGATGTTTATTTCAGGATTAAAATTCGTGGCAAACGCGCGCCCGTGGTCTCCGGCGTTGCAATCCAAAATATCTATATAATTTATTTCATCAAAAAGATGTTTTTGGGCATAAGCGCAAAAAATATTAGTCACGCCAGGATCAAAACCGCAACCCAAAACCGCCATGATATTTTTATTTTTAAATTTTTCTTGATAATCCCACTGCCATTTGTAGCAGAATTTCGCCTCATCAATCGGCTCATAATTGGCGGTGTCCAAATAATTAACTCCTGTTTCCAGACAAGCATCCATAATGTTCAAATCCTGATACGGCAAAGCCGTATTAATCACCAAATCAGGTTTAAAGCTGTTAATCAGCTTCACGGTTTCAGCGACATCGTCGGCGTTCACTTGCGCCGTAGTGATGTTTTTGTAATTTTCTATATCCTCAACCTGCTGTTTAATTTTTTCGCACTTCTCTATGTTTCGGCTGGCCAAACATATTTCCAAAAACACCTCCGGCATTTGGGCGCATTTGTGGACAACAACTCCACCCACCCCTCCCGCGCCGATAATAAGTATTTTTCCCATACTTTATTATGGGGTTGCCGCCAAAGACGCCAACCCCCCCTTAATGATTAAAACCCCGCTTATTATAAGGCGGAAACGCAAAATAATCAAGACCTCAAAATGTCATATAAAGGAGGCGAACATTTGGTTGCAGGGTAGCTGCCAGCAATTGCTGGCAGCTACCCTGCAACTCCCGCCCCTGTCATTCTGAACGACTTTTTTGCAACCGCAACGGGATTCTTCACTTGCTTCGTTTCGCCTTTCAACTTTATGCAATTATCAAGTTTTTTATCCTTTTAAGCGTGCGGTAAAAGTCGCTCAGAATGACAGGGACTTTTAATTTTTCTAAAAAACATCTATTGTCGCGACGGCTTAAAATCGCAATTAGAAAACCGACAAAACAGAATCAATCAACATATTTACAATATTTTCTCGATTTTTTTCGTCAATATCAAATAAATATAAATAAGGCGCCAAATCCTCAACTTCGGTTAAAAGCAGCTCCCCGTTTTTTGTTCTCACCCCATCTATTCTTTGAAGGCCGTAGGGCAAATTATTCCAATCAACAAATTTTTGAGCGAAAATCAAACCGGTTTCCGTCGGATGATAAATTTTAACTTCCTCGCTTGCTATGCGATTTGACATTTCAATCGCATAAGCAAATTTATTATCTATAAAATAAAATGACGGTTCCGAAATAAAATCGATAAATGGCTCAATGATAAAATTTTCCAAATGGCTTGCGAGTAATTCTTGCTTTGTCATTTTTTTTGCCCCGTAACCATCGCATCCTTCTTTGGGTTTAATCCAAAACAAATCAGTGTCAGGTAAAAATTTTAAATTATTTATATTATCAATAGAAGGAATAACCGGAAATTTTTTTTCATATAAATCAACCAAATAATCTTTTCCAAGAGTATCCCCTTTTCCACTCATCGGAGTGTAAACCGGAATTTTTATTTTTTTCAGCTTGTCTAAAATTTTTTTCCAATCATCAAGATATTCATGGACAGGCCAGATGTTCCGGCTAAAAATTCCCGACACTGAGTTGAAGTGTTGTTCACATTCCAAAGGATGGCAAATTATCAAATCAAAATATTTTTTTAATTTTCCAGCAAGAAAATCATCTTCTTCCCTTGAGCCGTTGTTCAGATTTGTGAGGTAAAGGATTTTTTTCATTTAATTGCAGTTTATTTTAAACATTAAAGATTAAAAAATTATTTAATCCGTCGGCTGACGGATGAAATTAAAAATTAAAAATTCATCATGAAAGCCTATTCTTATAATCCTCATAACCGAAATTTCGCACAACCTTTAAACTATCCGTTTTAGGTTTATAAATCGCAATAGCAGGCGGATTGATGCCGTTAAAAGTTGTAGTTTTTACCATTGAATAATGCGCCGCATCGGTGAAAATCAGCCTATCCCCTATTTTCAAAGGTTCAGGAAAAGAATACTGCCCGATAACATCCCCTGCCGCGCAAGATATTCCGCCCAAAATATAGTCGTATGTTAATCCCCCAAAATTCTGCTCCGCTCCAATTATTTGAGGGCGATAAGGTTCGGGTTCGCTTTTTGTATACAACATATCCAAAAGACAAACTTCAGCCGAAATATCAAGGACAGCTATCTCATGTTTATTGTGAATAATATCTAAAACCGTCGCGGTCAAAATCCCCGCGTTAAAAACAGACGCCTCCCCGGGTTCCAAATAAATTTTTTCAATATTGGGATATCTGTTTTTGAAATCAGTAATCAGTTTGCACAGCTTATCAACATCATAGCCGTCTTCGGTAATAAGATGCCCGCCCCCGAAATTCACCCATTTCATTTTTTTTATATACGGAGAAAATTTTTCTTCAAAAGCGATAAGCACTTCTTCCAAAGCATCAGCGCTCTGCTCGCACAAAACATGAAAATGCAATCCGCTGATCCCGTCCGAATTTCCATCTTTAAAATTTTTTAAAATTATTCCCAATCTGGAATTTTCCGAGCAAGGATCATACATTTTATATTTAACCCCCTTGGGAGATTTTTCAGGATTAATTCTAATTCCGCATTCAATATTTTTATTGCTGTTTTTTATCAACGGCTTGAATTTGTTCCATTGAGAAAAAGAATTGAAAACAATATGGTCTGAATATTTTATCAACTCTTTCATTTCATCTTCAGTAAAAGCCGGTGAAAAAGTATGCACCTCTTTGCCAAATTCTTCATAACCAAGTCTAGCCTCATTAACCCCGCTGGCGCAAATACCCCCAAGATAGCGGCTGATAAGCGGAAAAGTTTTAAACATAGCAAAACCTTTTAACGCAAGCAAAATCTTGCACCCCGTTCTTTTCTGAACAGAATCTAAAATTTTAAGATTCTCTTCAATAAGCCCCTCGTCCACGACAAAACAGGGCGTGGGGATTTCATCAGATTTTAATTTGAGAAGATTTTTAAATTTTTCTTCGCGGGTTTTTTGAGTGGACATAAAATTTTGCATTTTTATTGGTTAAATATACACGTTTGGAACCAGAATATAACACAACAAAATTAATCGTGCTCTTTAATTAAACCTTTTTCAAAACCCATAAATCTATAAATAATGGGGTTAGAAGAAAGTACCCACTCTAATTGTTTTTTAGTTAAACGATCATTTCTATATATATCACCAGAAATTGGCGGGTAATTTAATCTTATAAACGTTTCGAAGTGGGTAAAAAAAGCTAATATATTTTTATTTTAACTTGCCAACTCCACTTTAAACCCTACAAAACTTGACAATCATATAGTAATACTATACTATATATACATAGGTTGATAATCCTGCGATGATCATAAACCGTCTGGTCTCCCAAGAGCTCCCATTATGGGGGCTTTTTATTTTCCAAAAAATTTGTTATAATTTTTTCGTGGACGAGGGCAGAGTCCTGACGGTTCAGGGAGTAGGATTATCAACCTCGCTCTATGGGGTTCAACTCCCCCTCTGTCCACACTAAAAAATCTTACATCGTCAATGTAGGATTTTTTATTTCAAAAATTCTTTATGCAACTTTCTCACCAACCCCTCCATCTCATCTTCACCCACAATCGCCTCAAGCCGCGCGCAATTTTTATACGGAAAAGCGCCCAACCATAAATCCTTTATATTTTCTTTCAGAAGGGCGTTAAACTTAGACGTCAAATCCCAATCCAGCGAACCGATAATATTCACCATCGCGCAAGGTTTTTCATTCAAATAATGCCCAAGCCCAATCAATTCATCAGACAACTCTTTGATATTCTCATTGTTGTCCGCAACAATATAAAAAGCGTCGCGCGTGTTTCTGATTAAATTCATGTTAATTTTATATTTACTAAACAGTTCCGCGACCTTATACAGAAAACCATACTCTTCCATTTTTCCGCTTCGTATCTCAAACAGAGTCTGATTTTTTTTATAAGTAATAATTTTAATTTTTTTCTTATCGTCGTGGCAGTTTATCTTGGTTTTTTTCTCCGGATTTTTAATGTTTGCGACAACAACAGGAATACTTCCCAGTCTCGCATACTGCATCGCCTTGTCATGAATTACTTTTCCTGACTCTTCTGCTTCTGTGTATGTAAGACATTCTATAGTTTGCGTCCCATCAACAATCCTTGGGTCAGCCGACAAAACTCCATCAACCGTTTTCCATAGACAAATTTTTTCAGCTTTAAAAACATTACCAAGAAAACAAGCGGTCGTATCAGATCCCCCTCGTCCCAAAACAGCCGCTCTCCCCTCTTTTGTCAACCCGCAAAAACCGCATACGACTGGAACAGGTTGCGCCTGAATATTTGCAAGCGTTTTTGTTTTTGACTCTTCATAAATAATATCAGCGTCTATATAATTATCATTTGTTATAATGCCGATGTTTTCGGCCGTATAACGTTTCGCGGCAACACCTCTTTTTTCTAAAACAGCTTTAAAAATAATACTTGAAAACCGCTCGCCGTAAGACATCAGCGACCCCAAAACAACAGACATTTCCCCAAACTTATTCAAAGCATCAAGATGTTTTTTTAGTTCATCCACTTCTGTCTTAATATCTTTTTCAATTTCATCATCGCACGCTCCAAGCAACTCTTCGCAAAGTTTTAAGTGGCGGCTAGTAATTGAATTCATAAATTCACCCGAAACCTCCTCTTTGTATTTTACGCTCCCGCCCAAAGCCTCATCAATAGCAAGTTCCAATTTGTCAGTAATACCCGAGCACGCCGAAACAACATTAATCGGAGCAAATCCTTCATTGATCTGTTTTTGTATAATGTCAGCCGCTAAATTAATAAGTTCAGCCGACCCCATTATTTCCCCTCCGAATTTGTTTACAACGATTTTGTTTAGCATATATATTTATTTTTAAAATACGCTATCGCGTTATTAATATTCTTAAATTTTTTAATCTTACCGCTTTTGTAATCTTTCTCTGCCTCTTTGAACGCCTCAATAAATTCATCAGACGGATTAGAACCATCTTCTTGCAAATTAATATTCAATTCTTTTTTTCTATTCATAATAATTTTACCCAACAACCTGAGTTTGCATCCCTAATGAACGGGAGACTTCAACGAAGCGTTTGGAATTTGAATATTGATTATTGTGATTTGTTTGTATCTTGTTTCTTGTATCCTTGTATCTTTCTAAAAAATCCGCGAAAATCAGGGCAATCATGGTAATCCGCGTTCTATTATTTATTTTTCTTTAATAGTTTCTTTAATCGCAACTCCAAAATGCCTCCCACCCTCTTCCAAATAAGCCAAAACCTTATCACCTTTTTTCAATGTGGTGATAGAAAGCGGTTTGCCATCAGGAGAAGTCAGACGAATCGTTTCAGCATTTTGCATCACAAGACTAAACTGCTTACCTTCATATTCCGCGGCAACCAACATCATCGGCCTGCGCTCAATTTTATTCCTTCCAACAACAGCAATTTGAGTATTTCCCTCTTTATCAACAACCAAAACCTGATCTCCGCTTTTAATCTGCCCCAAATATTCAGTCTTATTATTCGGCAGTTTCACATAAGCATGCACAGAACTGGCATTTACCCGAAAAGGCCTCGCGTCGCAATACGGCGACGGCACATTTTCATTATGAACCAAAAGATACGCGCTGCTTGCGTCCCCGCACAAAAGCCCGTGTCCCGGCGCCAAAACGGAAGCTGTGTCAATGCAACAGCGGTCAGTCATGCCAACCGCTTTTGTAGAGACTATATCTGCCGCGACAAGATTTAGTTTTTCATTATTTATTGAATTAACCACTTTCGCGGCAGCCTTGATTTCATCCAAATCATCAGTCTCAAGCAAAATACCGTCCGCGCCCCGCTCCATTGTCTGCAAAGCCAACTCAGCTTCTTCCGCGTTTTTAACAGTTTGAATTAAATTGCTCGTTTTGGAAATTAAATTTTCCAAAGGAATGATAGTCCAATCGTTATTGCGAATAATAGCAGGAATTTTTCCGTTTAACTTCTCCACCTCTTTTTCCCTCTCTTTATTATCAATCATCACCTCCACAACATCAGCCCCAAGCTTCATATCCCCATCTTCAGAAATTGTAGTAATAATACCCAATTTTTTAACATCTTCACTTGTCCCTTTTGGAACAAAAACAGCATCCGCCCCTGACTCCAAAGCGGCAGTGATTATTTTTTTATCATAATTATCCCGAGCCGAAACCCAAAAAATTTTTTTCATAAATATTAAGTAATTAGTAATCAGCAAATAGTAACATGTAATTGGAAAAAATTACTAGTTACTGATTACTTGTTACTAAATCATAAATTAAAAAATAGCCGACAGACCCGGCCAGCTATGAAATAAGATTCTCTTTCAAAACATAACTAACCTTGCCTTACTGGCTAAACCACAAGCTAAAAAAATAAAATACGTTAGTTTGGTTAGTTATATTTTTCATATATAAATAATAGCAAAATATAGAAATATGTCAATTGGTTAACAAATGAGCGGATGACCGGATTCGGACCGGCGTCCTCGGCTTGGAAGGCGTTGTCAATTTTGTGCGTTAGTTCGTCTCATTAACCGCAAAACATAGCCCATGGAATATTACTATTTCAAGGACTTTCTAATTAAAAATGAAATTTTATATTTTTCCACTTGACAATTTATGGGGGGGTAGAATAAACGGCAGTATAGTATTGGTCATTGAAAAATAAATTTTAACTAGATGTGTTTTCTATGTGGAGGGTATCGCAATGTCTTGTATCAATCATCAAATCAAAAAATTTAGAATTTCTCTAACAAGCCGATGTAATTATAAATGTATTTTTTGCCACAATGAAGGAGGAGATAAATCTAAACAAAGTCAGAAAACAATCACTAAAAATGATATTCAAATTATTGCTCAAGTGGCAACGTCTCTTAACATCCAAAGGATTACCTTAACTGGCGGTGAACCATTTTTAAACAGTGGGATTTTTGATATTCTAGAAGAGATAAACCAAGTAAACTCTAAAATTAAAGTTAGTGTAACAACAAATGGGATTTTAATTAACGAGTACGAACTTGTAAAATTAGCAAAATATGTAAGTAAAATTAGTTTAAATTTTCAAAGTGCAGATCCTACAGTTTTCAAACAAATGACAGGCGTATCTCAATTTGATAAGGTTAAAACATTTATCGAGTTAGCGATAGCGGCTAAAATAAATATTTGCTTAAATTTTGTTTATACTAGAAATAATAAAGCCTCACTTGATAATGTAATTTTATATGCTATAAATAAAGGTATTAGCGTAAAAATTATTGAATTGATTAAAGATGGAAATAACAGTTCATTGTATGAAGATATACACGAACTACGTGACATATTAGCCCCTATTAGTTATTATTCGATGATGATGGGAAAAAGCGAAGAGATCTTTTATTTTAGAAATTCAAACACTACACTAAGAATAATATATTCTTACTGCAACGACAGAGATATTGAAGCTTGTAATGATCATGGTGAATTAAGAATTACACCCTCACTTGAATTAAAACCATGTTTAAAAGATGAAAAAACACATATTTCTATAATGGAGGATGTTAGATCTGGTAATATTGCATCAATAAAGAATAAAGTAATAAATATTATGAGCCATAGCAACAAATGTCCAAAAACATTAGCCTCTGTGTCTATTATTGTGCATGAGAAAAAATTACTTTTAGTTACAAGAGAAAGTGGAAAATATCTAGGGTATTGGGAAACACCAGGCGGACACATAGAAGAATACGAAACACCGGAAGAAGCTGTTATCAGGGAAGTTAAAGAAGAAGCGGGGGTTGATGTAAGAATAATAAAATCTTTGGGTATTATTGAAAACAATAATAGTATTTGTAATTATTTTGATTGTGAGTTAATAGATCCTATTCAAATTGAAAACAATTATCAAATAAAACTAGTATCACTTAATGAACTTTCAAAATATGCAATAACGCCATTCGCCCTTGAAAATTTAGTTAAACTCGGATTTTACATCAAATAATTGGGAAAAAAGGAGATTTAAGATGTTAAACATAGACCTGCATATTCACAGCATTGCTAGCGGACACTCATTAAATACTGTGTATGAGATAGCAAAAGTTGCAAAAGATAAAGGCTTGACTCATATTGGCATAACAGAACACGGTCCATCGATGAAAGGAGCGCCGCATGAAGGATATTTTTGGATTTCTAACCAAGTAACCAACCTAAGCGGGGTCAAAATTTATTTAGGAATAGAGGCAAATATATTAAATGAAAAAGGAGATATTGATCTTAATGAAAAATTATTAAGCAAACAAAGAATAGTGATAGCAGGACTTCATAAAAAAACTCCATATGACGGCATGGATCAGGACGCAAACACCAAAAGCATAATAAATGCCATACAAAATCCTTTAATCAAGATAATTGCCCATCCTTATCATCCTGAATTTCCGATTAACATCGAAAGAATAGTACAAGTGGCATACGAAACAAAAACTCTATTAGAAATAAACGATAATTTATTTTCTAGAAAAAATCGATTGCCTGAATTAATTGAAAGATATTCAGTGTTGGTTAAAATGTGCAAAAAATTTCAGATGCCAGTTGTGCTTAATAGTGATGCTCATTTTGCAGAAAAAATTGGTAGTGATAAAAATATACTACCAATCAAAGAAACAATTGGGTTGAATAATGAAATGATTATAAATTACAATTCTCAATTATTATTTGATTATTTAAGAATCGAATAGATAATCTTTAACAGCCGACAAGATATTATTTATAATATCTTGTCGGTTTTCTATTTAATATAGATTGATTTCCAAAATTCATATTTATTGTAAAGTTTTCAAGGCTTTAATAAATTTACCTCGCATTTTTTTTAACTCTATTTTTGATGGACAATATTTGTCAGAATTAACAAGAGATTGATTAATAGCCCAAATAGCCCGTTGCGGATGAGGATCATAGCGATATCTTGGAATAATATGCCAATGAAGATGAGAATCTTTATTACCTAGAAGTTCATAATTTAATTTTTCAGGCTTAAAGGCTTTAAAAACCGTTTCCGCCACAAGGCTCATTTCTATTAAAAAATTTTTTTTATACTCAGTATCTAGTTGATGAAGTTCTGTTTTATGTTGTTTGCACAAAAACAAAACGTAGCCTTTGAAAAATTGATGATCAGCAAAAACAACATATCCCGTTTTTAATTCAATGATAAAATAGGGATTAGTACTATTTTTTATGCTATTGATTCTAGAACAAATTAAACAATTTTTAGACATGGCGGACATAGACGATAGAGTCTATTCATACTAATCATAAATAATAGCAAAATATAAAAATATGTCAATTAATATAAGGTGGGTGCGCGATTTTTTAATTGCTGAGCGGATGACCGGATTCGGACCGGCGTCCTCGGCTTGGAAGGCCGATGCACTAACCAGCTGTGCTACATCCGCATACGTAAATTTTAAATTACAAATTTCAAATTTTAAAACAATGTCAAATTTTTAATTTTTTAAACCCTCGTTTTTTAGATTTGAAAGTATTTTACCAAAAATTAATGTTAATTCATGGGCTTCTTTCCATAATATTCTGGCATTTTCTGTAATTTCAGGATTTGATTTTACAATCATTTGCAGCCAATGTTTTGTTTCATTGCTTTCTTTTTGTGAAATAAATATTTTATTCCTGAAATCTTTTTTTGAACTTGCTGAGTTGGCTTCTCTATAATTAGCTCCTATGGAAGTGGCTGATCTCACTATTTGCTTTATCAATGGTTCATTGATTATATCTTTTTTGATTCCTTTTACAAATACTATAATATTTTCACCAAATTTAGATGTTCTTTCTTCCAAATCATATAGCATATTTGTTTAAAAATTAGAAATTTAATTTTTAAAAATTGTTTTGAAATTTGAAATTAAAAATTTGAAATTTATACTAAAGTCCCCCCAACCAACCTCATATTAATACATATTCCCCCACTTTGCAAGACCCCACTATGCCCTCATTATCATCCTAGAAAACTCATCAATTTTCAAACTCGCCCCGCCAACCAAGCCTCCCTGCACGTATTCTGAGGCAAAAATCTCATTAATATTTTTGCTATGCAAACTCGCCCCGTAAATAACCCTGAATGACTTTTTAACAACATCAGCCGAATATTTATCAATCAAAATTTTAAAAATCAACTTATGAACATCTTCAATCTCTTTAGCCGTCGGGGTAACGGATGGGTGTTTACCATCGCTGATTGACCAAATCGGCTCATACGCCGCAATTATTTTTTGGCTTGATTCAACATTTACCCCATCCAAACATTTTTTAACTTGCGACGAAACTTTTTTATTTGTCATTTTTTTATTCCTCTCATCCCGCGTTTCCCCGACGCATAAAATTGGAGTCATACCGTTTTCCATAACCAGTTTAATTTTTGCGTTCACCTGTTCATCGGTTTCGTTTAATTTTTCCCGACGTTCAGAGTGTCCGCAAATAACGTAGTCGCAACCAACCTCTTTCAGCATAGAAGCCGACACTTCCCCCGTCCATGTCCCGCTTGCCGCTTGCGCGACATTTTGCGCGCCAAGAAAAATTTTTGATTTTCCCAACGTTTTCCCCAGTTTATCCAAGGTCGTAAAAGAAGAACAAATAACAATATCGTCTTTTGGGTTTTTATTTTTCAACAAAGAAAGAAGTTTACGCGCGAATTTGACGCTATCGTCAATACCAAGATTCATTTTCCAATTAGCGATGATTATTTTTTTTTGCATACAATTGTAGAGACAAGGCACTGCCTCGTCTAAATTATATTATTATAATAATCTAAAAACTCCAGCGCTTACCAAACTGACTACTAAGCCCGCAATTAAAACTCCAATAAAAATATACGCCAATGATTTTTTCTTCGGCAGTCCAAACATCCAAGCCGCCAGACTTCCGCTCCATGCTCCGGTCGCAGGCAAAGGAATTGCGACAAACAAAGCCAAAGCTATCATTCCGTATTTATTATAGTTATGATCAAATTTTTTTCTCGTTTTTGCAAAAAGCCAGATAAAAAATTGATTAAGATATTTTGATTTCTTGCTCAAATAATCCGAAATCCCACCGATATACTTAATAATCAAAAACGCGGGAATCATATTCCCCAGCACCGACCAAAAATAAGCGCTAAAATAAGACAGCTCATAATATTTTAAAGCAATCGGAATAGCCGCGCGAAGTTCGCCCACAGGCAACATCGCTATTAAAAAAGTAGACAGTTGTGGCGGAAAATGTTTAAAAAGTTCAATGAAGAATGTTGGCGACATATGACTCCGCGGCATTTATAACGGGAATTGTCATTCCGACCGGAGTAAAAATTGAATAGCAAATTTTTGTCGAAGACATAAAATTTACTATTCAATTTTTGCGGAGCGGAGGAATCCCTTTTGGAGCGAAAAAATGCTCTAGTTTTAATAATATTTTTAAAAATCTATTTAACTTTCTTTATAAAAAATTGGCGTAAATCAGGGTAATCAGAGCAATCCGTGTTCTATTAAAATTCATAATTTCCAAAACTCCACTCAACAATCTTCTTCGTTTCGTCAAAACGATTATTCACACTATTCGTGTTAAGTATAACACTAATCACCCCATTGCCATCTTCATTTTCAATCTGACACGCAAAAGCATAGCCAGCCTCATCAGTATAGCCTGTTTTGCCGCCGATAAAACTATAATCATTTTCAGTAAGCCACTCATCACCAAGAAGCCAATCAGTATTTTCAACCTTATGCGTTACTTTTTTGTTTACTGGAATAAATTCATACTTTTCTTTTTGCAAAGTTTCCGTTATTTCCGGGTTTTGCATCACAACGTAAACCATTTTTGCCAAATCCCTCGCAGTTGAAATATTATTTGCGTCCAACCCCGTCGGCTCGGAAAAACTGCTGTCTTTCATTTTTAATTCTTTCGCTTTATTATTCATCTCTTTTACAAAATCATCCTCGCTCAATCCTGTTGAACGAGCAAGCGCCGCTGTCGCGCTATTGTCAGATCCTATCAAGGCTTGTGAAAACATATCTTTAAGAGTAATTTTTTCTCCAACTCCAAGATAACGTCGCCCGCTCCTGAAGTCTTCTTTTTTAAATTCAACCAACTTGTCCCAACCAAGTTTGTCTAATTGAATTGATTGACGGTCCAAGAACACCAGCGCCGTCATAAGTTTTGTAATGCTGGCAATAGGATGTTTTTCTTTTGAATTTTTATCAAACAAAACAAGCCCGCTTTGCGCGTCAATGGTAATAGCGCTAGCCGCGTTGATTTGCGGTTTGGCGGCGGTATTCTCTTTTTTAACAGGATACATAACCTCGCGGCTAATATCCCCTCCCTCATCTTGTTTAATAACAATATCTTCAATCTGCTTCGGCATCGTATTATTAGGAATAATCCGCGAACTATCATGCAACTGCGCCGCGCCGATGTTAAAAAGAAGAAGAATGATTGCGAAGTTGATTATGATGTAGGGCATAGTTTTTTAGTAATCAGTGGTTAAGGTTCGTATGAAATGAGAGCACCCATTCTAGACCTTTTATTAATTTTAAATTTAATTTTTTTAATAATTTTTTTCTTTTGTTCTTTTTCAAATAAAACTTTTAGGGTTTCGGTTTTAAGATTCCATTCAGATAA
>JBDRHN010000049.1:0-10908 GCA_043816765.1 bacterium | reverse complement strand
GGCAATCTAAATAAATTAGTTTCAATAAATAAAGGCGATATTATGTTTTCTGCCACAGGACAAGTTGAAACAAGCGTTGGGAAGACTTATGTTTTTTGTGATTTAAACCAAAAGACAACATCTAATTTTAATTCTTTCTTTTTTTATAAAAAAGATTATCTATTGTATGAAAATATTTTTATTGCAATGTTTTTGTCGTGGTTGAAACACAAGGGTTTTTATATAAATTTAGTTGGTAAAGGTAACGGAGGCAGTTTTACAGAATATCATTTTAACAAGTTGTTAATCCCTAATTTTCCCGAAATCAAACAAAAAGAGATAGCACAAAAATATTATAATTCGCAAGATAAAAATAATAGGTTAACTCTTGATAATTATTTAGATAAGGAAAAAGCAAGAAATGAAAAATTAGGCATATTTCAGCTTAATATGGAAATTTTCGCATTAAAGGATATATTAGAGGATTTAGTTGATAAAATTATCAATGAGGAGAAAATAGAGGTAAATTTTACCTATTAAAATAATTTTGAGTAAAAATATGAAAGCAATAATCCTCGCAAGAGTATCAACCGAAGAACAAATGACAGAGGGGCAGTCCATACCTGCCCAGCTTGCCCGCGCCAGAGAATACGCCAAAAAGAAAAATTTTGATGTTGTGAGCGAATATCAGTTTGACGAGTCGTCAACCAAAGACCAGCGGAAAAAATTTGAGTTAGTCGTTGAGGAAATAAAAAAGTCCAAAGAAATTTTAGCTTTAATCGTTGAAACGGTTGACCGATTGCAGAGAAGTTTTAAAGAGTCGGTATATTTAGACGAATTTAGAAAACAGGGCAAACTTGAATTGCATTTTATCAGAGAAAACCTTGTCATCCATAAAGAGTCAAACAGCTCCGAAATACAGAGGTGGGATTTGGCTGTTTTTGTCGCCAAAAGCTATGTATTGCAGATCAGCGACAATGTAAAACGCACCAATGATATTAAAATCAAAAATGGCGAATGGATAGGGAAAGCCCCAATCGGCTATATGAATATAGGCGAAGAGGGCAACAAAAATATAATAGTTGACCCAGTCCGAAGTCCTTATATCAAACAAATATTTCAAATGTATGCCAGCGGTAATAATTCAGTCCGACAAATAGCCGACGAAATGAAAAAACAGGGTTTGCGAAACAATACCAAAAAAGAGGCGTATTTATCAATCAGCCTAGTTTATCATATTTTAAAAAATCCCTTTTACTACGGGCAGATGAGAATTAAAGGCGAAATAAAGCCTCACAAATACCCGCCCCTTATATCCAAAGAACTTTTTGATAAATGCCAAGAAGTAATGACAGGATACCACAAAACGCCGTTTAAATACGCCTCTAAGCCCTACATAATGCGAGGGTTGATAAAATGCGCCGATTGCGGTTGCACAATCACGCCAGAAACGAAAAAAGGACATATTTATTATAGTTGCACCAACTACCGCCGAAAGCACGAAAAACGAATTTATATCAGAGAAGAAGAATTGATGACGCCAATTTATGACACATTAAAAAATATTCAAATGTCAGACGAGCGAATTAAAGAAATAGTTGACGGCTTGAAAACTATCAACGAAGCTAAAAATGAATTTTACGAACAAACCCATAGCAACCTTAGAAAAGAATATGACCAAATAGAAAAACGAACTAGCGGGATGTTGGATTTAAGAATTGATGGCAGTATTACTACGGATATGTTCAACAAGAAACTAAAAGAATATAAAGAAAGGCAAAGCGAATTATTAGAGGAAATGCAGAAGCATACCCAAGCAGATGAAAAATATTATATTACAATAAACACCGTGCTTTCTTTGGCTCAACGAGCCTATGAAATATTTAAAAATTCTGAAGTATCCGAAAAAAGGCAATTATTAAACTTTCTACTTCAGAACTGCGAACTCAAAGACAAAAAGCTCTTATTTAAGCTAAAAGCGCCGTTTGACACGGCGCTTGAAGCGGGCAGATGTTCGGAAATGCTCCGGGGGTCGGATTCGAACCGACGACCAATTGATTAACAGTCAACTGCGCTACCGCTGCGCCACCCCGGAATAATTTTTTGAATTATAATTTAATACAATTTTACTGTTTTTGAAATTTTTGTCAAGGAAAAAATCAGTTCTATATAAAACACCGCCAAAGATGAAAACTTGACGGTGTTTTTATAAAATTTAATTGGAGTTATGCCAAACGAATTTAATCTGTTCTATTTATTTTTTAAAACCACCCCCTAACCCCTCCGCGGGGAATTGTTGGTAAAACAAATTAAATGCGTTTGGTATTATGCTCCTAATTTATTTTTAACTATTTTTATGATTTCTTTGGTTGTTTTGTCGCTTTTTATTAAATAATCAAAAACGCCTTCTTGCGCGGCTTTTGCCACTTTTTCCGAGTCATTTAAATTAGTCAAGAGTATTACATTGGCGGATTTGCCCCATTCATCCTGTCTTAATTTTTCCAACGTTTCCAAACCCGCCATAATGGGCATCATTATATCAAGTAAGAGTATATCCGGATGTTTGTCAAGCGACATATCAAGGGCTTCTTTTCCATTGCGCGCGCTTAAAATATTAAAGCCTTCTGCGGAAAAACTGTCTGTCAAAACGTTCAATATGGCTTCATCGTCATCGGCGATTAAAATTGTTTTATTTGTCGGCATTGTCATATTATTTATATTAATTAATAAGAGAAATTGTAAAATAAAATGCGCTTCCCATTCCTTCTTTTCGGATTCTATTTTAGCAGTGTCTATGAAGTTGTTAACCAGCTCAAGCATTGTTGAGCAATTTTTATTATTCTTTTTTCAAGAAAACACTTTGGGTCGGATACGCGAATTCAATTCCCATTTTTTCAAATTTATCTTTAATCTCAAAATTTATTTCTTGCTGAATATTCATATACTGGTTATAGTCGCTTGAATTTATATAATAAACTATTTCAAAATTTAAACTAAAATCGCTGTAATCTTTAAAATGCGCTCTGTCAAATGCGGTTAATTCAACCTTTTTTATTATTTCTTGAATGGTTTGCGGTATTGTTTTTAGCTTTTCCGTAGGTGTCTCATAACACACTCCCAACGAAAAAACGACTCTTCTTTTTTCCATTTTTTTATAATTATGAACCCGCACAGCGGTCAATTCTTTATTTGAAACGACCAGCTCTTCTCCTTGCAGTGTTCTGACGCGAGTTGTTTTGATGCCTATTTTTTCAACGGTTCCCATGTCCTCGCCTACTATGATAAAATCTCCGATTTCAAACGGCTTGTCAATGAATATTGAAAATGAACTGAAGATGTCTTCCAAAATATTTTGCAAAGCAAAGGCGATGGCGACGCCTCCGATTCCAAGACCCGCGACAACAGAAGTGATATTTACCCCCCAGTTTGAAAGTATTAGCAAAACGGCAAGTATCCAGATAAAAATTTTAAATATCAAGCTAAGATTTTTTAGCGCTTCTCTATTGGTTGAGTGTATTCCCCCCCCTTCTTTTTTGGATATTTTTACTGCAAGAAAATCAATAAAAATTTGAATAGATGTTACTGCTTGGTAGACGATTATAAATATTAAAAAACCATCCGCGATTTTATTGACAAGGGGGGTAAAATTTAAAAATTTGACGGAAAAATAAATGGCAAGCAAAAAATAAATCGGGGGTTTTATCCCTTTTGCTATCTCTATCAGAACATCATCAATATTTGTTTTTGTTTTTTTCGCTATTTTTTCTAATCGGCGCAGAACCATGGTTTGAATTATTTTGAAAATCGCAAGCAGAGCGAAAAAAATAATAGCGGCCATTAAATAATCTTTGCAGGCATTGTTCCAAAATTTAAAATTGAGCAGGTAATTAAACATAATTTATTTAATTATAACTTTTTATTTGGATGTGTCAAACTGATTTTTGGGTTGTGTTGACAAAAAAAAGATATTGTGGTAATATATATCCGTTAGTTTAATTACTATCCGCCCTTATTTAAGGGTGACGAATATTAGAAGTGTAGAGATAGAGTCGAATTTCTACTTCTAGATATTTAACTAATTATCTTTATCTTTATCTTTACATTAGTATGCAAGGAACAATCAAAAAATTGACTGACAAAAATTTTGGTTTTATCGCTCAAGATGGCGCTGGAGATTTATTTTTTCACGCTAATAATCTTGATGGAATCGGTTTTGATGAATTAAGAGAGGGCGATGCTGTTACATTTGAAGTTGAACAAACTCCAAAAGGCAACGCAGCTGTCAATATTAAAAAAGTTTAACACTTTTTTTATACAACAAAAACAGGCTCGGATTCGGGTCTGTTTTTTGTCTCCGTATGGGTATGGCATTTCTGTATTGCTCGTTGTTTCTAAATTTTGGCAAGAATTCAAAATTGCTCAAAATTGCTTTAATAAAACAAAAATACTATAATAAAAACCTATGAATCTTATCCGCCGCCGCATTTTATATATCACATTTATTATAGTCTTTTTAGCCATGGCTCCTCTGCTTTTAATGTACACAAATGGCTACAGATACGATTTCAAAAAAGGCGTTGTGATAAAAACCGGAATTTTAATTCTTGAAAGCAACCCCCAAAAAGTAAATGTTTATATTAATAACGAATTAAAATATACAAAAACCCCGATTGACAGGGCAAGTTTGCTGCCAGGACTTTATGAAATAAAAATAACCAAAAACGGATATTATCCTTGGACAAAAAAACTTAAAATTGAAAGCAATCTCACAACGTTCGCTCAAGATGTAATATTATTTAAAAAATCAACCTCGGTAAAAATTATTAACGGCAACTTCAACGATTTTACAATCTCAAAGGACAATGCGAAAATTATTACATTATGGCAAGATGAAGCAACAGCTGAAATTTGGGAATATAAATTAAAAGAACAAAGCAGTAATCTTTTGCTCAGAAATTCCCTAAATAATTCAGAAATAAAATTAGGCGAGTGGTCAAAAAATAATAAAAATTTAATTTTTAATAATTACGGCAAAACCGAACAAAAAAATAATTATTTCATAATCCAATTCAAAGAGTCCTTTTGGTCAAATGAAGATGAAATAAAAACAATCAAGCTAAATGAATTAATTTCTGACCCGATTATTAATATTAAATGGGACGATAATGATGATAATGTCGCTTACGTCAACACAAAAGATTCTTTATACAGAATCAATTTAATGGATCAAATCATTAAAGAAATCAGCAAAGACAAAATAAGCGATTTTATAATATATGACAAAATATTATATTTTAATACCGAACTTTTTTGCCTAATAGAAATTGACAAAAACCAAATTAACACGCAAAATTCTATAATTGACGATTGTATTTATCATCCGGCAAAAGAAAAAGATTATCAGCTAATTTCCAGCCCCCAAGGGCTTATAACGTTGGTTTCAGAAAATTCAAAAAATTCCCTTGTCATTGATCTGAATAATAAAAATAAAATATTCCAAATACAAACGGAAGAAATAAAATGGGACAGCGCAAGCAATAAAATGCTCTACTATAACGATATTGAAATAGCAACATTTTCTCCAAGCCACCAGCATCCTTATAAAAATGAAATCATCGGACGTTACAGCCAAGAAATAAAAAAAGTCCTATGGTATCCTTCGCACCATCATTTAATAATCTTATTTAATGACAACCTCAAAATCATAGAACTAGACACTCGCGACAAAAGAAATGTGGTTAGCCTAAATAGTTTTACTAATCTGAAAAATATTTATATTGATGAAAAGGGGAAAAATATCTATGTGGTGGGAAGTAAAGATGGGGAGAGTGGTATATGGCAGATTAATATATTCTAAATTCCAACAATTATGAAAAACATAACAATCCTCGGATCAAGCGGCTCAATCGGAAAACAGACTCTAGAAGTAATAAAAGCCCATCCGGAAAAATTTAAAATAACAGCGCTCGCGGTAAACTCCAATGTGAAAGAGCTGGAACAACAGATAAAAGAATTTAGCCCGAAAGCCGTTGCAATCACAAAAGAAGAAAACGCGGAAATAATAAGACAAAAATTTCCCGCGCTAAAAGTTTTCTCCGGCAATAATGCCGCCGTGGAATTGGTTCAGATTCCGGAAGTTGATTCTGTCGTTGTGTCCGTTGTGGGTTCAGCGGGAATTTTGCCGACGCTAAAAGCTATTGAATTAAAAAAAGCTGTTCATTTGGCAAACAAAGAAACTTTAGTCGTCGCCGGCGATTTGATTAACGAAGCGCTGAAAAAAAATAACGCGAAACTAATGCCGCCGATTGACTCAGAACACTCAGCTATTTTCCAATGTTTAAACGGCGAAGACGCAAACAATATAAATAAAATAATAATCACCTGCTCCGGCGGAGCGTTTAAAAACCACACAGACGAAGAACTGAAGAATGTAAAAGCAGGCGACGCTCTGAAACATCCGACATGGAACATGGGCAAAAAAATCACAATTGACTGCGCGACCCTGATGAACAAAGGATTTGAAGTAATAGAAGCGCATCAAATTTTCGGGGTTCCTTATGAAAAAATAGAAGTCCTAATCCACCCAGAAAGCAAAATCCATTCAATGGTGGAATTCATTGACGAAAGCATCATGGCGCAAATCGGTGAGGCAGACATGCGCGTGCCGATTCAATATTCACTCTCGTATCCGGAAAGATTAAACAACAATTTCAAACGATTAAATTTTGCGGAATTAAGATCATTCACTTTCAGACAACCCGACACCGAAAAATTTCCCTGCCTAAAATACGCCATTGAAGTCGGCAAAACAGGAGGCACAATGCCCGCAGTTCTAAACGCCGCAAACGAAATCTGCGTGCAAAAATTTCTTGAAGATAAAATAAAATTTTTAGATATTGCAAAAATTATCAAACAAGCGATGGACGCGCATGAAGTAATTGCAAACCCGACGTTAGAACAGATTTTGGAGGTTGATGGGTGGGCAAGGGAGTTTGTAGAGAAATTTTCAATTTTCAATTTTTAATTTTCAATCAATTTCCAATAGACTTGTTGCGTAATAATTTATGTAACGAAATTTTCAGATTTTGAGTAAATTTATCCAAAAATTTTTGAGGAAATATGCTTATATTGGCGAAAAAATTTTTGGATAAATTTGCCAAAATATGGAAATTGCAGTAGTAAATTATTACGCAACAAGTCTAATGGACGCAATAAGAAAAATTAAAAAAAACAAAACTAAAAAATCCCTCGCAAAAAGTGCAAGATTTTCTAGTGTTTCGCACCATCAAACCAAAAGCAATATCAAATAATAAGGAATAAAATAGAGAAGCTGTCCGTTAATTTTTTCTTTTTTAAGCTGGTCTCTTGTCACCACAACTCCATACAACAAATTTTTATCTTTAACAAAATTCGTTATCACTCGCAAATCTTGATGTGTAATATTTTTTGAAAATTTTACCTCTATTGGAACTAACACATTTTTTTTCTTTTGATCAATAATAAAATCTATCTCTTTTCCACCCTTACGCCAAAAACTCAAATCTCTATCCTGTTCTTTAACATATTTTTCTTTTAAAACATTAAAAACCAAATTCTCAATAATTAACCCAAAAACTTCTGGAATATCAGTGATATGACTTTTTTTATAATGATTTAAAGCGCAGACAAAATTAATACATGGTGTATAAACTTTTTTAGAAATCCGACCTTGTTCAATCAAGCTTTTATGCTTTTTATATAAGACTTCAAAAATAAACCCCTCCTTTAAATATTCAAAATAATTTTCTACGGTTACCTTAGACAAACCTATCTCACTGCCGATATTTTTTAATTCAAAAAGAGAACCTACATTATTAAGTAGCTGATAAGCAACCAATTTAAACTCATCGCTTTTTTCTATTTTAAAAATTTTACTGCAATCATCCAAAACTTTCCCCAAGACAGACTCTAAAATATATTCCGCCTTATTCTCATCAGAATCTAATTTTCTAATTTCTGGAAATTGTCCGTTAATAATATATTCTTTACTTAAAGAAATAATTTTTTCTTTATTGACAATATCAAAAGCTGACACGTTAGAGATGGCGAAAGTTTTGGTTAAATCAGACAAATCAAACGGAGGCAAACCTTGACCAACAACTCCTCCATCTTTGCGGTTAATAGCAAAAAACTCTTTAAAAGATAATGGCGGTAAATAGTAATCAAAAATACGACCAGCTAAACTTTCTTTAGACTTTCCTTTCAAAAGGATGCTTTGAGAGCCTGTGATAATAAATTTAATTTTTTGATTTGATAGGTCGTAATATTTTTTTAAAATTGCTTGCCAATTATCAATATATTGAATTTCATCAAGAAAAATATAAACCTTTCCCTTGAGTAGGGTAAAATTTTGTTGTTGAATTTCAGAAAAATATAAATTTAATACTTCTTCCAAAAACTCTGTTGTCCTTGGTTGACGAGTGTTATCAAGGAGAAAATAAAAAATATTTTCAGGTTTAACATTTTCTAAAAGTAAATTAGCTATTGCCTGTTTTAATATAGTGCTTTTGCCGACTCTACGTAGCCCGATAATATTAAGAATCAGAGAATGTTTTAAATTTTTCTTAATGATATGGAATAAATTTCTTTGAGGCCATTTGACTTCTGGAATCTTATAATTTTTATTCAACCACCAGTTATTATTTAATTGTAAGTCTTGTATCGAAATCATATTTTAAGTATATTTACCTATCCATAAATTATATTTTAAGTATAGTGGTGTTTACTTAAAATGTCAAGTCCCCTTTCAAAACACAAAAAATTCTGTTAAGATAATAGTATCAATTTAATAAACTAAATTTCCAATCGGAAACTTAGTTTAAATAGAAATCCCCCAAATATATGCGCAAAAAAACCAAAACAATAAAAATAGGAAAAATCAAAGTCGGCGGAAATAATCCGGTTGCCGTGCAATCAATGTGCAACACAAAAACGCATAATGTCCCGGCAACCGTCAAACAAATAACCGAACTCCAAAAAAATGGATGCGAAATAATTCGCGTCGCCGTACCCGATATGCGCGCCGCAAAAGAGTTGGGAAATATCAAATCAAAAATCAATATTCCCCTTGTCGCCGACATACACTTTGACTGGAAACTCGCCATAGAAGCCGCAAATCAAGGGGTTGATAAAATAAGAATCAACCCCGGAAATATAGGTTCAGAAGACAGAGTAAAAGAAGTGGTAAAAATTTGCAAAAAGAAAAATATACCGATCAGAATCGGCGTAAATTCAGGATCTTTAGAAAAAAAACTAATGGATAAATACGGCGGACCCACGACAAAAGCAATGGTGGAATCGGTTATAAATGAAATAAAATTATTAGAAAAATTAAATTTTAAAAATATTGTCGTATCAGCAAAAGCGAGCACTGTGCCAAAAATGATTGAGGTGTATCATAAGTTAAGCAAACAAATTGACTATCCCCTGCACTTGGGCGTAACAGAAGCCGGCACGCAGTGGATAGGGACAATAAAATCTTCAATAGGAATTGGGAGTTTGTTAGCTCAAGGAATCGGAGACACCTTTCGCGTCTCTTTAACAGCCGACCCCGTGCAAGAAGTGAAAACAGCATGGGAGATTTTAAAATCTTTAGAAATCAGAAACCGAGGCAGAACGTTTATAAGCTGTCCAACATGCGGAAGAACACAAATTAATTTGATAAAGCTGGCAACGCAAATAGAAAAACTCACAGAAAACATTGAAAAGCCGATTAAAATCGCGGTAATGGGATGCGTCGTCAACGGTCCCGGCGAAGCAAGAGAGGCCGACATCGGAATCGCCGGCGGGAAAAAACAAGCTGTAATATTTAAAAAAGGAAAAATAATCTGCACCGTGCCGGAGAGTGAGATTGTGGGGAGGTTTATGGAGGAGTTGGGGAAAATTGTATAGAGACGAGGCACTGCCTCGTCTAAAGTTGGAAGTAGAAACGCATTAACAAAAATCCGGTTTCAAATTTTGAAACTGGATTTTTGTGCTAGAAAAAAATTATTAATATACAGGATACCTATCGGTAATAAATTTAAAACTGTTCCAAGCCTTTTCATTGTCACCATCATTTCGAAATTTAGTCCAAATTAAAAATAAAATACCATCTTTAATAAACGCTGTTATTTTTTCATATTTATATTCTTCTAATATCTTTCCATCAAGCATGCTCACTGGATAAGTAACTATTGCTTCGTTTCCGTCTATACTAATTTTTTTTTCAACTATTCTATTTATTTCTTTACTGTTTCCATTTTTAAACCATTCATCGGGAGATCGAAATTTGCTGTCCTCAAATATTTTAGCACCCATAATACCAGGAAAATCTGATGGAAAAAAACTAACACCTCCGTTTGTTGTCAAAAATCCACCACCCAAATACTCTGACAATTCAACTGTGTCTTCATGCGTAGTAGTTACATTTAATCCTGACGGAAAATCTATAATATATTTATATCTTTCATCATAATATGTATTCCATTCTTTTGGTTCCCACTCTTCCATTTGTTTTGTGTCTAAATTTTCTTCTGCTGGTTTGGCTTCTAAATTTTTAATCTTGGGGCATTCTTGGGCAATAGGTATTATGCGATTATTTTTTTTAAATAGAATACAATATCCAAAAATTGTGAAAAAAAATATAAAAATGGATGTAGATAAAATGAAAATTATTTTTTTTGAAGTCATATGATTTTTTATAAAAAATACACGAGAGAGAGGATTGGTTAGCCCTCTCTCCCGTATTTACTTACAATAAAGGATTACTGGCAGGTACCCCTAAAATTAGACACATAGTCCCTTCTCTGTTAGACTGAAAAAGAAAGAATTAAAACAAACCATATGCCAAGAGGTTATCCATCGCTCGCGCCAGAGCAAAAACAAGAAATCATCAGCCGCATTAAAGAC
>JBDRHN010000048.1:0-8086 GCA_043816765.1 bacterium | reverse complement strand
CTTGAGAATGAGACACAGCCTGTTTGTTATGATTGGTGGGTATACGGAGGCACTGAAGATCATTATATAAAATTCACAAGAACGGCAGATTATATTTATAATAAATCTCAATTTAATAAATTTAATTGGCAATATGGGTATGGTATGTTAATAGAAGGAAGAGTAGGAATTGGAACAACAAATCCGCAGGCGAAATTGCATGTTAATGGCGGCATCAAATTTACCGCAGGCGCAGCTTTTCCCGTCGGTAATTTTGAGGTGTCAGGACAAACACTTTGCCCTGCTGATTCATATATGTGCGGGTTAAATAGACAAAGTTTAAGTGAAGATGATTATACACAAGTTATTTGTTGTCCGTTTAGTAATTAAATAAATTAAGATGATTAAAACTAATATAAGAAAAAAAACAATAAAAACGGCTTCCCGCCAAAATACTAATTTAAAATTAATATTGCTTTGAATTATAAAAATTGTTCATTTTAATAATTCAAAGCATAAGGCAAAAAATGAAAAATATATTCACTCTATTTAAAAAAGAGTTATCTGACTATTTTAACTCGCCGATTGCTTATATTTTTATCGCAGTGTTTTTAATAGTCGGAAATTGGATTTTCTTTCAAAATTTTTTCTTAATCAAGCAGGCTAACATGAGAGGATATTTTGATCTTCTCCCATGGTTCTTTTTGTTTTTAGCTCCTGTTATTACAATGCGAATTTGGTCTGAAGAAAAAAGGTCTGGAACAATAGAAGTGCTGCTCACACTCCCCTTTAAAGACTGGGAAGTTGTTTTGGCAAAATTTTTATCGGCAACCGCTTTTTTGATGATTACTATGTTGCTTTCAATGTCTATTCCAATTACCCTAACTCGTTTAGGAAATGTTGATATGGGACCGATTGTCGGCGGATATTTAGGGGCTTTCTTGATGGGAGCGACGTATATATCAATAGGAATTTTTATTTCATCTTTAACTAAAAACCAGATTATTGCTTTTCTTTTAGCAATTTTGGCATGTTTTTCTATTTTTATTGTCAGCGCTCCATTTGTACTTCAAAAGATGAGCAGTTTTGCAACTTTGTTTAAATATTTAGGTCTTGGTTCTCATTTTGCAAATATTGGTCGCGGCGTTATAGATAGTCGTGATGTTGTTTATTACTCTAGTGTGATATTTTTATTTCTATGGTTGAATGTCCGAAGCATAAAAAGCAGAAACTGGAAATAGAAAACGCACAGACGAGGCACTGCCTCGTCTGTGGTTGAAAGTTAATAAAGTTATCAGAGATTGCCATATATTGACATAATCTGTTATTTTGATAATATAATGATATTAAATTAATCAAAAACTATGATTACTTATAATATTTCTCTAAATAAAGAATTGGCTCAATTGGTTGACGAACAAATAGAATTTGGCAAATTCGCAAACAGGAGCGAATTTTTTCGCCAGCTTTTACGTAATACATTTTTATCCAAAGATGAAGATTGGATTTATAATGAACCGCATTATGGCGAATTGCAAAAAAGAGTTAAAAATTTAGATGGTCAAAAATTAACTAGCGCCAAAGAATTTGATAAAGAGTTTAAATTCTAAATTATGTATGATTTTACTGTTACGAATGCTTGCAAAAAAGATTTTAAAAAAATAGATCGCAAGGCGCAGAAATTTATTCGTTATTTTTGTTTCCCTAAAATTTTAGCCAACCCTTTTATCGGCGCAAAACTAAAAGGAAATAATTTTGAAAATTGTTTTAAATTCGGCATTAAATTTCAATCTGTTGATTACCGTATTATTTATAAAATAAACAACGAAAAAATATTTATTGTTTTTATAATGATAAGTTCGCGCGAGAATGTTTATAAAAAATTAGACCAACGAATTTAGTCGAAAGCATCTTAAAACTTATGTTTCAATTCCCAAGTTTTAAAAAGAAGTTTCTAAATTATTGTCGTGGTTTATAAAGACTTTACGGACTTTCGACTTCATTTTATGTTAAAAATAGCCCATATCGCCTCAGAAGTAAGTCCGTATTCCAAAACAGGCGGTCTGGCTGATGTTACCTCTTCTTTGCCGATTGCGCTAAGAGATGCTAAAACGAAAAATATAATTATCACCCCTTTTTACGAACAATCCATTGATATAGATAAATTCAATATTAAATGTTTAAATGATAATTATACTTTTGAAATAGATAAAAAAAATAAAGTAAACGTTAGTTTCTGGCAAGCCGAGTTAAAACCGGGCTTGCCTGTTTATTTTATTGGGAATGAAAAATATTTTTCGCGGCATAAAAAGCTTTACGGTTCAAAAAGCGAGAACGCGCGCTTTTATCTTTTTGACAAAGCCGTGTTGGAACTGCTAAAATTTATAAAATTTAAACCGGACATTTTGCATTGCCACGACTGGCAGACGGGGCTTATTCCCGGATTAGTTAAAAAAAACAGTCATAAAAAATATTTTTCAAGCACTTCCACCATCTTTACGATTCATAACTTGGCATTTCAGCTTGGGCATAATTGGTGGGAAGTTCCTAATGAAAAAAAAGATTGCGGCAAAAAAGCCATTCCATTTTTTGATGATAAAAATATTGAAAATATTAATTTCGCCAAAAGAGCTATTTTAAGCGCTGATATGATCAGCGCTGTTTCCGAGCAATACGCAAAAGAGATCCTCACGCCGAAATTCGGGCAAGATCTGAATAGAATTTTGAACAATAGAAGAAAAAAAATAATCGGCATAACCAACGGAATTAATTATGAAGATTTTAATCCTGCCACCGACCTTGGTCTGGCTAAAAATTATGACTATAAAAATATTTTCGGCAAAAAAGAGAATAAAACGGCTTTGCAAAAATTTTTTGGATTGCCTGTCAACTCAAATATTCCCTTAATAACGATGATCTGCCGAATCAGCGAACAAAAAGGTTTTGACGTACTGTTGCCCTTAATTCCGATACTGATGGGTTTTAATACCCAGCTGGTAATCTTCGGGGGCGGGGATAAAAGTTATGAGCATAAGTTTAAACAAATAATGAATCGTTATCCTGAACAATTCGCCGCTAATTTAGAATTTGACACAAAGCATGCTACTCTGGTCTACGCTGGAAGCGATATGACTCTTATACCATCGCGCTTTGAACCCTGCGGACTCACTCAAATGATAGCGCTCCGCTATGGAAGCATCCCGATTGTCCATTATATCGGCGGTCTTATTGATACTATTGATAATTTTGATCCGTCAACAGGCAAGGGTAGCGGTTTTGTTTTTAAAAAATATTCTCCAATGAATTTTTTGGTCGCAATTGCGCGCGCTTTGGAAAATTATAAATATAAAAATACTTGGAATAGATTAATTAAAAAAGGAATGCAGATAACGTTTGATTGGAAATTGCCGGCGCAATCTTATTTAAAAGTTTATAATCGGTTGGCGGAGGAAAAAAGAGGAGAAGTTAAAATATAAAATAATAATTTAAAATAAAAAATTGTTCCAAATTATTTCAAAGTTCAAATTATTCCAAATCAATTCGCCGGCTGGCGAACAAATTTCTAAATGACAAAAAGTTTAAAATTTTGGGCTTTGACATTTGTTTGGAATAATTTGAAACAATTTGGATTTTGAAATTTATAATTTCCATTTTTTATTTTGATTTTTTGAAATTATAGCATGAATTGGATAAACATCTTACATTTCTACCAACCTCCGACTCAAGAACCGGAAGTTTTAAGCATGGTTACAAAAGAAAGTTACCTGTTTTTGGCAAATTTTTTAGAAAAAAATTCAAATTTTAAAATAACATTAAATATTTGCGGGTGCCTAACAGAGATGCTTGCAAAAAACGGTCATGGCGAGTTATTGGGTGTTTTAAAAAGTTTAGCGGATAAAAAACAGATTGAATTTACGGGCACTGCCGCTTACCATGCCCTTCTTCCGCTTTTATCAGAAGATGAGATTATTTATCAAATTTATGAAAACGAGAGAATAAATAAAAAATATTTTGGAGATTCTTACGCGCCAAAAGGATTTTTTTTGCCTGAGCTGGCTTACAGTGAAAAAGTTGTAAAAATTATTAAAAAATTAGGATATGATTGGATCGTGTTAGACGAAATATCGCATTCGGGAATTGCAGGTTTAGATCTTAACAAAATCTATAAGATAAAAGACGTAGACCTGAATGTAATTTTTCGGAATCGTAAAATTTCGCAAACATACGTACCAAAGACTATTTATAATTTATCAAACAGCGATAATCTTCCGGAAATTATTATAACAGCAACCGACGGCGAACTCTACGGACACCGCTACAAAGATAATAATAATTTTTTAAATAAAATACTTGAAAATAAAAAAATAAATTTTTTAACAGCTTCTGAATTTATAAATTCAAAACAAGAACGGGAAATAACAAATCCGATAAGTTCATCGTGGGAATCGACAGAAAAAGATTTAAAACTCGGCTGTCCTTTTCATCTTTGGTCGCATAAAAATAATAAGATACATCGGTATTTGTGGAAATTGGCAAATCTGACCATTGAAGAGTTGTATAAAAATCAAAGCGATAAAGAATTTTATTGGGCGCGTTATCATTTGAACAGAGGGATCGCGAGCTGTACATTTTGGTGGGCGTCGGGTCATGATCTCCGCGAACATTTCGGTCCTATTGCGTGGAATCCCGATTTTGTTGAAAAGGGCGCGAATGAATTAATTCGCTCTATACGTTCCATATCATCGCTTGATAAGAATACTAAAATCAGAGCGGAAAAAATATATTTAAAAATTAAAAAAATGGTCTGGATAAAACATTGGAAAAAATATGCCTAAAACAAAACAAGACGCGATTCAACCTGAAAAAATTTGCGAGTTATTTGTTCAAAAATTTTCTGATTATAAATCTTACAGTAAAAATCGTTCTTATAAAATTTTGAAAAAAAATATTACAAAAGGATCTGCGCCGTTATACACAATCAGCTTTACCGTGCTAGATAGAAAAAATAAAAAAGTGGAAATTTTAGCCACCCAAACAGGCTTTCGCCATGAGGTTGAAAAAAATTTATTCATATACCAATTTTTAAC
Organism: bacterium; assembly: GCA_043816765.1. GTDB lineage: Bacteria > Patescibacteriota > Patescibacteriia > JBDRHN01 > JBDRHN01 > JBDRHN01. Next base: position 3,020 of record JBDRHN010000048.1, on the reverse strand, counting down.
CGACCATGGATTTGGAACCAAAGATTACGCGACGCCGAAATCAATCGGAGAAGATGATAGTCATAGATTCTTTTTTCGAGAAATGCGCGGCGGGGAGGTTTTGGTTGATATTTTAAATCGTGAAAAAAATTATAAATTTTTTATTCAAAAAGCGGCCAAGTGGTCGGCGAAATTACACAATATCGACCCGACGCTTTATGAAAAAAAATCTGAAATCAAAACAAAATCTGATTATTACAAAAATGTTTTTGGAATACAAAAAGAAGCGGATGAATATGTTTTAAATTTTCTTAAACATTTAAACAAAAATTTTCAAGGAGATATAATTAAAAAAATTACTAAATTATTCGAAGAACTGGAAAAACCTTTTGGAAAAGATGATGAAAAAACAGATAATGAGAATTTATGCTTGATCCACGGAGATTTTCATGGCAATCATGTTTTTTTTTGAAAACAAAAAAGTGTTTGTCATAGATTTTGACTGGGCGACGATATGGCACCCTTATTGGGATTTGGGAAGATTTTGTTCTTATTTCATAAAATATTTTCCAAAAAATAAACAAGAGGAGTATCAGGATATTTTTTTGCGTGAGTATTTGAAGGCGCGAAAATTAAAAAATAATTATGATGACATACTTAAAAATAAAACTTTTTTATTTGCCCAAGCTTTCACCGCTAAAGATATAATTATTGAAAACCTGACTTACATAAACCATGATTTGAGTGAGAAAAAAAATAAATCATATTCTCCGAAGAATTTAGATAAAAATCATAAATCGTTCAATAAACTGGTAACGTTTACCGATTTTCTGGAAGAAAAAATTGGCGAGCTTTATAATAATTAAAATAGGGCCAAAACCCCCAGAGAAAAGATTGACAAAAATTATCTATTTTATATAATAGAAGTATACAAATTTGTATACTTCTATCAAAAATATGGCAAAAAATATCAGCCAAAAACTCAAGATACTTACCGAGAGCAAAAAAACTGTTTTTCGCGCCAAAGACCTGCAAAGCTTCTGGGAAGAAACTTCGCGCAATACCATTATTTACGCCAAAAGAATGGCGGATAAGGAATTAATTTTAAAAATAGCAAAAGGATATTACGCGCTTAACAAGGAATACAATATTTATGAACTGGCAAATTTAATTATTTCACCTTCTTATGTTTCTTTTAATTCCGCTTTGCTTTTTTGGGGCGCTTGTTTTCAAGTGAGCGATAGTATCCAATCGGTTGCTCTTTTGGGTTATCAAAAAGAAATAGACGGAAAAATTTATAAATACCAAGCAATGAAAAAAAATTTGTTTTTTGACATGGAAGGGATTGATTCTAAAAATAATATTTCTATAGCCAGTCCTGAGCGGGCGTTGCTTGACTGTTTCTATTTCGGCATATCTGCCAATGTTGATGACTGGGAAAAAATAAATAAAACTTATTTAAAAAAAATGGCGGGCAAATATCCGCTTACTGTCCAAAAAAAAGAAAAAAATTTACATTTATGACAAAAAAAGCTTTTGACGCAGATAGACACAAAAGTGTTTTAATTGAAATTTTAATAGATATTGTTAAATATTTGGGAAATAAAGCGGCGTTTAAGGGGGGCACGGCGGCTATGATGTTTTATAACCTGCCAAGGATGTCCCTTGACTTGGATTTTGATCTTTTAGGGGAATTAACTGAAGAAGAAATAGACACCATAAAAATTATTGCAAAAAAACATGGCGCGATTAAAGAATTTAGAGACAAAAGATTTACCCTTTTCTTTTTATTGGACTATGAGCCGAATTATCCAAATATCAAAATTGAGTTTAATAAAAGACTTTGGAAAAATAATAGCTGCGAAACTGTATGGCTTTTGGGGGTTGAGATAAAAATCGCTGACAAGAAAACTATGTTTTCCAATAAACTTGTCGCTTTGAGCGAGAGACGAACTTTGGCTTGCAGAGATCTTTTTGATGTTTATTATTTTTTGAAATTAAACTGTCCGATTAATGAAGAATTAATAAAAGAAAGAACCGGTAAATCTTTGAAAGATTTTATTATTTATATAAAACGTTTTATAATAAAAAACTATAATAAAAAAAATATTCTGCAAGGCATGGGTGAAATTTTAAATGAAAGCCAAAAAACATGGGCAAAAAATCATCTTATTTCTGAAACGATAAAGGAGTTAGAAAATTATAAAAAATAATTAAAACATGAAAATCGCTCTATTCTGCGCAAACGAATTTGCAATTCCTTTGCGCAGCGACATTATCTACGCGCCGCTTCCGCTGTTTGAACAGCTGGCTTTGGGCGTCGCAAGCAAGGGGCATAAAGTTTTTCTTTATGCCGCGAGCAATAGCAAGTTAAGGCATAAAAATATTAAAATCATTTCGGGCGGTTTGGTTTCGTTTGACGCGGCTGGATACAAAAAGAAAGAAGGCAGTTTTCATGACCAAGAAGCGGTTGCTTTGTATGGGCAAATGTTGATGTCTCAAATGGTAAGCGACGCGGCTAAATATAAATTTGACGTTATTCATTGCTATCATCAGCCTCATCATTTTTTGCCTTTTTTGAATTTGACGAAAACGGCTGTTGTTTTTACTTTGCACGACCCGATGAAAGATCCGACAAACGACAAGAAAAGATTTATATTTCAAAGTTGCGCATGGAGAAATAAGGCGAATTATATTTCCATTAGCAATAATCAACGTCTTAACTTTCCGAGTTTGAATTATATTAAAACAATTTATAACGGCATTGATTTGAGTCTATATAAATTTAATCCAAATCCGGATGATTACTTTGTGTTCTTGGGAAGGGTTTGCCCTGAGAAGGGAACCGATTTGGCCGTGCGAGCGGCTGCGAAAGCAAATGTTAAGTTAAAAATTGTCGGTCCGAATTGGGGAGGAAGTTATTGGGATAAAAAAATAAAGCCGTTTTGGAATGAAAAAACAATGGAAAATTTGGGGGTTATTCCGCGCAAAGAGGTTCGGAAAATTTTATCAAATGCAAAAGGACTTCTTTTCACCAGCCA
>JBDRHN010000047.1:0-8791 GCA_043816765.1 bacterium | reverse complement strand
GCAGAGACGCATTGCAATGCGTCTCTACGGACATGCAAATATTGAAATTCCTCTGCAATAAATTAAGCACTAACGCACGCATTATCTTGGGTAGATGCCAGCAATTGCTGGCATCTACCCGTGCAATATTCAAATTCCTCTACAATAAATTAAAAATTTAAACATGCCTCTCCACTCTCCCATCCTGTTCTTCCAACTCAACCTCATAAACCCCCGGCCTTCTTCCAAAACAGACCCCCAAAGTTTCATACAACGCAATCTCTTTAAGATTCACAAATCTTTGTTTAATAGCCTCTGACGTCGGCATATAAAAAATCTTTCCATTCTCTTCTTTTACAACAGTAACCCCAAAAACACCCCGCTCCAAAAGCGCAACCGCCGCCGCGCCAGCCTCAGTCCCAAAAACAACATCAAAAGCCGAAGAACTCCCGCACCTTGCCAAATGACCCAAAGTAACATCCCTCACCTCAGGCAGTTCATAAACCCCGCCAACATACATACCAGACTCTTTCATGAAATTTTTAATTTCTGGATCATCTTTCATTCTATCCTCAATCTGCAAACGAACATATTTTCCCGCGCCGGACAATTTTTTATGCCCAAAAGAATCCTCTTTTACCGAATCATCAGCAATATTCTCACCTGCCGCATCTTTAATCCCCTCTGCCGCGACAACCATATATGTCCCCGCCTTAACGTCGCTATTCAAAATCCGACGAATAAAAACTTTTTTAAAATGCTCATAAACATAATCAAAATCAACCGGAATTTCTGGAATCAATATGCAATCCGCGTCAGCGCCAACTCCTCCCAAAAAAGCCGTATGCCCCGCGTATCTCCCAAAAACCTCAACCACCATCGCGCGATTATGAGTGCGCCCGGTAGTTTTCAAATCTTTAACAAACTTAGCGACGCGATTAGCCGTTGAATCTCCGCCGACGCTGTAAGTCTGCAAATCCAAATCCATAGTCTTTGGAACATGAACGCACGGAATTCCGCGAGACGAAAGATCAACCATCACACTCCCCGTATCATCGCCGCCGCTTATAACCAACCCATCTATGCCTTTTGATTTTAAGCCGTCTTTTATTTTTTTATACTTATCCTCGTCCTTTATTTTTGAAATTTTGACCCTGCTGTGCCCCGCTTCCGAACCCGCCAAATTCGCGTCAAATTGGTCTAACCTATTTTGCGTTAATTTCACAAGTTTGTCAATGCTGTCTAAATTATAAAGCCCAGCGTATCCATTGGGAATAATAAACAGATCAATCCCCATTGAAAAAGCCATTTTCGCCGCGCCCTTAATAACGGCATTAAGCCCCCCGCAATCCCCCCCGCTTGTTATTATTCCTATGCTTTTTATCATAATTTTAAATTTTAAATTTTAAATTTTTAAACAATTTCCAATAAATTAGGCGCTAACGCGCGCATTTTGCAGAGACGCATTGCAATGCGTCTCTACGGACATGCAAATATTGAAATTCCTCTGCAATGAATTAATTTCTAATTTTTAAACACTATAATTAAAAAATTTCTTAGGGTTTAAAAAATTAAATCATTAAAAAATTTAAAATTGTTTAGAAATTTAAAATTAAAAATTAAAAATTCTCTATAACCCCTCCTCCCAAAACCTCGTCCCCCTTATAAAACACAACACTCTGCCCTGCTGTTATCGCGAATTGCGGAGTTTTGAATTTAACTAAATATTTCTCGCCAACCCCGCTCCGACGCAGTCTCTCCTTAGAGGACTGCGGCGCAGAAAAAACTTGCGCTTCCGCCTCTCTCTGTCCATAACGTATTCTCGCTTTACATTTTAAAGGCAAATTTGGAATTTGTCCAGACACCCAATTAACATTTTTACAAATCAAAAAATCTCGCATCAACGTAGGATGTTTCGCGCCGCTTGCAACTATCAACCTATTATTTTTAAAATCAAGCTCAACAACATAATACGGACCAGTCCCGCCTATTTTTATCCCGCGCCTTTGCCCTATTGTATAAAAAGGAAGTCCGTTATGCTCTCCAACCTTTTTGCCGTCAACTGTTATTATGTCCCCTTTCACCGCTTTTAAATGCCGCCGCAAAAAATCATAATTATCCATACCCCCCGTAAAACAAACCTCTTGGCTCTCTTTTCTGCCATGAACAGGAAGTTTAAATTTTTTTGCCAACTCTCGCGCTTCCAACTTTGTGTATCCGCCGACTGGAAATAAAAGTTTCTTTAATTTATCTTGCGTTAGATTATATAAAAAATAACTCTGGTCTTTGTTTTTGTCTTTTGCTTTCAACAACCTAATCCCCCCTTCGCCAACCTCATACTCTGCGCCTTGCTTTATTGTTTTATTGTTTTCTTGTTTTTTTGATAAACGAGCATAATGCCCGCTCGCCGCATACTCCGCCCCATACCTATTCATCTCATCAAACAGCAAACCAAACTTAATAAATTTATTGCACCGAACGCAAGGATTGGGAGTTTTGCCAAGCGAATACTCTTTTAAAAAATTATCAACAACTTTTTTTTTAAATTCTTTCTTAAAATCTACTGTATAAAGAGGAATATCTAAAATATCCGCAACTTTTTTTGCGTCAGAAAACGCATCATCTGAATTTTGCGCGGCAGACGGCTCGCTCCAAAATTTCATAAACACGCCAATAACATTATAGCCGTCTTTTTTTAACAAAGCCGCCGCGACAGAAGAATCCACCCCGCCCGACATCGCGCACAAAACTTTGTTTTTTTTAAACATAAAATAAATTTTTATTCCAACTCCGCTAAATATTCTTTAACCGCATCTTTTCGCTCTTGGCAATCTTTAATTACCGCATCAACAAACTCTTCATATTCTTTCACATTATTATTAAACTCATTCATCACTGAAATTTTATCGCAAAGCGCGCCGTTTCTTAAATTCAAATAATCTTGATAACTTGACCATTGGTAATTTTTCGCATCTATTTTTATTCCTCGTTATTTTGTTTCTCCAATAATTTAACCAAATCCTCGCTTTGGTTCAACTTCTCGTAATCAGGAAGTTCGCCAACATTGTTAATCCCCAAAAACCGCATAAAATCAAGAGTGATATTATAAAGAGTCACAGCTTTTTGTTTGTCGTAATAACTTTCAACCAAACCGCGCATCATCAGATTTCGCAAAATCAAACTGCAATTCACTCCGCGTATCTGTTCCAGTTCGGCTCTTGAAATCGGTCCGCGGTAAGAAATAACTGTCAAAGTTTCAAGCGACGGACGAGTAAGCTCGCCGGTCATTTCGCTTTTCAGCATATCCTGAATAATTTTAGAATTATCAGGACTTGTGGCGAGCTGATATTTTGACAAATTATTTATCAAATTAATCCCGCTCCCTTTTTGGTTATACTGCTTTTCCAGCTCTTCTAAAGCTTTTTTAATATCTTGGGTTTCGCAATTTAAAATATTTTTCAACTGCGCGACAGACAGCGGTTTTGTTGACGCGAATAAAATGCTTTCAATTTTTGATTTTGTTGACATTGGTTAATAAGTTAAAAATGAAAAGTTAAAAATTAAAAATTGAATTAATCTGTCCGTTGGTTCTGGGTTGCCCGACCCGCGCTACGCCATAGCTTCAGCGAGGCGAGCAGGGCGCTCGGAAACCAGCGGTTTATGTTTTTTTAAAATACAACCCAATATAAGGCTCAGTTTTTAATTTTAAAATTTCTTCTTTTACCGCCCACCGAAACTCCAAATGTTCATCATTCAATTTCACATCGCCGGAAATAATTTCAGTAGAATAAAGTGTAAATCTGTGCGGTATCTTCACCCCGTCTTTTGCTATATCCAATTCATAAACACCAACAACTTCCAACGCTTTCACTTTCAGAGTAGTCTCTTCAAAAACTTCCCTTTCAATTCCATCAACAGGATCTTCACCCTCTTCAAGTTTACCGCCCGCAAAACCCCAATGCTCTGGAAAAAACTTTGCGTCTGGCGATCTCAGAGAAACCAAAAACTTATCACCATTTTTTATAACCGCTTTTACAACTTGGATTTGTTTCATATTTTTATTAATTTAACAACGTTTTATGTTAAATTTTAACTTAACCTCGCTCCTTTTGCTCCTCAAAAATTTGACAAATTCCACAAACTTGCTATACTTTTTATAAAGGTTATCAATCAATGGAATCCTACTTCCGCAAAAGCGGATCGATAAAAACATCTTCATCATAATTGAAGATGTTTTTGTTTTAGAAATTTTAATTTCTGTGTTATAATCATTTTCGTGGCGGGAAACGGAGAGTATAGCGTTTCGGAAACGTCATTGATTGATAACCAAATGATCCGTCTAATCGCGGATAGGGTTCGACTCCCTTGCTCTCCGCCACACTTAATGACTGCTTTTTTTAAAGCAGTTTTTAAGTTGGTTGTTATTTTTTTAAATTTACTATTTAACATATTTATTTTATAATCCTATCAATAATCCCCACAAGCTCCTCGTCAGAATAATATTCAATCTCAACCCTGCCGCGCCCTCCCCTTTTTGAAATGGCAACCTTTGTTCCAAGCGCGGCGCGCAAAAGTTCCTCTTTTTCCAAAATATTCGGGTCTTTTACATTCTTATTTTTAAAACGTGAATAGTTTGATTTTATTTTAGCGATAGACCGCTCCGATTCGCGGACGTTTAAATTCTTTCGGACGATAGACTTGAATAACTCCATTTGGTCGGTTTCGTTGTCTAAGCTCGCTATCACTTTGGCGTGTCCGACCGTAATCTCTCCGCCGATCAAAGCGTCCTGAATTCGTTCCGGCAAATCAAGAAGGCGAATTATGTTTGTAATCTGCGAACGACTTTTGCCGACTTTTTTGGCTATCTGCTCATGCGTAAGGTTAAACTCATTTGACAAACGATTATAACCTTTCGCCTCTTCAATGGCGTTCAAATTTTCCCGCTGAATATTTTCTATCAAAGCAAGTTCTAATTTTTGCTGTTCGTTAACGGTTCGCGCGATAGCCGGAACAGTCTCAAACCCAATCTCTTTGGCCGCGCGAAAACGACGTTCGCCAGCGATAATTTCAAACTTGCCATCGCCAGCATCGCTCACAATCAAAGGCTGGAGGATGCCATTCTCTTTAATAGAATTAACAAGACACTCCAAAGCATCTTCATCAAAAACATGTCGCGGCTGATGCGGATTCGCAGATATTTTCCCCAAAGGAATTTCTAAAATCAACTGACCGTTGGTCTGCTCTTCCAACTCTTTGGGAACGTCTAAAATATTTTCTTCTTTCCTCGCGATAAGAGATCCGCCAGCTGGCGGATGGACAGTTGCTTCGTTATTTTTTGTTGGAATAAGAGACCCAAGCCCCCTGCCCAAACCGGATTTTTTAATCATATATTATTAATTTCAAATTTTTAATTTTAAATTTTAAAACAGTTTCAAATGTTTCAATTTTAAATTTCCAAAACCCTTAATTTCTTCCATAATTCCTTAAATGTCTCCGCTAAATTTAGATATCATTTCTTCCAAACCATAAAATATAATTGTTTAAAAAATTAAAAATTATATTTTAAAAATTGTTTTGAAATTTGAAATTAAAAATTAACTGCCAAGTTCCAGCACTTCCCTCGCCAACCTCTCATAAGCCTTCCCCCCTTTTGAGTAAGGATCATATTCCAAAATAGACTGCCCATAACTCGGAGCTTCAGACAAACGGACATTGCGCGGAATAACCGAGCGAAAAATCTTTTCAGGAAAATACTGATAAAGCTCCTGCATCACCTGATCGCTCAAACGCGTTCGTTTGTCAAACATTGTAATAACAGCCCCCAAAATATCTAATTTGGGATTCAAATTTTCTTTAATTAATTTTATGGTTCCAAGCAACTGGCTCAAACCTTCAAGGGCGTAATACTCCGCCTGAACGGGAATCAAAACCTTATCGGCGGCGGTAAAGCCGTTGATCGTCAAAAGCCCCAGCGACGGCGGGCAATCAATCAATATATAATCATAATGCCCCCTCACCTGCTCCAAAATTTCATTAAGTTTAAACTCCCGGCGATCAACATTGACAAGCTCAATATTCGCGCCAGCCAAATTCTGCGTAGCGGGAGCAATCCTGTATCCTTCATGTTTTGTATTTTGCACCACATCCTTCAAACGCGTCTCGCCAACTAACGACTCATAAATCCCCCGTTCTAAACTGCGATGATCAACTCCCAAGCCGGACGTGGCATTCGCCTGCGGATCAATATCAATCAACAAAACAAACTTGCCCATATTCGCCAGATAAGCGCCTAGATTCACCGCGGTAGTAGTTTTCCCGACCCCGCCTTTTTGGTTCACGATTGAAATTATTTGAGACATATTTTAAATATTTGCATCTAATTAAATTTTGCAATGAAAAAATACAAGCCAATAACTTAAAACCGCCAATTCTTTATCTTGGCACTTGTTATTATATTATATTTCCCCCTCTTTGACAATTTTCCCAATCTAATCTAAAATATTATTCAAACAAAACTACGCCGAAGTGGTGGAACCGGCAGACACGCGCGACTCAAAATCGCGTGGAGCAATCCATGAGGGTTCGAGTCCCTCCTTCGGCACAATTTATTTTAATAAATCCAATGCTTCTTTTAAATTTTTAGCTTCAATAATTTTAATTTTTGATGGTTGATATTTTGACCTGCCTGTGATTACATTTTCAAAGCCGAGTTTCTCAGCCTCTTTTATTCGGAGAGAATTTTGGTTGACGGTTCTGATTTCTCCGCTTAGTCCGACTTCGCCGAACGCGACTGTTTTTATATCAATCGGTCTGTTTTGAAAAGCTGATGCTATTGCCATGCAGACAGCCAAGTCAACTGCCGGCTCTTGCACCTTAAATCCGCCGGCGATGTTTATAGTTATATCTTGGTTGTGAAGTTTTATTCCGCAACGTTTAGTCAGGACGGCGATTAAAAGTTGCATTCTGTTTAAATCAAAACCGGAAGCTCGTCTTTGGGGAAGCCCGAATGATGTTGAATTTACCAGCGCTTGCACTTCCACTAGAAACGCGCGCGTGCCTTCCATTAGAACTGTTACTACTGTTCCCGAGATATTGTTTTCGCGATTTTCTAAAAATACAGATGAAGGATTTTTTATTTCAACGAGTCCGCTTGTTTGCATGTCAAAGATGCCAACTTCGTTGGTTGCGCCAAAGCGATTTTTTACGGTTCTGAGGACGCGGAATTGATGGTATCTGTCGCCTTCTAAATAGAGAACGGTGTCCACCAAATGCTCTAAAGTTTTTGGTCCTGCCACTATGCCGTCTTTTGTGATATGTCCGATGATAAAAATTGGAATATCAGTTGCTTTTGCCATTTCCAAAAGTTGGACTGTGCAGGCGCGGATTTGGTTTATGCTTCCGGATTCAGAGGGGGTGTCCATTGAAGCGATTGTTTGTATTGAATCAATGATTACAAATTTTGGTTTGTTTATTTTTATTGTGGAAACTATAGTTTCAACGGAGGTGTCGCCTAGAAAATGAATGTTTTGCGGGTTTAGGTTTAATCTTTCTATTCTTAATTTTATTTGCTGGGCGGATTCTTCGCCGGAGACGTAGAGGCAGTGGTCGTCGGGGGTTTGCGGCGCCGCGCCGCATTCCCCTTCGGGAGAATGCGGCGGGGTAGGGGAATTTTCCCCCCGTTATCCAAGGGGGGTTGGGGGGATTTTCGGAGTTAAACTGATTTTTTCGGCGATTTGCAGTATCAATGTTGATTTTCCTATTCCGGGTTCTCCGCCTAGCAGTGTCAAACTTCCCAAAACAATTCCGCCTCCCATTACGCGGTCAAATTCTTCAATGCCTGTTTTTATTCGTTGGGTTTTTTGGTCGCTTATTTCGTTGAATTTTACTATTTGTCCCGGTTTAACTTCTGTTGTTGTCTGTTTTTTTTCGTTTGAAACAAACCCTTCTTGCAGTGTTCCCCATGCCCCGCAGTCTAAGCATCTTCCGGACCATTTCGGAGTTTGCGCGCCGCATTTGGAGCATTCAAATATTGTGTTGGTTTTCATATTGTTGGGTTTAATAGATTGCGGATTGCCATGATTACTTTGGTTTGCACATATTGTTTAGCAAGTAGCATTGTGTTATAATGATTTTGGTGTGGGGATGGCAGGCGCGAGGATGGACTCGTCAATCCGATCCTTCCGGGTTCAACTCCCGGCATCTCCACATCCTTTGGAGAAAAAATTTGACAAATTATTTGTATCTGTTATACTAATATTAAATATGGATTGACGAGTCCTATGCTCGCGCCTGTAAGGCGTCCATAAGCCATCTCAAATGAGGTGGTTTTTTGGTGGCTGAAATAGTAGATGTATTATTCAAAACTCCTTATCTTTAACTTAATCTTTTTATTTCAGCTTCAATTTCTTTAATTACTTCAGGATTATGAATTATTTTATTTTTGCCATCTGTTATCGGATGTAGTTAAAAATCTCTTTCCTTATAAAAGAAATTTAATTTTTTGGCAATTTATTTTTCTGTTTCTTGGCAACCTTTTTTAATAACGCTCATAAATTCTCTCAGCTCATTCAGAAAATTATGAGGAACTTTTACGGTTTGTTTTTCTTGTGTTCCACCGGTTTCAAATGGACCGAATTTGATATTATCAGACTATCTTAGCCATAGGACATTTTCGGCTCATACGCAATTTAACCAATGCAAGACAATGCAAAATATCTGTCAACGTAAATAATTAAAATTCAACATCTCAATCTGTCATTCCAGAAAATTTTTTCTCATGAAATTTAATAACTCACCTTACGCAAACAGTTCA
>JBDRHN010000046.1:0-2340 GCA_043816765.1 bacterium | reverse complement strand
GCAGAGACGCATTGCAATGCGTCTCTACGGACATGCAAATATTGAAATTCCTCTGCAATAAATTAAGCACTAACGCACGCATTATCTTGGGTAGATGCCAGCAATTGCTGGCATCTACCCGTGCAATATTCAAATTCCTCTGCAATAAATTAGGCGCTACGCGCGCATTGCGCAGAGAAAGGGCAGGTTTGCAGGAGCCAAGCTCCAAAGCTTTGGAGCTTGGCTCCTGCAAACCGTTCAATATTTACATTCCTCTGCAATAAATTAAGCCTATATCAACCGATTAAACTCTTTTGACAAAGATTCAATCAGCCCGGCATCGCCGCTCGCCTCAGCCTCTTGCATCGCTTTTTGCAAATGCCGACGTTTGCCGATAATATAAGCCGTCTTTAAGTCATCAATAAAATTCAGCGCCTCTTTTCTGATTTCATCATTATTCATCGCGCCAAACTCTTTGTCCGCCAAAAGCTCAAATATTTTATAATTTTCCAATAACATCTGATTATTTTTTCCCAAATATTCGCCAAAATTTTCCACCCCCCTATCACCCAAACTATTTGCTTCAGTATAATAAATAATTAGACTTTTGTAAAGATTTTGACTGCATTCCCCAACTAACATTTCGGGTGTCAAATGCTGGTTTGCTATCTCCAAAATCGGAGGGTTCAACAAGATAGCGGCAATCAATTTTTCGCTTAATAGCTCCTCTCTTTTTTTCACCATCCTCTGCGCATCGTAGCTTTGATTGCAATTGCAGAGACGAGGCACTGCCTCGTCTCTGCGGATTGATTGCAAATTAGAATACTCAACAGACCTTAAGGCATCGCGAAGTATTGATTCTTCAACATCCAATTTCGCGGCAAGCTTTTTCAGCCAAAAAGTCTGCTCTATTAAATTAGTAATTTTTTTAATAATCGCAAGTAAAATTTTAGCCGCCTTCTTTTTGTCCTGCACCTTTTCCATATCAAGTTTTGAAAAAGTATCGTCAAAATAATACTGCATAAATTCTTGCGCGCCAGAAATTGCGTTTTTCCAATCTTGCGGATTATTTTTAATGCACTCATCAGGATCTTTTCCGCGCGGAACAACAATAACCCTCGTCTCCATCTCCATCGCAAGCGCCGTTTCAATTCCCCTCTTAGCTGCGTTCTCCCCTGCAAGGTCAGAATCAAACGAGAGAGCAAGTTTATTGGAATAACGTTTTAAAATCTGCAGTTGTTGCTGCGTTAAAGCCGTTCCTGAAGACGCGACAACATTAGTAATGCCCGCCTGATGAGAAGAAACAACATCCATCTGTCCTTCAACAATCACTGATAAATCCTCCTTTTTTATCTCCTGTTTGGCAAAATTCAAACCATAAACAACCTGACTTTTATCATACACTATCGTCTGCGGCGAATTAATATATTTTGCCTTTTCTTCTTTGCTTTCTTTTAAAATCCTCCCTGAAAAACCAACAACAGCTCCATTGTGATCAAAAATAGGAAACATCAAACGTCCGCGAAAACGATCATAAGAAGTTCTGTTAGACTCATTATTCACCAAAAGCCCCGCCAAAAAAATCTCCTTTTCATTATATCCTTTTGAGAGTAAAAATTTTTTCGTCTCATCCCAACTCTCGGGAGAATATCCGATTTTAAACTGCTGAACCGTCTCGTCTTTAACCCCGCGATTTTGCAAATAATCCCTTGCGATTTTCGCCGCGTCTTTTTTCAGCAAATATTCCTGATAAAATTGCGCCGCCAAACTTAACAAATCCAAAAGCCGAGTCTTCTGACTAATCAACGTTGGATCTTGGGCAACCAGCTTAACACCCGCCCTATTTGCAAGATGCCTCAAAGCCTCCGGAAAGCTCATTCCCTCATATTCTTGGATAAAAGCAAAAATATCCCCGCCTTTTCCACACCCGAAACAATGCCAAATCTGCTTATCTTTTGACACCATAAAAGAAGGCGTTTTTTCATTATGAAACGGACAAAGCGCTCTAAAATTGTGAGTACCCGCGGGCTTGAGTGTGATATATTCCTGTAAAATATCAATAATATCAAGCCTGGATTTTATCTCTTGAATAGGAGAACCTGTCATGGTTAGTATTTAGTGGTTATTGGCAATATGAAACCAGAGACAAATTATAGATAAAATTATTAGCCTTTTGAACAAAATTTCTAAATTACAAATTGCAATTTCTAATAAAATTTTCAATAGACTTGTCGCGTAATTAGTTTCGTGACGAAATTTTCAGATTTTGAGGCAAATTTTTCAAACAATTTTTGAGGTTTAGCCCAAGCTAAGCTGAAAAAATTTTTGGAAAATTTGACCAAAATATGAAAATTGCAGTAG
>JBDRHN010000045.1:0-14112 GCA_043816765.1 bacterium | reverse complement strand
CCTACTGCAATTTTCATATTTTGGTCAAATTTTCCAAAAATTTTTTCAGCTTAGCTTGGGCTAAACCTCAAAAATTGTTTGAAAAATTTGCCTCAAAATCTGAAAATTTCGTCACGAAACTAATTACGCGACAAGTCTATTCTTGCAGATTTAATTCGTCAAGCAGTTTTATTACTAAATCAAAATAAAGTTTATCAAAATTTAATTTGCCCTTATAAAAATAAAAATCATTTTGCTTGAAAGGAATTTCTTGCGCAACTTGAAAGACGCTTAATAGAGTCAAATCATTTCTCTTGATCAACTTCAATGCCTTTAATCTTAGTTCGTTAAAAAATTTTTCTTTAGCGTGAATACGTCTTTTAGTTTTTGCAAAAGGTTTGCGATACTCATTCCAACGTTTAAAAAGACTTTTTTCATCCAAAACAGAAAAACCATTTATGCTAATAAACTGCTTTTTGTTTCTGTTTTGTAAGTTGTAAGATTCGTCAAGAAATATATACATTTTTTTAAAAAATAAATTCTTTTCTTTCCATGATATAAAATTTTATTCAACCAAACGCGCAAACCTCCTCTGCCAAACCTTCAACTCCTCAAAAATCTTATCGTCAAAATCATCCGGCTTGAATTTCAAAATGGCATCAACGTTTCTCGCGCAATATTCAAGTTCGCCCTTGTTATCTTGGCTGGAATACCACTTAAAACTATCAATAATATCAGCGGTTTTAACAATAAGAGCATCTTGCCCGCACTCCGTGCAACGTTTAATCAGTTCATTTGTCTTTTCTTGTTTGTCAGTAATTGAATCATCTTTCGTATTCGCCAAAACAATTCTAACAACATTATCGCCAAACTCTTCTCTTATTTTTTGCGCATCCGCGCTGGACCATTCAACCGCGTCATGCAAAAGACCCGCCAAAACAATATCCTCGCCATAGCAATTTTCATACAAATAAACCCCGACGCGAATGTCATGAAACAAAATCGGCTTCCGGCTGTTTTCATCAGAAGCCAGCAAATACTTTACCAAAAACCGCACAGCTTTTTCAAATTGTATGTTTAGTGATTTTGGCATAATTAAATATTATTGAATATCTCCAGCCTGAATCATCCATCTTTCTGGATTTCTTAAATCAATATTCTTGCTTCTAACTGTTAAATAAATTCCAATTTTTTTTGTAAATGAAATAGCTGGAAAAACATTGAGCCAAAAATTATTTTTTAAATAAGTATAAGAAGTAAATAACTTCCCATTTAATAAAGCAAATCTGGAAAACGCCTTTATGGTTTGACGATAATTTTCTAAATCAAAATTTGCAAACAATAATTCTTGCACTTCATATTTTATGACATTTTTTTTGCAAATAATATACCCGATATTTTGCGCATCTTTTTGTATTGCAAAATACTCATACTCATATTTTGGATTTTTTTCATATCGCCAATTAATATAATGACTATTTTTATGTATGCTAAAATATGGTTGAAAATTATCTTGAAAATTAACTTTGCTTATTCTTTTAATTTTTATACTCGTCTTGCGGAGCGCAGATAAAACATACCGGGTAGCCATTCTTCCTATAATTTCATAATTAATATTCTTAGAATATTTATCAATTTTTACCCCTTCGCCATTAGAAAATCCAATATATTCAACTTCTTTGTCTATTTCTTCTTCAGCCATCTTAGTAAGTCTGGTAACAATTCCCTGCCGTCTATATTTAGGGTGAGTAGCTTGCACTGAACACGAATAAAATTTACGCACATCTTCTCGGAAACTTATACCTATTGGCGTAAAACACACAAAAGAACAAAGACTTTCATTGTCCTCCGCAACATATCCAACTGATTTATTGTCAAAATAATCATCAAAGTGTTTCCATGAAAAAGATTTTTCTGAAATATTTTGTTTTAGAAAACAAATATTTAACAATTCGACAACTTTTTCTGCATTTTTTTCATTATATTTTCTAAATATCATACTCGTCTCTTAACTTTTAGCTTTGGCGCTTTTGTGTATTTATCCTTTTTAAATTCTGAAAAGAAAATCCCTCCCGATGAAACAACTATTTCACCGGCAACAGGATGATTTATTTTTTCTAATAACTTTTCCTCATAATTTTCTTGGTCATCTGCAACATCAACCATTGTCTTAACTTTCGCGCAAGGAATGCGAAGTGCTTCTAAAATTTTAACCGCATCATCACACGAATATTTCCGCAAAATATTTTCAATTTCTATTTTTAATTTTTTTATATTTTGCAATCTTAAGTGATTGCTCGCATAAATATCCGCGGGGAAAAATTTATTATTCTTTCGTAAAAAACTCTCAAATACTTTCCATTGATTTTCGTTGCCAATCGCTATAACAACCGCGCTATCTTTTGTTTTAAAAACTCCAAAAGGCGCGATTGCATTATCCATATTGCCAACCTTCTGCGGATTTTCTTTTGAAATTGACGCGGCTATTAAATTTTGCTCAAGCAAATCAAATGCTGAACCTTTCATTGAAACAGTTATTTTACACCCCGATTTCGTTTTCTCTCTTGCGTACAAAGCCGAGGAAATAGCATAAGCAAGTTTCATCCCAGAAAAAGCATCAACAATCGAAGTGGAAATCTTCATATCATCATCTTCTCCATTAATAGAAATAATGCCCGAATCTGCTTGAGCGATTACATCATAATATTTTTTGTCTACATTTTCACTTATGCCTGTAATTGAAGCATAAATAATTTGAGGATTTATTTTTTTTTTTCAAAATATTATAATTTATTCTGAATTTTACCCGCTACTCCGCCGCAGTCTCCTGAAAGGGACTGCGGCGCGGGGACGAAACAACCTTGTTTTATTTATTTTCAAAACAATACTCCACCACCTCCCCATTCCCTAAAACAAAATCAAAAAAATCTTTTTCCGATATCTGCGGATTAAAATATTTATTTATAACTTTGGCGACAAACGCGTGCGTTACAATAAGAATATTTTTATCTTGATAATCTTTTTTGATTTTATCCAACCCTTCAAAAACTCTGTTCTGAACATCAAGGATAGTCTCGCCGTTTGTCGGAGAATCGTTAAATATTCTGGTTATATTTCTTTCGTATAAATCCGAATATTTTTCTTTAGCTTCTTCTTTGGTCAAACCCTCATAAACCCCAACCGATCTTTCTATAAAATAATTATTAACGGCAATCTTACAGCTGCGCGGTTTAATAATTTCCGCAGTTTCAATCGCGCGCTTCAAAGGAGACGAAAAAACAATATTTATATCTAAATTTTTAATGCGCTCTGCCAATAAAGCAGCTTCTTTCCGACCGGCGTAATTCAAAAAAATATCTGTCCTTCCTATATACCGACCCTGCTCGTTGAAATCCGTCTTGCCGTGTCTGGCAATATATATTTTAGTCATAATAAAAATATAAAAAAACACAAAGGCTACCGCAAAAGTGACAATATTTATTTTTTATTTTCCCACGCGATTCATAATACAATATCCCCTACAATCGGACGCAAAATATTGCGCCCCTACAACGACTTTAAGCTCTACTAATTTTCAACTAAATAATAATTTTATCAGACAAGACAGTGCCTCGTCTCTACATTTCGGGCGTATGCAATACGCCCCTACTTTATAACTTTAAACTTTGAACTTTCAACTCCGTCTCACATTTTCTCCACCACATCAATCCCCAAAAGCCCCAGCCCGTTTTTCAAAACAATCCCCACAGCCAAAATCAACTTCAACCTAGCCTGAATCAAATCCTCGCTGTCCGCGGACAGAACCGAATGGCCATGATAAAAACGATTAAAACCCTGCGCCAGTTCATAAACAAAATTAGCAATATCCGCGGGATTATATTCTAAAGCTGACGCGCGGACAACTTGCGGAAACTCCGCCAATAAATTCACTAAAACCCTTTCCTCCAAATTTCCCAAAAGCCCAAAAACTCCATCCTTTGCCGTTATTTTCTTTTTGTTTATAATTGACTGGATCCTTGCGTAAGCATACTGAATATAAGGACCCGTATTACCATCAAAAGAAATAGACTCTTGAGGATTAAAAGTAATATCTTTTTTTGGATTAGATTTTATTAAATAATACTTCAAAGCGGATTGCGATATAATTTCAGCGCGCCTTTCCAGTTCGCCATCTTCAATCTTATCATCCCTTTTTTTAATCTCCGCTTTTGCCATCTCGTGCAATTCATCCATTAAATTATCAACATCAACAACAATTCCCTCTCGAGATTTCATTCTTCCTGTTGTTAATTTTACTTCTCCATAAGAAAGATGAAATAAATTTTTTTTCTCAACGATTTTTAATTTTTCCAACACTTCAAACAAAACATTAAAATGATAATCCTGCTCGTTGCAAACCACCCAAATGGCTTTATCCGGATGATGTTCGTCAAACTTTCTTTTGCTCGTGGCAATATCTTGAGTTATATACAAAGCTGTTCCGTCGCTGCGCAGTAAAATCTTTTTGTCCAATCCTTGCTCTGTTAAATCAATTGTAATCTCGCCAGTTTTTTCTTTTTTAAAAATTTTATCTTTTAATCCTTGTTTAACTATCTCTTTTCCTTCTAAATATGTATCGCTTTCATAATAAACAACATCAAATTTTGTTCCCATTCTTTTGTAAGTTTCATTCATCCCGTCAATCGCCCACTTTCTCATTTTCTTCCATAAACTCAAAATATTCTTATCTCCGTCTTCCCACTTTTTTAACATTACTTTAATCTCGTCCTCTATTTCGGGACATTCCTTTTTCATCTGATCATATAAAACATAATACTCGCCGACAAAATAATCGCTCTTTTTATTCTCGCTTTGATATGTTTTGCCAAAGCCCCACTTTTGATAAGCAAGCATTGACTTGTTTATGTGAACTCCTCTGTCGTTTATGAGGTTGGCTTTTACCACCTTGTATCCTGCTGTCTCCAAAACATTGCTCACAGCCATTCCCAAAATATTATTTCTGGCATGACCAAGATGAAGCGGTTTGTTTGTGTTCGGGCCGGAATACTCAACTAAAATTTTTTGATCCTTGCCAAAATTGGAACAGCCGTATTTATTTTTTTGTTTTAATATTTCCTTGCAGACAGTCTGGAAAATATATTTTGGCTGAAAGAAAAAATTCACATAAGGACCGATTGCTTCAACTTTTAAAATAACGTCATCTTTTGAAATGTTGCTCGCAACCTCTTTTGCAATTTCCAGCGGATTCTTTTTTAAATTTTTAGCCAAAACAAAACAAGGAAAAGCCAAATCCCCCATCTTTATTTCACGAGGAATTTCAAATAGATCTTCTAGCGATTTTACATCCAAATCAGGAAACAAATCTTTAATTTTCTTTAAAATATACTCTTTTTGATTCATAAGGCTTATTTTAAACACTTTTTGCCTTTTTGTCCAATTATTTTTGCTTTTATACCTAATTTTTGTTAAAATGATTATATTAATAAATAAACTTGAAATTTGTAAACTTTCAACTTTACAAACTTTCAACTATTTTCCTATGACCCCAAAAATAAACCAAGACACCTGCATCGGATGCGGCACATGCGTTTCTTTGTGCGGTGAAGTCTTTGAATTAAAAGATGACAACAAATCTTATGTAATTAAAGGAGTTGATTATTCAAGGCATGAAGATTGCATTAAAGAATCTATTGAAGTGTGTCCTGTTCAAGCAATAAGTGAAGAATAAACACGAAGTCGAAAGTCCGTAATGTCCATAAAGTATATAAAGTCTCTAGCTACCTAGCTTTATGGGTTTATTAACTTTTATGTTAAAAAATTTAAAAGTCTGCAAAATTCATAAGGTTAAAAGTTAACGAACTTTACAGACTTTATGGACTTTTGACTTTAGACTTATTATTCTATGTCAAAAACTTCTTTTCCATATTTATTAAATCCCGGACATCGCGGATGCGCCGGATGCGGACAACTGCTCGCCGCGCGGCTTGTGATTGACACAATGGGCAAAGACACTATCATTGCCAACGCCACTGGATGTCTGGAAGTTACGACCTCTCCTTATCCTGAAACTTCTTGGAAAGTGCCGTGGATACACAGCCTTTTTGAAAATGCCGCGGCAATCGGATCAGGTATTTCAGCCGCGCTTGAAATGAAAGGCGACAAAAAAACCAAAATACTCGTCCAGGGCGGAGACGGCAGTACTTTTGATATTGGCTATGGTCTGATTTCAGGAATGTGGGAAAGAAATGAAGATATTCTTTATGTCTGTTATGATAATGAAGCCTACATGAATACCGGCGTGCAAGCGTCCGGAGCGACGCCGTATGCTGCGCATACGACAACAACCCCGGACGGCGCCTCGCCATTAACTGGCTTTGGAAGCGATTTGCATAAAAAAAATATGCCAGCTCTTGCAATGGCGCAAGGACTCGCCTACGTCGCCCAAACAACAATCGGGTACCCGAATGATGTTATCACAAAAATTAAAAAAGCTATGACTTTCAAAGGACCAAAATATGTTCAAATCTTATGCCCTTGCGTTCCTGGCTGGGGATATGATTCTAAGCTAACAATCAAACTGGGGCAACTGGCGCAGAAAACAGGAATATATCCGATTTACGAAGTTGAAAACGGCAAAATTACCAAAGCAATGAAATTCCCCGAAACCCCGCCAAAAGTTGAAGAATACCTAAAACCGCAAAAAAGATACAAACATCTCTTCAAAGACCCGCAAGACGCGCCGAAAATTATTGACATACAAAAATTGGCTGATGGGAATATTGAAAATTTCAAAAAATACTATTAAAATAATGACCAGCAGACAGAAGTTAAAAATGGATAATTAAAACTGTTTCTGTTGGTTTTTGGTTTTAAAATCAGAAATATCCAGTGAATTTAAAAAAGCTTATGAAAAAATTATCGACCCAAAATAAATATAAATCTCTCATTAATAATATTGGGGAAATTTTAGAAGAGGGCAGAAAACAGACTTTTGTTGCTGTAAATAATATTTTAGTCAAAACATATTGGGAAATTGGCCGATCGATCGTTGAATATGAACAAGCGGGCAATGAAAAAGCTGAATACGGTTCAAAATTGTTAAACAAATTAGCTAAAGATTTAAAATTCAACTATGGAAAAGGATTTAGCATTAGTAATGTTTATATAATGAGACAGTTTTATATAAAATACCCAAAATTCCAGACGGTGTCTGGAAAATTAAGCTGGAGTCATTATGTTGAACTTTTAGGAGTTTCAGATGATTTAGCAAGAGGGTTTTATGAAAAACAATGCATTAAAGATAAATGGTCAGTGCGCGAACTTAGACGCCAAGCAAACTCTATGCTTTTTGAGCGAATCGCTTTAAGCAAAGATAAAAAAGGCGTGCTTGAACTTTCTAAGAAAGGTCAACTTATCAAACAAGGACAAGATGTCATTAAAGAACCTTATATTCTTGAATTTTTAGGCATTCCTGAAAATCATCAATATTCAGAAAAAGAATTAGAGCAAAAAATTATTGACAATTTGCAAATGTTTCTGCTGGAACTTGGAAAAGGTTTTACTTTTGTAAAACGTCAATTTCGCATAACACTAAACAACACTCATTTTTATGTTGATCTAGTTTTTTATCATCGAATTTTAAAATGTTTTGTTCTCATAGATTTAAAAATAGGCGCGGTAAATCATCTTGATGTCGGACAAATGAATATGTATCTAAATTATTTCAAAGCCGAAGAAAATTCAAAAGACGATAATCCGCCGATTGGCTTGATTTTGGTTGCCGACAAAAACGAGGTAATGATAGAATATGCTTTGGGCGGAATTTCTAGCAAGCTGTTTATTTCCAAATATAAATTATATCTGCCAGATAAAAATGAGTTAGCGAAAAGAGTAAAAAAATTATTAAAAGATAAATAAATTAAATCTTAATACAAAAGAGTCTTTAAAATTTAATAGAGTTAAAAAGCTAAAAAACTTTGAACTTTATAACTTTTAACTTAAAACACTATGACGCCAAAAGTACAAGAAATCTTAAGCAACTACACCGCTGACAGCCAGCAAACACTCGCCAATCTGGAAAGAATTTTAATGGCTGGAAAATTAGGAGGAACGGGAAAGCTTTTAATCCTGCCCGTCGACCAAGGCTTTGAACACGGACCCGCGAGAAGCTTTGCGAAAAATCCCCCGGCTTACGACCCTGATTATCACTTCAAGTTGGCAATCAACGGGGGATGCAGCGCTTATGCCGCGCCGCTTGGATTTTTAGAAGCGGGAGCAAAAAAATACGCCAAAGAACTTCCATTAATTTTAAAATTAAATAACAGCGACAGTTTGCGCGCGACAAAAAATCCTGCTCCGGCCGTTACCGCGTCCGTTGACGACGCAATAAGACTGGGATGCGCGGCCGTAGGATACACAATTTATCCGGGTTCCAGCAAAGAAACCGAAATGTATGAGAAACTGCAAAAAATCGCCAAAGAAGCAAAAGAAAAAGGACTGGCTGTTGTCGTTTGGTCATACCCCCGAGGAGAAGACTTGAGCAAAGAAGGAGAAACGGCTATTGATGTCGTCGCTTACGCCGCGCAAATCGCCTGCCAAATGGGCGCTCATATTGTTAAAGTAAAACTTCCAAGCGGCCACATAGAACAGGAAGCCGCAAAAAAAGTATATATAGAACAAAACATCCCGATCACCACGCAAACAGAAAGAGTTGCGCACATCGTCCAAAGCGCCTTTGCCGGAAAACGAATCGTAATTTTTTCAGGCGGTCTCGCGAAAAGCAATATTGACGAATTATATAAAGAAATAGAAAGCATACGAGACGGCGGAGGATACGGCTCAATCATCGGGCGCAATGTTTTTCAGCGCAAAGAAAAAGAGGCGTTGGAGATTTTGGGGAATGTGATAGATATTTATAAAGGGGAAAAGTAAATTAAACACCAATACGCAACATCGTCATGGGTAGGTTCGGCGACGTCGCCGAACCTACCCATGACGATGTTGCAACTCTAAAAATAACCCGATTTCCAATTAGAAACCGGGGTTATTAAAAAATTTGCAAAAACCTCAAAAATAAGTAAAATACTAAATACAAGATACTAAATACACAACTATGAAATACCTCCCTCTCCTCGCCATCTTAACAATCATCACAGGCTGTTCCATGCAAAACAACAGCATATTTTCAGTAGAAGAAATTACTCAATGCATCTCCGAAAACACAGTTGAAATTTGTAAAATCAGATGCAACAGCGACACGCCTTGCGAGCAAAGAGTTGATGTAATTGCCAAAGAAAAATTAAATAATCCCCCCTTTCGCAAAGGGGGGCTGGGGGGATTTGAAGAACAAAATCAAAGCCAAGAAGAAATTGAAAAGTCCGATGTTGAAAGTAAAAATGAAATTGCAGAACAATCCGCCCAAGAAAAAATAGAAGAACAAATGCAACCAAGCGGCTTAGTCACGTTATCAGGCACATCTTGCGGCAACAAAGAAAACTCGCCCGAAACAATGAAAATATTCGCCGAGCGCGTTGATGTTAAAAAATGGGGTTGGATAATTCCGCATGGCGGAAAGTGGGAACTAACAGATCTTGAGCCCGGACAATACAAAATATATTACGCCCCCGACAGAAACGCCAAACCTTTGGCAAAATACAGCGAATTCATAGCCGACGGAAACGGAAGCCATGATTACAAAATTTTAAATCTCACAAACGGCGGAGAGGTACGAAACATTAATCCGTGCGATTGGGAATAGAAAAAAATTAAAATATAGATAGCCGAATAGTGAAATGATAAAAATTTTTAAAAATGAATATTTAAAAATTGGATTGGTGTTGTTTATTTTATTAATTATTTTTTTTAGTCAACAAATATTTAATAATAAAACGCTAGTACCCTTAGATATACTTAAAGAATTTGATTTAACACTCAAGAAAAAAAATAGTTTAAGCCAAAATTATTTACTTAGCGATCTGGTTGATCAGGCTTACCCAAATTACTATTTTCTTCATCAAAGCATAAAAAACGGAGAATTCCCCTTTTGGAATCCGCATATTTTAACAGGAATACCTTTCTTTGCCGACAGCCAAGTTGGTTTTTTTGAATTCACTCATCTTTTATCTTATCTCTTTAAAGTTTCACCATTAACATTCCCTTTGTTTTCCGCGTTGATACTCCTTTTTATATTGGGGTTCTCTTGTTTTATTTATTTAAAAAATTTAAAACTTGATACGTTGGTCGCGCTATTTGGAGCGATAGTTTTGATGTTTTCGGGGACAATAATCGTGTGGGTTAATTATCCTTTAATTTCAGCCTTTGTTTGGTTTCCGTTGATGCTTTTTTGTGTTGATAAAATAACTATAACAAAAGATTCTAGGTTTTTTATAATATTATCAATCATAATCTGCTTCTCGCTATTGGCCGGTTATCCGCAAATCGCGTTGATAAATTTAATTATAACCGCGCTCTATTTCTTATTTAGACTGAAACAGCATAACGGCCATAAAATAAACATTTTAATCGCAGTAATATTTTTTATATCAGTCGGCATAGCGCTTAGCGCGATTCAGATCGGTCCATCGTGGAACTTTATAAAAGAAAGCGAATCCTATGAAATGGGGCGCGGCTATATGGCAAAAGATGATTTTTTTGAAATTGCAAAAAACCAGATTATTAATTTCAAAGAAAGCGCAAAAAATGGAATACAAAAAGCAGGGCAATACGGAATTTTAGCATTTTACCCCAAGTATTATGGATCGCCCATTGATAGAAATTATCAACATCCAGAAAATAATCTTTACGCGAATTTTAGCGAGGTTACTATTTATTCCGGTTTTTTAACAATAATTTTAGCGATAATCTCCGTCATTTGGTTTAAAAAAAATAAAGCGATCATCTTTTGGGCTCTTGCCGGAATTATTTCTTTTTCTATTTCAACCAGCTTGCCTTTTTTAAATTTACCTCAATACTTGCCGCTTATTAATAAAATATCACCCGGAAGATTCAGGCCATTTTTTATTTTTTCTGTGGTGTTGCTAGCCGCATATTCTTTCCAAAAAATATTTGATAACATAAATAATAAAAAAAAGAATCTGGGCAAAATAGTTGCTGTTGGTTTAATTATTATAAGTTTTTGCGATCTCTTTTATTTCTTTCATAATTACAATTTGGGCAACAAAAAAGATACTGATTTTGTGTTGCAAAATAATGCGATAAAATTTTTACAAAACAACACAAAATATGAAAGAATTATCGGTTTGGGCGATTTGAACAATGGTTTTCATACACCCATTTTGCCCAACATCAGCATGATTACTGGTTTATATGACGTAAGAGGATACAACCCGATTGTCGGAAAAAATTTTATTAGTTTTGCCAACACTTATTTAAGCAGACGCGGATCGTTCATTTTGGCTGACGCTATATTTGATGAAAACATTATTGATTTAATGAGCGTAAAATATCTGATTTGTTCCAAAGACAAATGCCCTATTGCAAAAGACAGTTGGAAGTGGAACAAAGAGTATGAAGACGAAAATGTAAATATTTTTAAAAATTCTAATTTTCTTCCGCGCGCTTATGTCGCCTATGACTTTACAGAAAGACAAGATGAACAATTCGCCAAGATGTTAGATTCAGCAAATTTTAATATTCACTCTCAAGTTGTGATAAATAATTTTGATGGCAATGATAATTTTAAAAAACAAAAAGAACATCCTGTCAAAGAAACGGAAATCGTTGAATATTCTCCGAATAAAATAAAAATAAAAAGCAGCGACGAACAAGATGGAATATTAATATTAACTGATAATTATGACGAGGATTGGAAAGTTATGGTGAATAACGAAGAAGAAAAAGTTTTATTGGTTAATGGCATCTTCCGAGGCGTTTTCATTCCCAAGGGTGAAAATGAAATTATTTTTAGCTATTCGCCTAAAAATTTTTATTTTTATGTATCTATAACAATATGCAGCTTATTTGTTTTGATAATTTCAGGCATGATAATCGTCAAAAATTATAATCCAGAAAAATAATGGTTGGGGTCTTGATTTTTTTATAGTAATTTACTACCATATATATAGTAAATATTTACCATAATTATCAACAAAAAAGGCTCGCCCATGGGCGAGCCTTTTTTGTTGTATGTTTTAAAGCGCTTCTATAACCTCCCTCAAATTCGCCATCCCCGGCGAATAAAAATCATCGCTAGTAATTTGGCTCGCCGCATACAGCGCATTCAAAGGCTTTGTGTCGCGCCTCTGATACTTGCGCGGATAGTTATCCTCTATCGCGCCGTTTGGCAAAATATAAATATGATGTTTTTTTAGTTCTTCAATTTGCCTTAAGGCGGATCCGGATAACTGCTGCCTGCGACGGCGGGATCTAAACTTTTTGTTGCGTTTAATTTTGAACGGCTTAAAATTTTCAGCCGATAAATATTCCCTGATTACTCCAACTCCCAGCCCGTACAAAGCGTCAACATCCAGCAAAATCAAATAGGGAATTTTAAAAATCTCCATCAACCTCATATAAATATCAATATTGTTCTTACCTGAAACCGAAACAACCTTAATCTCCTTTTCTCCTTTATAAAACTTATTAATCAAACCGCGAATCAAAATCCTGTCCGACACTCCCTCAACAACAATAACTTTATCAGCAAAAAACATCTCCAAATTATCCGCGTTAAATTCCTGCACCAATCTATTTTTATTAATATTATCCTTTTTAGTAAAATAATAAACTTCCGTGTTCTGCAATTTGTCTTTCTTGACCCTAAATACCTGATGCAAACAATCGGGAGTTATAAAAATAGGAGAATGCGTGGTAATAAAAACCTGTTCGCCCTTAACGTTTACTCTCAACATATTCGCGATCTTTTTAATAAAAGCCGGATGCAGATGAATCTCAGGTTCATTCATTAAAATAAGAGTATAACGAGGATGAAAAATATAAAGCATCATAACAAAAATCCTGCGCACACCCGTTCCCAGTCTGGAAAACTGAACTATCTTGCCGCCATCTTTTAATCTGGCCTTAATATTTTGGGTAGTCTCGTCCGATATTTCAGAAGAGATCATCTCTTCAATATCAGGGAAATACTGATGGAAAATTTGCCACAAATTTTTAAATTCAGCATTATAATTTTCTTTCAAATCCGCGTAATCTGTTCTGATTTTTTCAATATTATCAACTAAAAAACTGTTAAAACGAACCGCGCGCTCGCTAAAAAAAATTTCAATTTTTTTCAAATCTTCAACCGCGGCATTGTCAAAAAAATATCTTTTCGCGTCCCCGAAACGTTTAGCCGATAAAATTTCAGCGCGGGTATTAAAAAATTTCTTCGCTTCTTCGTCCAGTTCAATCTCAAAACTATAATCCGCCTTTTTATCGGCAAAAAATTCCGATTTATCAAACGGAAAAAACAAAGACTCAATCCCGTCCAAAATATTAGACTTGCCCGAATTATTCGGCCCGATAAAAATATTGACATTGAAAAGATTATCCAAATTTAGATTCTTCAAACTTTTATATTGATTGATGTTCAGGTTTTTTATTCTCATATTTATATTATACTCTGAATTGCGAAACATCCAAAATCCTTGTCATTCTGAACGACTTTTGCCGCGAACTTGAAAAAATAAAAAGACTTGATAATTGCATAAAGTTGAAAAACGAAATGATGCAAGTGAAGAATCCCGACGTAGTTGCAAGAACAACGGGATTCTTCGCTTGCTTCAATTTTACTAAGAAACTTTGTAAAACAACGATACTTTTTTTCGTTATCAACCGTATTGCAAAAAGTCGCTCAGAATGACAGCTTGAAAATTAGTATTTCATATATTATAACAGTAATTGACAAAATCTCAAATTCCATTAAAATAATGACAAGCACAAGCCGGGGTGGTGAAATGGCATACACGCCTGCCTTAGGAGCAGGTGCCGCAAGGCATGGAGGTTCGAGTCCTCTCTCCGGCACAGATTAAAACTTTCAATAGACTTGTTGCGTAATAATTTACTACTGCAATTTCCATATTTTGGCAAATTTATCCAAAAATTTTTTCGCCAATATAAGCATATTTCCTCAAAAATTTTTGAATAAATTTACTCAAAATCTGAAAATTTCGTTAC
>JBDRHN010000044.1:0-3403 GCA_043816765.1 bacterium | reverse complement strand
TTAAAAACATCTTCCACTTTTCCAGCATTACGATAATTATCTTCAATTTTTATAATTTCAGACTTAAAATCTATTTTATTATTAAAAAGCTGGGAGGTATATAACATTAAAATTTCTGCGTTTGTGTCATTTTGAAAATACGTGAAAAGTTGCCCGCCATCTTTACTTATGTTTTTTAGTTCTTTTTCAAATTCCTTGCCAAAAGTTTTACATTCTACCATAAGAAAAGCATTGCCTTCTTTTTCCACAAAAATATCCAATCTGCCGCCGCTCGCCCCATGCCCAACTTTAAAAGTTTTTTCCAAAACAATATCTTTTGGCTTATATCCTTTCTCAAGCAAACGATCTACGCACTCAAAAACAACCCAATTTTCTTCTTGAGAAAAATTAAGAATTGTTCCGCTCTCGGATTTAATTTTATTCCCAAAATTAAATTTCTCTTTTTCAAAATCAACCTCAACACAATAATTTCCAACGGCTTGGTAATTTTTATAAAAAATACCGCTCACGTTATTCTTGGGAATAAAGCCTAATTTTTGTAAAAATATTTTATTGGACATAGATAAAATACTAAATACCAGATACCAGATACTTATTCAAACACCGCCGCTTCCATCATATCGCGATCTAAAACAAAACTGCGCGTCTGAATATTTCCATCGCTTTGCCAATCATCCGGATAACTCCAACTAACTTTATTTCCAAACAACGATTTCACTCGGCTTGTAAATATTGTGTCGTTGATTCCGCTTTGTTTTTGCAATAGAAGCGAATAATAACTCAAATCTGAAACATTGGCAATTAACGGCTGGGTTTTTGGATTAATAGCAAAACCCACCTGTTCCCAAATGGTCTGCTCTTCTTCGCTTGGACCGCTCTTTGAAATCGTAAAAGGCAAACGGTATTTTAAATAAACGCTTTTTGATTCTCCTGGTTTCAGGTGAATCCAGTTTCCAAAAACTGTCTTATTTGATTCAATAAAAATTTTAGTTCCCGAGAGTCTGTCAGTTTCTGTTTGCTCTTCTATCTCAGCCATTATTTCATCTTTTTCATATCCTTCTTCAGGAATTTCAAACGCTTCCGACGGCATTTCTGAAAAACCGTAAGCGCTGATAAGTTTGGAACCAAGCGGAACATAAATTCTTAAATAATCGTTATTGGCAATTCCAGTGAATGGATCGCCTTTTTGCCCTTGGTGGAAGCGGGTTATTATCAAAGTATTTACAACTTCGCCATTTTCTAAAATTTCCGCATTATGCCAAATCTTATTTTTTATCACTTGATCTGTTTTTCCGCCGCCAATGTTGGTGTGAACTGCGGCAAGGTAATCTTTGTTTGTCTCTAAAATTCTTCCGCTCCACCCCAAGTCCATTATTTCTCTTTCCAAATTATATGAAGAAAAATAAAATTGCAGGTCTTTTTGCGCCAATCCTTTGCTTAAAACAGGAAGAATATTTAATAAATTTTCAGGTTGGTTTATTAATTTTTTTATAATTTCAGGACCTGCCGCGCTTAAAAATTTTTTTGGTTCTTTTTCAAATTTATGTTTGTATCCTTCTTCTTGCAAAAGCTGAATAAAATTTTCGCCATTAACGGCTTGATCAAAGCCCGGGACTTCAATCTCGCCGACCGCGCCGACGATTTCCTGCATCATACTGCCGTTAATCGCGATAACTCCGTCAACTGTCGGTCCGCCGCTGTTGTTGTAAAATTCAATTAATTTTTCAGCAGTTGTCGGAAAATCAAAAAACCAATTCGCGTCCCAAAAATGCCAGCTCCCGTTAATCAACTGCAAAGGTTCCGGGGCGATGATATTTTTTGTCTCTCCGCCTTCCAGATCATAGCTTCCTCCGCTTGGAATTTCTAAGTTTTCAATTTTGCCGTTGCTGATATCAACCAAAGCATAGCTTCCCGCAAAGCCTCCGCTAGCCCTTATTTCATTATTGTTTTGAAATATAAATAAATATCTTTTAATTTCATCGCGCCCTAAAATTTTTTGAAAAACTTCTATGTAATGAATTAGATTTTTTATTTTTTCTGTAATCTCCGGCAAATAATTTTTTATTTTAGATATTTCTTCTTGATACTGCGAAGGGATATTTTCAATATTAATTTGCCCGCCTGCGCTGGTCGCTTTTTGAAGTTGCAATAAAGAGAGCGACAGATTATTTTTAACAACTTCCAATTTGTCGGACGGCAATTGCGCCGCGCCAATATTATTTTGTAAAATATCGGCAATTTCAGTAAAATACTGCCCTGATTTAGCTAAATATTCTCCCATTATCAAAACGTTTTCTCCTGACTTAAAAGAACCGCCAATATTAGGAATAATTTTTATTAATGTTTTTGTAAAACTATCAATTTCGTCTGCTTCCTCTCTTGCTAAAATGAATTCCGAGCTCGCTTTGTTGAATTGATTTTTGATTGATTCAATGTCTGCATCCGCGACTGAATTTTTCGCCTCTTTTAAATATCCCGCCGCCGATGCCGCGCGGTCAATTATTTTTATTTTTACGCCTGCCATCTTTTGGGCGTAAATAAATCCTTTGACTGGCAAGACAAGGATTGATATAAACAAAAGAAAAAGCAATAAATTCGCCAACGCGTTTTTAAAACGAAAAAGATAGAACGGAGTTATTATCTGACTGGATTCCAACTTGGGGATAATTTTATAAATTCTAGGTTTTTTGATTTTTTGATTTTCTTTCAAACCATCAAACCCCCCAACCCCCCCCATCGGGGAGACTGCGACATCTTCGTTTTCGTGTTTTCGTGTGGCAGCCCGCCCTAAGCTTGCCGAATGGATGTTTTCGCGTTTTGCCGCGAACAAACGGAAAACATCTGATCTGATTTTATTTTTTGAAAAATTTAATTCCAGTCCAGCCGAACTGATAAAATTTTTAATATTTTTAAAATTATTTTTTATAGCGGACAGCAGTTTGAAAATTTTTTTATTTAACTTTTTGATTTTAACCTTGCTTGAATTTAAAATTTTTTCAACTTTGTTTCGTTTTTCAAAAATCTCTTTTTCTTTTTTTTCAGCCATCTCTTTTCTCAAATCTAAAACATGTGGCGAATGCCGCATTGTTTTTTGTTTTTGAGATTGCGAGGACAAATTTATTATTCGAGTCATGGCTAAATTAAAAATTTATAAAATTAAAATTTTTGCGCTTGGATACTGCTATTCTAAGCGACCATCTATAACCTGTCATTCTGAACGGCTTTTTGCAATACATTTTATAAAGAAAAAAATATTGTTATCTCGCAAAACTTATTAGCGAACAGAAGCAAGTGAAGAATCCCATTGCGGTTGCGACAGCCGCGGGATTCTTCGCTTAATTTATTCAGTTTTAATATTTTTTTCATTTTTACGGTAAAAGTCGCTCAGAATGACAGGTATTTT
>JBDRHN010000043.1:0-37409 GCA_043816765.1 bacterium | reverse complement strand
CCCAACGGCGCTTGTGCTATCATAAAGTAAGTTGCAAAAAATTAACTTGAATAAATTAAACATATGTCTTTTCCAAAAACCACCATCAACACGCGAAAAAAATACACGCCCCAGTTTAAATTTAATTTAACCAAAGAAGCGATTAAGAATGGCAATATTTCAGAGGTTTCAAGAAAATACGGAGTCGGAGTTAATCTCCTTTCAATGTGGATTAAACATCTAAACGAGCAAGGATTCCACATCTTTGAAACCACTCCGGATCAGCAGAACAATCAATTGAAAAACAAAATTTCTAAATTAGAACAGATGGTCGGCAAAAAAGAGGTGGAATTGAATTTGTTAAAAAATTTTTCAGATTTTTACGAATCCCAAAACACACCATAGTCAATTTTGCCAAAGAGCAGGTAATAAGCGGGGTTTTCAGCATTAACAGAGTTTGCCAGCTTTGCGCCATCAGCAAAGCGACTTATTACAACAACAAACAGCCCAACGACAGATTGTTGGCAAAATACGAGAAGATAAAAAAATATGTTGAAAAAATAATTGTTAAAAACAGCTCTTACGGCATTAAACGAATCAAAAAAGCGTTAAAAGATAATTACAAAATTGAAATTGGCAGAAATGTTTTAGGCAAACTTTTGATCTTATGGGGTTTAAGTTTAAAAAGAAAGATAACCAAGCCAAAAATAAGCATAATCAAGAAAATACTGGTTAAGCTGTCAGACAAAGTCAATCTGCTGATCAGAACAAAAATCACCGAACCGCTGCAAGCGATAACAAGCGACATCACTGAAATTATTTATAAAAATGGCAAATGCTATTTCTGCGTCCACAAAGATGTTTTTGGACAGATGGTTTATGGCTTTGCGACCAGTCAAACAATGTCTGCCGAACTGGTCAAATCATCGTTTCGGCAAGCGGATAAAACAATAAAAAAACTGGCCAAGAAATTCGCCAGAAAAATTAAAAACAAAATATTATTTCATCAAGACCAAGGCAGCCAATACACCGGTTATGAATACATTGAGGAAGTTTTAAAAAACAAAAACAGCAGGCTCTCTTACTCAACGCCCGGCACGCCAACCGAAAACCCCGGGCAAGAATCGTTCTTTGGACGGTTTAAAGAAGAGTGGGCTGATGAAATAAAAGAGATTGAAACTTTTAAAGAGATTGAAACTTTTAAAGAGGTAGAAAAGTTTATTAAAAAAAAGATGAGGTATTATAACCATGAAAGAATCCACACCTCAATCGGCTATGCCAACCCGTATGCTTTTACAAAAACTTTCTTTAAAAAAGTTGAAAAAGCAAAATCTGATTAATTTGCCAAAATTGTTAAAAATTTTTCGCCTCAGGATCGCCTACAACGAACAAAACAGCTACGAGCCGATATTTGATACCCTTCAAATTAAAGTTTTAAATATTTTAAAAAACAATTTTCCTTAAAAAGCTGATTTAGCGGTTTAGAAAAGTGGGGACTTGACAGGTATTTATTTTGTGGTATGATATTATCATGTGGCTGCGACACCCATAGGGCAAACCCTTGAAATAATTTTATATATATGATACGATAGTTAACGAATTTAAAAAATATTAATAATTAATGCTTTAGCGAGAAATTGTTTAATATAAACAGCTTCTCGCAAACATTCAAAATTATGTTTAAATTAAAAAAATGCCATTTGCAAATTTTGCTAATCGCGCTGATTTGTTGTGGAGGATTTTTGGGAATAATTAAAAACGAAGCAAAAGCCTCTAACTATGTTTATCATTGCACTGACACTGACGGGGAAGATTTTTACACGAAAGGAGCTGTCAATGGACATGATCCAGCAATGCAGACAGACGAGGTTTACGCGTATGCGGATCAATGCAATGGAGAAAACGAAATAAGAGAGTTTTATTGCGATCACGGGAGTTCAGTCTGTTCCGAATTGGGTTGCATAGCAAGAACATCATATCAATGTCCGAACGGATGCCAAGATGGCGCGTGTATTTTAAATTTAGAGCCAAAAGCAGGTCAAAAAATAGGCGATGCGGATGGCGATGGAAATATTACAAAAATTGATGCTGATTTAGTTTCTAAGATGGATGTTGGTTTGATTTCTAAGCCAAGTGATATTTGCGCCATAGATGTTGACCAAAACAATAAAGTTGATACATTTGACGCATTGGCGATTAGTGAGATAGTTTCGGGAAGCGCGACAAGTCCCGGTAACTGCGGCAATCCTGTTATAACATTCGGACCAGATACAAGTTTTACCAAAGGAAATACTTACACTATAGCTTTTAAAATAACAAATGCTAATTTAAACTCAAAGTTGATTTATAGATTAAATGGCCCAAGCGGCAATTCGGTGGAAAACGCAACTTTTGGCAGAACAAATACCTCATCCAGCAAATTTTATATTGACAGAAACAATGTTTTGACTTTTTTAATGTCGTTTAATCCCAAAAGCTCATGGACAGCAGGAGATTATAAAATTATTTTTGATGTTGAAACAAACGGCGTTAAATTAGAGGCTGATGAGCTTGAATTGGAGGTTTTAAATCCTTTATGCAAAACCACCACTTCTTCATCTGCTCTTTGCAGGTTTGAAATTCCACTTAAGAAAAATTGGAATTTTATTTCGCTACCGATAAATCCTGAAAATTCCAGCGCAGAGGCGGTGTTGGAAAGTATAAAAGGCAAATATTCTCAAGTTAAAACGCAAACTCAATCAA
The DNA here is from genome assembly GCA_043816765.1 of bacterium. Classification (GTDB taxonomy): domain Bacteria; phylum Patescibacteriota; class Patescibacteriia; order JBDRHN01; family JBDRHN01; genus JBDRHN01. Next base: position 34,688 of record JBDRHN010000043.1, on the reverse strand, counting down.
TGATCGCAAAGTCTGACGGGTCTGCTATTGGAGATTTGAAACAGATTTACTCCAAGCAAGGAATAGAAATTAAGATGAACGAAGATGCCAAGCTGACTGTAAACGGATACCCTTCCGCTTTTCTAAAATTGGTTTTGAAAGAGGGCTGGAATTGGGTAGGCTCAGGATCATTAGGAAAAGTAAAAATTAAAGATTTTGTCGACAAAGAGATTACTTCAGGATATACATTTAATAACGGTATATCGGACACTGATTTGCAAATCGAAAATCCAAGCGTATTTAAACAATACCCGAATGATTTTACGGAATTTGAGCCGGGGAAGGGGTATAAATTAAATACATCATCGACAAAGCCGGATTTAATCATTACTGATTTAAAAATAGACAGAATGGCGTCTTGGGATCCGGAAACCTTAAAATATATTTGGGTTTCGTTTAAAAATTTGGGCGGTGGAATTGATGGTCGCAAGACGATAAAGACCAAGGTTACGGATTCGGAAAATAATGAAATTTATTATATGAGCGTTGAAACCAATTTAACTGGCAACGATGCTAATACTTTAAGTGTAAGCACTCCGGTAAAAAATCTTTACTCCACACATAAACTTAAAGCAGAAATTGATATAGATAATGTAATTAACGAATCAAACGAGAATAATAATACTTTTGTGAAGACGATCACAGTAGACAGAGAGAATCCTTGCGCTGATACAGATGGGGGGCGAGATTATTATACAAGAGGAACATCAAATACATTTACCGATTATTGCATTGATAATACAAACTTAAGGGAATTTTATTGTGAGAACGGGGAACATAAAACGGAAAGTGTGAGATGTGAGAGCGGTTGTAAAGATGGGGCGTGTATTAAAGATAAAGCCATAGACATTACCATAACGAAAGTTGATAATATTACGAGCAATTCAGCAAAAGTTTACTGGCAGTCAGCAGGCATGGGTAGCAATGGAGAATATAAGTTAGCGAAGATCCCAAGTGGATTAAAAAACGCAATTTCTTGGTCAAATAATGTAATTAATGACCCCAGTATGACTGGAGATATGTTTGGAAGTATTGTTGAATTAACAAATTTGGAACCAAATACAAAATATTATATTGAGTTAAAAAAGTTTTATCTTGATAACTTCGGTAATTATATATACAGTAATCCAATAGTGGTTTCCTTTTCTACGTTTTCCCCAACAGATGTTGCGTCAACCGAATTAACATTTTCCAACCTGCAAGTCCCAATCTCTTCAATCCGTCCAACCGAAGCGACTGTAACTTGGATAACAAATTTCCCGTCCAATAGCAATGTGCATTATTGGAGCGCGGATAAATCGCATGAAAATTGGAATTGGGATAAAATCGATGATTATACTCAAACCAGACATTCAATAAAGTTAAAAGATCTAAAATCATTTACAAAATATTATTTTACTGTATCTTCAACAAAAGAAGGCGGTAATAATAGCACTTCAGAAGAAATATCATTTACTACAACTGTAGAAGACACTAGTATAGAAAAAATAAACAACTCCGCCAAAAATTTAAACGACAATAAATTCGACCAAATTTTATCAGAAATAAAAGTCTTAAAAGATGTTATCAAAGAACAGCAAGCGCAAATAAAATATCTGACAAAATTAACGCAAGGCGTTAAAGAATTATCTGAAAAAGCGACTGATGCTATAAACAACTTCATCACCTATGGAGTTGACGAAAATACCCAAAAATTGGGCGCGGGAGAACGGGCGGCTGTGATGTATTCGTATAAAGCGGCATTTGATAAATTGCCGGAAACGGAAGAAGAATTATCTGATGCCATAAAAATCGCAAACGGCAGATGGCCCAGCATCACCAACCAAAATGCAGAAAACAGAGCAAAAGAGCAGTTTCAAAAAGTGTACAAAAGAACCCCTGACATGGCAAACGGGAAAGATAACGCGGCTGTCACAATAATGGCTTACGGCCTGCGCCAAAGAGCGGAAAACAGAAATATGAAAAGCGAAATTGCAGGAATAGGAATATTTAGAAACATTTACAACAAACTCCCCGAGACGACGGAAGAGTGGAATATAATGCAGGCGATAACATATTCCGGGGCGGCGAGGTAATATTCATAAATTTATGCGATTATTCCAACTTTTGAAATTATTATATGGCTACGACAAAGATTATCAACGCATTTAATATTGCGGTGCGGTATGATAATATTAAAGAGGCTTTTCATAAGAAAGCTACTAAAAAATATACTGAGGAATATTTTAATATTTCAAAAGATTTATTTTTATGGTTAAAAAAGCAATACCTAAAAAAATAGAAAATGCAATAAAAGATTATGCCCGCCATCTTGACGATGAAGGATTGCCGATAAAGAATATATATATGGATATTATGCGAAAGGAACGGCTCGACGTTGGAGCGATATTGATGTTTGTGTTATTTCTGCGAAGTTTAATAAAATAGATCCATTGACTTTTCTTTGGAAGAAAAAAAGAGATAAAGATGTGGATGCTATTATTTCTCCTGTCGGTTTTCACCCGAATGATTTTAAGGATGAGGATCCGCTGGCGTGGGAGATTAAAAAAAACGGGGTTAAGATTTCTTGGAAGCAACGGTAACATAAACAGGTTATAAAATGGATGGGCTGGAAGAGATGAGAAAAAGGAGTTTTGCAAGGGGTGTTGAATCTGAAGAAGGGGCGGTCGGCGAGGTTTTGGGTAAAGAACTGTCAAGGCAATTTAGAAATGTCCTACTTGTAATTTTATTTAGTTATTGTGTAAAAACTCGTTTTTAACGTAAAATTAAGTTTGGGGCTTTGCTAATGTTAGCATCATTACGCAGAACTACGCAGAATTTGACGCAGAAAAACGCAGAAATTACACAGGAACTATTTATCTTTTCATCTGAAAATTGCCTATTGCTCTGTTTGCCCTTGTTGCCATGAATAGACTTGTCCCTAAATTAATATTTTAAACAAACAGCTTAAACCCAGACCTCTGAGATTAAACTGTTTGTTCAAGATGCAAGTTCCAAAGACCCGCGCAAACTAAATTCATCTTATCATCCATATTTTCCAACTTATTGCGATAAACATCGCTGGCGGCTTTAAACCTTTTATAACCAGAAATGGCATGTTCTGAAATAACTCTAACACCGGATATAATCCGGTTGTTTTGTTTTTGTTCAAAAGTCAAAGGATGTTTTTTTGAAGCTTTGGCGGGCATCACAACGTTAGGATGCGATTTTTGCAAGCCTTGCGGCCATGTGTCTGTCCAAATAGCGACATCAGGCGGGGTATGTGCCTTGCCAACTGAAATTTATCAACAATTCTTTTATCATGTCGTCTGCCAGACTTGGTTTTGGACATAAAAAGAATCTTTCTTTTTTCGTCGTTTATAATGATATTTTTTCTAGTTGTCTATAATGTATATAAAGCCGGAACTTCAAGAAGAATACCATCTGCAAGTCGGAAAAAAGAAAATAATCAGCTTAATGAAACAGATGGGCATAGAAGCGATTTATCCCAAAACAAAGCGAAATTTAAGCGTTCCCGATGCCAGCCATAAAAAATTTCCATACCTTTTGAAAGAGCTTAAAATAATCGAACCCAACCAAGTTTGGGGCACAGACATAACTTACATTAGAACTAAAAATGGATTTGCCTATTTAATGGCTTTGATTGATTGGTTTTCCAGATATGTGGTAGCTTGGAAGCTATTTTCAACGTTTGAAAATAATTTTTGCATTCAAGCGCTTATGGAAGCTTTAAAAATGAATATTCCAAAATTACACAATTCAGATCAAGGCGTTCAATTTACCAGTATAGATTATATAAAAATTTTAGAAAACATAAAAGTAAAAATTAGCATGGATGGAAGAGGCAGATGTATGGATAATATTTTTACCGAAAGATTATAGCGAACTGCAAAATATGAAAATGTCTTTTTAAATGATTATGCCGACATAGATGAAGCTGGCGACGGACTGAAAGATTACTTTCAATTTTACAACGAGAAAAGAAGACACTCAAGACTAGATATGAAAACGCCGGCTCAAATATATTTTCAAAAATAACTTATTGCAGAGGAATTTCAATATTTGCATGTCCGTAGAGACGCATTGCAATGCGTCTCTACAAAATGCGCGCGTTAGCGCCTAATTTATTAATATATTTTTAAAAAAATTAACTACCTTAAAAACCCACTAAATTAAACAAGTTTTACTGTCTTGACAAGGGGTACACCATAGTCCGCTTTCTTTTTGCCGCTATACAATAGACTTGTCACGTAATTAGTTCCTGCTGCAATTTTCATATTTTGGTCAAATTTTCTTGATTTTTTTAACCTTTGTGCTATAATTTATTTGTGTTTTTTAAATTTGGCGGAGAGAGAGGGATTCGAACCCTCGAGCCCATTGCTGGACTAACACCTTAGCAGGGTGCCCCTTTCAACCGCTCAGGCATCTCTCCATTTATGAAAATAGTATATATAATTTATATGAATTTGGCAATAGCTTTGTTTCAAGAAAATAAGAAGACAAAAAAGCAAGTAAATTTAGTAAATTAATATATTAAATTTTGTAAAGATTTTGGTTTTTATAAAGTTTTAATTTAATTTTATGCGCAAAGAAGAGCAAGATCAAAAAAATTTATCTGATTTAGGAGAGGTGTTTGCCAGTTGGTCTTTTCCTGAATACGCCAAATATGAACATAGTCGCGGCTGGTATGTTTGGTTTTGTATTTTGATGTTAGGGCTACTAATTTTTTCTCTCGCAACGTTAAACTTTTTGTTTGCTGTGTTTATTATTATTTTCGCGGTAATTATTTTTTTTCACGATACCAAAGAACCAGTGCAAGTGTCTTTTTATATTGGCGAAAAAGGAATTTTACTGGGAAGAAAATTTTTTGGTTATAAAGAATTTAAATCATTTTGGCTGTTTTATGAACCAAAAGAAACAAAAAATTTATATTTTGACCTAAAAAGTTTTATTAAGCCATTACTGTCAATCCCATTATCAGATCAAAACCCGCTGAAAATAAGAGAGTTTTTATTGCAATATCTTGAAGAAGATTTAGAAAAAGAGGAAGAACCTGTGTCAGAACAGTTGAGCAGAAGGTTTAAAATTTAGGAGTTTTAACAAGTTCTCGTAGCTCAGCTGGATAGAGCGTTGGCTTGCGGAGCCAAAGGTCAGAGGTTCAAATCCTCTCGGGGACACACTTTTAAACAACCAATATCTTTATAAATATGCCAACGAAATCAAAAAATCAAAAAATTAAAAAATCAAAATTAACAATAGAAAGAAAATCATGTTGGTCTGTTTGGGGTGACGAAACCAAAAAGCAAGCTTTTGATTTTAGCGAAGGATATAAGCAATTTTTAGATAATTCTAAAACAGAGAGGGAAACGGTAAGAGAGGGAATTAGGCTAGCCAAAGAAAATGGTTTTATTGACTGGGAAGATTTTAAAAAGACAGCTGGAAATTTAACTTCAAAAGAGTTGGCTGGTAAAAAAATATATTTTATTAATCGCGAGAAAAGTTTGTTTTTGACGATTTTGGGAAAGAAAGATTTATCGCATGGCATCAATATGCTAATTGCGCATGTTGATTCTCCAAGGCTTGATTTGAAAGTTAATCCGCTTTACGAAGACGAGGAATTAGCCTATTTCAAAACTCATTATTATGGCGGGATCAAAAAATACCAATGGCCGACAATACCGCTCGCGATGCATGGCGTTATTATTAATTCCAGCGGCGAGAAAATAAATATTTGCATTGGCGAAAAAGATGATGATCCTATTTTTATGATCACTGATTTATTGCCCCACCTTGGAAAAGAACAGATGAAAAAAACGCTAGACATTGCCATTGAGGGGGAGGAGCTTAATATTTTATTGGGAAGTATTCCGGTTAAAGACAGTAAAATCAAAGAAAAGGTAAAATACGCGATACTAAAATATTTAAACAAAGAATATGGTTTAATTGAAGAGGATTTTTTGAGCGCGGAAATACAGATGGTTCCGGCGCAAAAAGCGAAAGATTTAGGTTTTGACAGAAGTTTAATTGCCGGATACGGGCACGATGATCGCTCTAACGCCTATAGCGCTTTGCGGGCGATTTTAGATGTTAAAAATTGCGAAAAAACTTTGATGACAGTTTTTATTGACAAAGAAGAGATTGGCAGTGATGGATCAAGCAGTATGAAATCTTTATTTTTAGAAAATATAATTGAAAAACTAATTACAATTACTAATTCAAAATGTTCTGTTATAGATTTATTTTCCCAATCAAAAGTTTTGTCGGTTGACGGAACGGTTGGCTATGATCCTGATTATAAACAAGTTTGCGATTCTAGAAATACAGCAAGAATAAACCATGGTGTTGTAATTGAAAAATATACTGGACATGGCGGAAAATTTTGCGCCAGTGAAGCAAGCGCTGAGTTTACTAGAGAAGTAAGGAATATTTTTAATAATAATAATAAAATAGTTTGGCAAACTGGCGGTATGGGCAAGGTTGATCAGGGCGGCGGCGGTACAATTGCATCATATTTGGCAAATCGCAATGTTGATGTTATTGATTGCGGAGTGCCGATGTTTAATGTCCACGCCCCGATGGAAATTATTGGAAAAGGGGATCTTTACAGCGCATATTTGGCGTATGGTGCATTTTTGAGGGAAGCATGATAAAAATGCAAAATGTAAATTTCAAAATGAAAAATGACAGTTTAAAATTTTAAAATATCTTTTTAAGTTATCATAGTTTATGAACAGTTTGGTTTTGGAAAATCGTCTTAATAATTTTAAAAAAGAGCTACAAAAAAATAAAATAGACGCGGCGCTGGTTGCAAGCGAGGTCGGACGTTTTTATTTTAGCCGCTTTACTTGCAGTAAAGCGTTTTTTTTAATAACACCAAAAAAAAGTTTTTGCCTTATGGACGGAAGATATTATCATCGGGCGCTAAAAGAGATCGGTTCTGTTTTTACAGTCATTGAAACCAAAAAAGATTTTAAAGATGAATTTTTGTTAATGCTAAAAAAACAAAAAATTAAAGTTTTGGGCATTGAACACAAATATTATACATTAAGCAAATTTAAAAATTTAAAAAAAATTTTAAAGGGCATGGGGATTAAATTCGTTGATGTTTCTAAAATAATCAGCGATTTGAGGGCGGTAAAAGATGCATCAGAATTAAACGCGATTAAAAAATCGGCTCAAGTTACAGATAAGGCTTTTGATTATATTTTTAATTTTATTAAAGACAATTATAAGATTGGATTAAAAGAAAAAGATATCGCATGGAATATAGAAAAATTTATAAGAGAAAATGGCGGGGATGGTATTTCTTTTGATCCAATAGTCGCCAGCGGGTCAAATTCCGCTTTTCCGCACCACTGCGGTGGAGAAAAAAAAATAAAATACGGAGATGTTATACTCTTGGATTTTGGATCTGTTGTTGACGGATATAGCAGTGATATGACTAGAACTATTTTTATTGGCAAACCGTCCGAAAAACAAACCGAGGTTTATAAGTTAGTTTTGCAAGCGCAGACAAGCGCGCTGCAAAAAATTAAACATGGCGCGAATGTATGTGAAATAGATGGCGCGGCTCGCGAGGTTGTTGATAATTCTAAATATAAAGATAAATTTTTACACGCATGCGGGCATGGGGTTGGACTTGAAATTCATGAATTGCCCAATTTGCGCAAGGAGAATAAAACTGAAATTTTAAAAGAGGGGATGGTTGTAGCAGTTGAGCCTGGGGTTTATTTGAACAAACAATTTGGGGTAAGAATAGAGGATTTGGTTTTGGTTACAAAAAACGGATGTAAATATTTAAGCAAGAGTGTCAAGGATTTTGATAGTATGGTTATAAAATATTAGACAAAAAGTTGGACAATATGGTATAATTTTTACAGTCTTAGTTAATAATTTAACCATTATGCAAAAAAAATCACAAAAAATATTATCGGCTTTTTTAATTTTGCTGACTTTGGGTGTTTTTGGTTTTGTATGTTTGCGTCCGGCGTCAGCAACGGCGCCAAGTACAATTTGGGAAAGTATAACCGACAAAGACGAGGGCGGATTAAAAGAGATTGGGAGTACAGTTTTTGGCGATGGAACCCCCAAAAATACAGTTCCTGAAATAATAGCAAGAGTTGTTAAATACCTGCTTACTTTTTTAGGTGTGATTTTTATAGTCTTAATAGTTTATGCGGGTTTTATTTATATGACGGCAATGGGGGAGAGCGATAAAATTTCCAGCGCAAAAAATATTATAATCAGCGCGTCAATCGGTCTTGCGATTATTTTAGCATCTTATTCATTCACATATTTTATTTTGCAAGCTTTCACCAACGCTACAGGAACCAATTAAAACGCAAGATGAATAAAACAGAGAACATAAAAAAATTTTTAAATAAATATGCCGCCATTATTTTAATGGCGGCAATATTATTTTATATAATTATTTTTTTTGGAATCAGCTGTTTTAAGTATAATAATTTTTATTACAACTCTTTAGATTTGGCGATTTTTAATCAGGTTTTTTACAACACGTCGCACGGACGTTTGTTTCAGCTATCTATTCACGAGCCGACATATTTAGGAGATCATTTTGCGCCGATTATATTATTTTTGGCGCCTTTATATTCTTTTTATCGTTCTCCAATCGCGTTATTATTTTTGCAAACCGTAATTTTGGCGCTATCGGCTTGGCCGATATATTTGATTTCAAAAAAAATAATTGGCGGAAAAATTTATCCCTTGGCGATGGGGGCGGTTTGGTTGATAAATCCGCTGGTTCAAAACGCAAATCTTTTTGAATTTCATCTTTTGCCTTTTGCTGTTTTTTTGTTTTTGTGGGTCTTTTATTTTTATTTACAAAAAAAATGGCGAATGTTTTTTTTATTTGTTTTTTTGAGTTTGCTGGTTCGCGAAGACGTTAGTTTGGTAATTTTTATGTTTGGTGTTTTGCTGGCGGCAGATTGGGTGGTTGCTTTCAAGAAAACAAAAAAACAAGAAAACAAAAAAACAAGAAAACAAAAAAACAGTGAAATAGCCTCCTTGATAAGGGGGGTTGGGGGGTTTGACGGTTTGAAAGAAAATGCAGAAAATACCCATTCGGCAGGCTCAGGGCAGGCTACAACACGAAAACACGATTATAAAGAGCTGTTTTTTGGAATAATATTGTGCTTAATATCCGCGGTATGGTTAATTATTAGTTTAAAAATTATTAGCATTTACGCGCCAGCTGGCCGGTATAAGTTTCTTTTTTATTATTCATGGTTGGGAAATTCTTTGTCGGAAATTATTATCAATATTTTCATTCATCCGATAATAGTGTTGAGGCATTTTATAACTATTTATAATATTGAAATGATTTTGGGGTTGTTATTTTCTTTTTGTTTTCTGCCCTTGTTTTCGAAGAAATATTTGATTTTACTTTTGGGTCCGCTATTTCAACTGATGATCGGCGGTCCAGGAGGGAGCGCTTTGGTTTTACAGACACATTACTGTCTTCTCTTATTGCCAGCCCTTGCGATTAGTTTTATCTGCGGTTTTAAACGTTTTTTGCGCGAGCAGCTTGGTAAAAACAGCAAGACTCCGATAATTAAAATATTGGCAAATGAAAAAAAACTTTTAATAATTATTTTTGTTTTTGGTTTAGTTTACAGCAGCTTAACCCTAGGACCATTAGTTGGCGTTGCAAGCGGAATTATTAAAAACCCGCCTAATAAAACAATCGTAAATATAAAAAATGATTTTTTGGCGGAAATACCAAAAAATTCTTCGGTTGCCACAACCTATGAATATCTTAATAATTTATCTTCCAGGCAAAAAGTTTATTCAATGCACTATGCTTTTATCGGCAAAAAACAATACGCTGAGGCTGATTACGAACTGCCAAACGGCATAGAATATTTATTGATTGATTTCCATGATTTTTTTATTTACAATGTGCAGTTTCCCAGCTTGTTGGTTTATAAAAATTTTTTCAACCTTGCTGATGATAATATGAGAAATCTTTTTGAGCATTATAAATTGGTTAAAATATTTGATAATCAAGCCCTCTTTAAACTGTCAAAAAAGATAGAACAAACCGACCTATATCAAATTACAGACAAGAGACCAAAATACGAGAACAATGTTGATTTGGGGGACAAAATAAAATTTATTGGCTGGGAAATTTTAGAGCGAAAACCGACTCTGGAAAAATTTGCCGATCAATTGTTTCCAATATCTATTTTTTTTCAAGCCAAGTCTAGTTTGGCAAGCGACGATCCAAAAGAGCCGTCAAAAAATTATCAGCTCAAAATGATGATAACCAATAATAAAAACGAAGTGCTGTATGAAAAATTTTATCCTTTGGGGTATGGTATTTTTCCGACATCAGAATGGCCGCTTGAGAAAAATGCGCAGATTAATTATTGGTTTTATATACCAGAAGAGTTCAGCGGCGACGAAAATATTATTCAGTTTAATTTAACGCAAGTTTCTGGACATATGGAACTAAACAGTTTCAGGCAGGCTGAATTAAAATATGAGGAGGAAGCCTTAAAACCCAGCATTGTGATTGATAAGATTAAAAATTTAAAATAAATTTCAGCCCTAATTTACTCTATATATTTCAACCAAATTGTTTTTATAAACAATATCCAGATAATCTTTTTCCGCAAAGCCAAGACCATCTTTACTATAAATTTTTTCCCAATCAGAATAATATATAAAATTAATATTATTTGATTTTAAAAATTCTATTTTATTTTGGTCGCCGCCGTTTTCACTAAAAAACCATTTTATTTTTTCTTGTTTTTTCTCAAAGAAAAGGGTTTCTGTCCCATGTCCTGCGTAAATAAATCGTCCCGTGTTTCCCGCGATAAAATTGCAGGTTGTTGTGTGCGATAAAAATACCGCATTGCTGTCGGTATTATTTTTTATCCAATCAAAGCTCTCTTTTTTTTCAACAGGCAAATAAAATAAAATATTTTCGTTTTCATAATACACAACATCGCGCGCGATATTCAGCATATTTGAAAAAGAAAAGAAAATTACAAATATTACTATTAATAATATTTTGTTGCTATAAATATAAATTATTATTTTATCTAATTTATTTGGATTAATTTTTTGTTGCGCGTTTTCAATTAACGCAAATACGGCTATTACCGCCAATATGCACAAAACTATATGCAACCCCTCGCTCATTCTCCGTTGAAGCGCCGTCGGGGTGTAAATTAGGGCGGATTGAACAACCAACCAAACTACAAGAAAATAGTATTTATTAGCAGGCAAATCACCATCCTTCATTTTCGTAAAAATATAATAAACCCCCATTGTGGCTAGCGGAACCAAAAAACCAAATCCAATCAAACTAAGCCACCACGCAGGCGTCAGACAAACATTTTGCATGGCACGTTGTTTTATTATTGAATTTTGTAAAATACATAGATGATAAATTAAATTCGGCAAGGTAAACAAAAGCAGGATTATTAAAGAGCGCAATTTAGGAAAAAGAATTTTTTTATTCAAAAAGCAAAGGAATAAAAAATAACCTCCAAGCACGCCAAAAATAGTTGAGATATGGAATGGGTGAAATTGAAATAAAACCAAAGCGCACAGACCCGCATAAATTTCATATTTCAATTTATTATTTTCCCAAGCCAAAAGCGTAAAAAGAAAAATTAAAATTATTAAAGTGAGCGAGGCTATAAAGTGCGGCATATGAAAAAGGGTGAGAAATGTCGTGCTTTCGGGAATCCACATATCAAGCGGCCAATGATAATAGCCGTAAGATTCATAGGCAAATTTTTCTAAAATCGGCGCGAGTATCCCGCCTATCCCGGAAGAAAAAAGTATAAAAATTAAAGCCGTTTGCCTTTTTCTTTTATCTGTAAAAAAATATGAAATAAACAGATAGACCGTAATTGCAAAAACAGGAATCAGCAGAATTCTTGCCAACTGAAAAGTAATAATATTATTCAATTTTAATATTTTTCCAGCAAGTCCTGCGCCAAGCCAAAAAATATTAAATATCAAAGGTGTTTGCGTTTCGCTTGTAAAAAGATCAACGAAAATAATTCGTCCTTGTTTGGCTTGTTCCAAATAAGAATAGTAGACGTTCAAATCAACTGGAGTCAAAGAATGAATTCCGCTCAAAATTTTACCGTTTGGGGCATTATAATAACCATAAACAAACGGCATTGCGGTGATAAAAATTACCGCAACGTTAAACCAAAATATTTTTTTCCACTCTTGGCGAGTTATTGATTTGATTATTTCTTTTAATGTCATAAAAAGCAGTTGAAAGTTTATAAAGTTTATAAAGTCAAAAGTTTTTAAGATGTAATTTTATAAATTTTTAATTTTATATATTACCGCGAAATCATTAGAATAAATTTTTTCTGCATAATTTTTTTCCGCGGGATTAAAACCGCCCAGCTCTTTTTCGTATTTGCTGTAATAAATATATTTTATATTATTTTGCCGTAAAAAATTTATTTTTTTTTCATCATTGATATTATTTTTAAAAAACCATTTTACATAAGCCAGCTTTGAATCATAATAGAGTGTTTCAACATTAACATGTCCAAAATAGACTTTTCTTCCCGCGACTTCAGGTATCGCGTTTCCATTTATAAGTCCCGACAGAATCACCTCGCCGCCGGACATTTCGTTTTTTAAAAATTTATAAGATTCTATTTGTTGTTTGTCAAAATAAAATAATTCATTTTTTTCGGCAAAATATTCCATGTCTATTTTTAATACAAAAAAATTAGATATCGTAAATCCTAATATAAAAATTATTATTAATGAAAATTTATTAAAAAATATATTTAATGGCGATTTTTTAAATTTTTCTTTCAGATATACTATAGCTATTATTGTGAAAAAAACCAACGGTATTTGCAAACCCTCTGTTAACCTGCGTTGAAAACGAAATGGCATGAAAATTAAACTGAATTGCGTTGCCGCCCAGATTATAAGGAATAATAAATTGTTTTCAGATATTAGATGTGTGATATTAGATATTGGGTACTTTTTATTGTAAAAATATTTTAGCGATAATAAAATTCCGATAGATCCAAAAATAATCAGCCCCCCATAACTTATTAGGACAACAAAGAAACGAGGAGTGTAACAGTGGTTTTGTAATGCCCTAAGTCTCGTTGCCCAGTCAAAGTTTATTAGCCACACATAATAAAGGGCGCTTGGAGATGTAATGGCAAGCATGATACATAAATGTTTTATGTCTTGCCAATTAATTACGCGCTTGGAAACCGAGCGTCCCATGAGGTGTTCGGTTTCTTCAAGCTCGGTTTTCTTTAGTAAAAATTTTATTAAAATATAAAAAGTTGGAACCAAAATAATCGTCGGCAGATGAAACGGATGAAATTGTATCAAAAGCATTCCGCAAAGACCGGCTAAAATACTATATTTATATCTATTTTCATCAGTCGCTTTTAAAAAAAATAGAAATATTAAAACTATTAAAATTAACGAAGCGATGAGATGGGGCGAATGATATAATGTTAAAAAAACATTATGCTCTGGAGTCCAAAGATCCATTGGCCAGTAGAAAAGAGTTTTATTATTTACATAATCGGCGAGCAAAAGAGTTGCCCACGCCCCGAACCCCGAACTGAACAATGTAAAGACAATAACGGCTTTTCTAATTGATTTTGAGTCAAAAAAATAAGAGATTAAAAAATATAAACTGATAACGCAAGGCGGGACTAATAGGATTCTGGCAAGCTGGAAAGTTGCTATATGATTTAGATTAAAAAATTTTCCAAAAAATCCGACAACGAGCCAGAATATATTAAAAACCGGCATCGTTGTTTCGCTGGTAAATAAATTTTTAAATAAATAACTCCCTTGCGCGGTTTGTTCTAAATAAGAAAAATACACATAAATATCACCAGGAGTAAGCATATGCATGCCGTTGTATATTTTACCTTTTGGAGCGCTAAAGTATCCGTAGAGATAAGGGATGGTGGTGATTATTGCGGCAACAAGAGTTAGTAAAAAAACAAAACCCCATTCGTTTTTTGAGATGTTGAGTTTTTGTATTAGTTTTTTCATTTTGTTATTTTGAGTCGTGAAACGGTTCGTGGAAACCGAGCGTCCACGCTGGACGCTCGGTTTCCACGAACCTGCTCTTTGTTTGCGCAATGCACGGGTAGCGCCTAGTTTAAAAATCTCAACCTAACAACCGTTTTAAAAAATTCAAATATATCTTTATGTCCGAGTTTTGATTTGCCTAGTTTTCTGTCAATAAAAGTTATGGGGATCTCTTTGATTTTAAATCCTTTTTTTTCGCACAGATAAATCATCTCTTCCTGAAAAGCGTATCCGTTGCTTTTTATTTTATCTAAATTTATTTGCAAGAGCGCTTTTTTTTTATAGCAGCGATAGCCAGATGTAACATCTTTCGTTTTTATTCCAAGAATAATTCTGGCAAAAAACATCGCCCCCAAACTCATAAATTTTCTTTCCAAATTCCATCCTTCTATTTTTCCGCCTTTAATTTTTCTTGAACCAATAACCACATTATTCCCATTTTTTATTTCCTCAATAAAATTTGGAATATATTTCGGATCATGCGAAAAATCCGCGTCCATTTCAAAAATTAAATCAGCATTTTTTTCTATCGCGTATTTAAAGCCGCAAATATAAGCGTTTCCAATCCCCATTTTTTTGGATCTTTGAATTAAGCGCAAGTGATTTTTATATTTTTCAACTAACCCCCTAACTATTTTTCCTGTTCCATCCGGCGAATTATCGTCAACAATTAAAATATTTAAATTAGCAATATTGAAGCCAAAAATTTTGTTAATTAAATTTTCTATGTTTTCTTTTTCGTTGTAGGTTGGGATGATGATGAAAATATTGAGGTTGACAAAATGCATATTTGCGGTAGGTTTGTAAATTTTTTCTGAAAGGAGGAGTTGACCCATTGTTTCAGATTATTAAATTTATCATGCGCAATCCCCGTGGGGTTGCATTAAAAGGTTTGTGAAAAATTTCGTCGGTTTTAGCGAGAAACTATTTGCGAATCCCGTTGATACTTTGTCTCTTGTGGATGTTTTTAAAAATTTTAAAAATGGTAATTTGCGCAACATGTTTTAGGTGTCCAATAAAAAATCCCGAGAACATGAATGCGATCGCGGCAAATAGGGCGGCGAAGTTAATAGTATTTTTATATTTTATTTTTTTATTCATTTTTATAATTTTTTATAATTAAATCCTTCTTTTTCAACTTCTTTTTTATTATAAAATCCTTTAATGTCAAAAAGTATGGCTTTTTTTGCGCATTTATTTTTTAAGTTTTTTAATTTTATTTTTTTGAATTCTTTGTGCGGAGCAAACATTATTATCCCGTCTAAATTTTCAATTTTTTCAAAATCTATATTTTCAATGCCAAATTCATCTCGTATAATATTTTTATCTGCAAACGGTTCATATCCCACCACATTTACCCCGTGATCTTTTAAAAAATTGATTATATCTTTGGCTTTTGAGTTTCGTATGTCATTAATATTTTCTTTGAACGTTAAACCCATTATCATTATCTTTGTGTTTATTATTTTTTTGTTTTGTTGCTCCATCATTTTTACAGTCTGTTCGGCAATATGTTTTGCCATATGATTATTAATTTTTCTGCCTGCCGTAATAACTTGAGATTTGTAACCTGTTTTCATTGCTTTGTAAACTAAATAATATGGATCAACAGCGATACAGTGTCCGCCAACCAAACCAGGGGAGTATTTATGAAAATTCCATTTAGTCGCGGCCGCATTAATTACATCATGAGTATCTATGTTTAAGCGATCAAATATTAAAGCGAATTCATTAACCAGAGCAATATTAACATCCCTTTGAATGTTCTCAATAACCTTTGAGGCTTCTGCCGTTTTTATGTTTGGCGCTTTATGAACGCCAGCCTTGCAAGCTATTTTATATGTTTCCGCTACGGTATTTAGTGTTTTTTTGTCCATCCCTGATACGACTTTAATAATTTTATCAATTGTATGTTCTTTGTCTCCCGGGTTAACTCGCTCGGGGGAGTAGCCTATGAAAAAATCCACCCCGCCCCTAAGTGAAGAATTTTTTTCCAAAATTGGCATACAGATTTCTTCTGTTACTCCGGGATAAACAGTTGATTCAAAAACAATAATACTGCCTTTTTTAATATTTTGCCCGACAACCTTTGAAGCTTTTTTAACTAAATCCAAATCAGGCCTATTGCGCTTATTGATTGGTGTTGGAACAGCGACAATAATAAAATTTGCCTTGTTAATTATTTTTGGGTCATCGCTGTATGTTATGCTCACACTAGATAAATCTTTTTTGCTAACTTCATTGCAAATATCAATATTTTGTTTGAGTTTTGATATTTTTTCTTTGCAAACATCAAACCCGTAGACTTTTACGCCATTGCGCGCAAAAATATAAGCCAAAGGCAGTCCAACGTATCCTAGTCCAACTATGCAGATTATTGGTTCTGAATTTTTTTGTGACATATTTTTTTTGGTTAGAATAAGTTTGTTTAATATTATAGTTTTGTTCCTCATTAAAGAGGGGAATTATTATAGATAGACGCATAAGATTATGATTTTATACATTTAATAAGCAATCTTGCTTTAAAGAATTTTCCTACAATTGGCGCATAGCCAATAAAATGCAAAACAGAAAAAAGTTTAATATAATGAGGTAGATAATAAATAATTATGTTGTCGAACCCGACTTTTCTTAGCAGATTAATATATTCTTTATCGTTTCTTATTCCGATATGCCCGGCTGATTGTTTTAAAATGCCATATTTTTTTAACAGTTCAAGAAAGTAATTTTTGTTTGGGGAGTGGGCATAGAGTACCCCTCCTTGTTTAAGGGTGTTTTTAATTGCTGTAAATATATTTACGAAATCATCGTCATAAATGTGTTCACTAAAATCCACGGAAAAGGCTTGGTCAAATTCATTATTATGCTCAATTGCGAATTTGATTATATCGCTGCAATAAAATTGGCTATTTGTAATTCCTTGCGTTTTATGCCTTTTTCTTGCAAGATTTATAAATTCTTCAGAAAAATCTATGCCTGCATAAGATTTTATTTTGGGGCTGATTAATTGACCCCAAATTCCGTTACCACACCCAAATTCAGCCACATTAAAATTTGATTCAAATTTTATATATTTTATTAAGTTTTGAAGTCGTTTTTTTTTGCGTTTATATTTTCTGAAATGAGGACTATCTTTTTCATCATCACTTAATATTTCCATCCACTTGTGATCCTCATTAATGTTATACAAATTTTTTAACTGTTTATTTGATAATCTATTTTTCATGGCTGGCATGGTAAAAAAATTTAATTTTATTTATTAAAATAATTCTGCTAGTAATTGGTTATATTTTTTTGATATTTCAGATAGCGAAAAGTTGTTCTTTGCGTATTCATATCCTTTTTCAGAAAATTTGCGTCTTAACTTCTCGTCCGATAGCAGTTTAATAATTGCATCACTGAATTTTTCTGTATCTTTGATATTGATTGAAATTCCTGTTTCTTTATTAATAATGTCTGATATGGATTTTAAATTTGATGCAATAACTGGTGTTTTTGACATTAGAGCTTCCACAAAAACCAGACCAAATCCTTCTCTTTCGCTTGGTCCGATAAATATGTCGGCTGTTGCAAAATAGGGCGGCAGTTCATTGTTTGGAATTTTACCTAAAAACAATACATTGTCAGAAATTTTTAAATCCGCGGTCATTTTTTGTAAATCTGTTTTTAGATGCCCGTCTCCTATTATTAATAGTTTAAGTTTATTATTTTTTTCAATTATTTTTGGCATTGCTCGCAGAAGATATTTAACCCCCTTTTCTTCCGAGAGTCTGCCAACGAACAGCAGGAACGAATTTTCTATATTATATTTTTCTTTTATCCATTTTTGATAGTTGCAAGGATTAAATTTTTTATCATCTACTCCCATGGGTATCGTTTCAATCTCCAGTTGTTTTTTAAAATTTAACTTATTTATTTCGTTTTTTAATTCATTGCTAACAACCGTAAGTGAATCTAAATTATTTAAAATAAATTTTTTTAATCTTGCATTTTTTATTTTAGTTATATCGCTTCCATGAATCGTGCCGATGATTTTTATTTTTGGACAAAATATTTTTTTACAAATAACAGCAACAAGGCATTGCGGGACAATCCAATGAGCGTGAATAATTTTTATTTTTTCTTTTCTTATTATTTTTTTTAGCTTAATAACATAAGCCAGAAAAAAGAACGGGACAACCAGCCATAATAATTTATTTTTTTTTAATTCAGAAAGGATCGCCCCATCGCACAAAGAAGTAGATCCATACTTAAAGCGGTAGATTTTTAAACCATCTTTTTTTTCATAGAGTCTGCTGTTTTTTCTATATGGGGTTAATATTATAATTTGAAAATTATCAATTTGCGCTATGCTTTTGGCTAATTCATGCACAAAGACAGGGGAATCATTTCCCAAAAAAGCGGGAAACGTTGATGTGATCATTAATATTTTTTCTTTAGTCATAAAATATTATTCTCTGATTTCATACAAGCGAAGTTGTTCCTGTTCGCAATGTATCTCCTTTAGATATTTATTTTTAAATTTTTCAAATATTTTTATCTCTTCAGAAAGTTTACTTTCTGGATTATTTTGCGTGATTGATATTAATTTGTTTTTGAAGTTTATGTTATATGAAATATGCGTGATTTTTTGGTTGGTTAAAATATTTTTTATATCTTTCAAAGATTCTGTTTCTTGAACTATTTTACCCCAATAAATACTTGAGTTGTCTATAATTGTTTTTTGATCGCCTCCTTGAATATTAGCAATTTGCGGTCCCAAAAACATTAGAATTAGCGCTTTATCGTTTTTTGCGATAATCTCTTTGTTTATAAAATCATACATTCTAAAATCAGGGATGTCGTCATATTTTTTTTGATAGGCGGGGGAAGAGTAAATAGTGTTTGGTTGTGTGGAAATATCCTTTATTAATCCCGTAAATGTTCGGAAGCAGAATAGAATAATGAACGAACATATAACGAAAGCATATTTTTTATTTTTTATTTTTTCCAATGTCAAACCGCAAAATATAAATAAAAAATAAAACATGCCGATACCATACCAAGGTCTTTCCGCTCCTTTTAAGTACCACAATGAAAAGAATGCCAAAGAAATGATTGAGAGATAAAAAATATTTTTTTCTTTATAGAGTCTGTTTTTTATGAAATAAAAAAGAAAAAACGGCAGGAAAATTAAAAGGTAAGGGGTTATTTCAATATTAATGCTTCTGTATCCTTTTTGGTTGATCGTGGTGTTCCAAATTCTCCAAAAAAATTTTATAATGGCTGAGTTGTTCGTATTATTTTGGTATCCAGAAACAGTAAGATCGCGGTTTCTTTTTGCCGCAAAATCAGTTTTATTAAATATGTCATACATTGTAACTTTTTTGTTTTGGTTAAATAACGTTTCGGTTTTTTGGGCAGATGAGAATATTTTAAACGGCGCTACCGGATTATTATAATAATAAATATTAAATGCGAGTATTGGTAAAAAAAATAAAAATATAATCAATCCGAAAATAGCGCTTTTTTTAAAATTTATTTTTTTAAAAATAAATAATCCGGCAACCACCAAAAATATGCTTGCAATCAAAAACAGTCCGTTTATTTTAAGGCTAATGGCGTAGCCCAAAAAAACAGCGCATAAATAAAGCCATCCAAAATAAGTTGAAGATTTCACGTCTTTATTATTGAGCCAAATAAAAAATGAAAATACGGCAATCGCTGAAATAAAAGTAAATATAAAATCAATTTTTTGTGTTATGATAAAATAGTTATTCCATGGAACAAAAACAACCAACAGGAGGGTGGTAATAGCTGCTTTCTGAGAAAAAAATTTTGAGGTAAATAAATAAAGCGCGCATAGTGTAAAAATTAAAAAAAGCCAGCTGAGATGAAATACAAAATGAGGCGCAAAAAGCATGTTTATAAGAGAGTATAAAGGCATAGCGATTCCGCTTGGGATTGCCGCTGGCGCGTTATAAAACGGAACCAAGCTGTGATAATAGATATAAAGTTGCGGAATGCTAAAATAAGCCGCTAAATCGTCGTAGTTGATAAGAAACGAACGGAATGTGGGAATGATAGCGGCAATTAAAAAAGTAGTAATAATTATCCAAATCCACGATTCTAAATTTTTAATATCTTTAAAATCAGCCGAGATATTAAATTGAAATTCAGCTTTTAAAAAATTATCAACAAAATATTTAATTTGTTTTGATGAGAAAATTGTAAAGATTATAACCAAAGCAAGCGATGGTAAAAAATAAAACCAACCCGATGCGGTCAAAAAAAATGCAAAATAATTTATTATCAGAAAACCCAATCCAAAAGAGAATATAAATTCTTCTTTTTTATCTTCAATATTAAATTTAAAAATATCAAATATTTTTTTACCCGCGCCCGCGCACAGCAAAACCAAGCCGGACAGAAATAAAATTTTAATTAAAACATTTTTTATTACAATAAATTCTGTGAATAAAAATGGAATAAAATTTAGATTTTCAGTGAATATATTACCCAATAGCCTCGTAAAAACAGCGGCGCCAATTGTTACAGCTAATAAAAATAAAGTAAACTTCCAAAGCTTTGTATTAATTTTAAAACTAATTTCGTTTTTTAAAAATTTAATCGTGAAATACCAAAAACCGACCAAAAAAAGTCCGCCCAAAATTATTAAAGCAAAGGATAATGGGTCGCAATGAAAATAGATGTAAAAAAAATAAACAACAAAAAACCACAGCGCTAATAGTGTTTCTATTAAGAAATTAAATTTGTTGTTAATTTTTGGCATTTTAAAATTTTGCTTTTTTTAGTTTATAAAGAATTTCTTCTTGGTTCATTTTTATTCTATAAAGCATATCCGCGATCAGTCCTAAAGAGATAAAGAAAATTCCCAAAATATTTAAAAATATTCCCACAAAGCCGATTACTTTATAGGGGGTAAAACTTTTTGTTTGGGAGTAATAAATTAAAAGCGATGAGTTTAAAAATATTCCCGTTATAAATAAAGAAGATCCTATGTATCCGAAAAATTTCAGCGGTCTGTAATTCAGAATCGCGCGAAAAATAATTTTCAAAGTTTTCCATGCATATTTAAAAAGATTTCCCGCGACTCGCGATTTTCTGTCTTTAAAATATTTTACTTTTATCGGGATTTCTAGGATGCTTAAACCCTTATAGCCAAGATCCAAAAATGTTTCTTGCGTATAGGTATAAGCTCCAAACAAATTCAGTCTGAGCATTGTTTCTTTGTTGTATGCTCTGAATCCGCAAGAAACGTCGCTGTATTTTTGCTGAAGTATCCAACTTACCAATTTAGACATTAGACAATTTCCGTAATATTTTATTTTCGGCATTTCTAGAATATTTTTTTTGTCAATAAATCTTGAGGCGGTAACAAAGTCCGCCTCGTTGTTTATAATTGGAGAGATTAATTTGGATATATCGCAAGGATTGAATTGTCCGTCGCTGTCAAT
Source organism: bacterium (assembly GCA_043816765.1). Taxonomy (GTDB): domain Bacteria; phylum Patescibacteriota; class Patescibacteriia; order JBDRHN01; family JBDRHN01; genus JBDRHN01. Next base: position 13,107 of record JBDRHN010000043.1, on the reverse strand, counting down.
ATTTACTAAAATATCCGCGTTGAGTTCAATCGCTTTTTTTAGTCCGTCTTGAAAAGATTTTCCTAAACCAAGATTTTTTTTATGATTTATAATTATAACATCTATGTCAGAAAGCTGAGAAAGCGTGTTATCTTTAGACCCATCATTGACGACAATAACAACTTTTTCGTCTATTTTATCAAATGTTTTTGGGATTGATAAAATCACATCTCTGATGTTTTTTTCTTCGTTGTAGGCTGGGATTAGTATTGTTAGTTTCATGTGTTTAGTAATCAGTAAATAGTAATTAGTAATTATGGTGAAAGTATAACAAAAACGAAGTCAAAAGTCCATTAAAATTGAAGGGTTTGGTTGTAGAAGCGAGGCGTTGCCTCGTCTGGAATTATTGCCTAAAATGTTGTCTAAAATTGTTTGACATATTAACTGCAATAAATTATCATATTGATATATTATTTTTAAACTATAAAGTTGAAAGCTAACGACTTTATAGACTTTCGACTTTTAACTAATCATCTATGTCCGGACACTCAAAATGGGCAACTACTCATCGCAAAAAAGAGCTGATTGACGCGAAGCGCAGCGCCATTTTTACAAAATTTTCAAATAATATTATTTTGGCCGCTCGCCAGGGCGGGGGAGATATTGATGCAAATTTCAAACTAAGACTTGCCATAGAAAAAGCAAGAGAGATCAATATGCCAAAAGACAATATTGACCGCGCCGTCAAAAAAGGGACTGGACAATTAAACGGCGCCGTGTTTGAGGAAATTTTTTATGAAGGGATTGGACCAGCAAAAAGCGCATTTATTGTTGAGGTTGTGTCTGATAACAAAAATCGCATTGTTGCCGAAATAAAGCAAATTTTTTCTAAATATGGCGGAAACTTATGCTCCAGCGGTTGCGTGAGCTGGCAGTTTGAACAAAAAGGAGTTATTTCGTTTAGCGCGGAAAATTATATAAAAAAAAGAGAAGAGATTGAGTTAGGGTTAATTGATGCCGGCGCGGAGGATATAAAAGAGCGTGAAGAGGTTGTAGAAGTTTTAACAGCAGTTCCAGATTTGCAAAAAATTAAAGAGGCTGTGGAAAAATTTGGTTTAAAAATAAAATCCGCCGCTTTGGAATGGGTGCCAAAAGAGAAGGTAAAAATAGACAACAAAGAAGATAAAAATAAAATTGAAAATTTTATGGACGCCTTGGACGATAATAGCGATGTGCAGAATTTTTACACGAATGTGGATATATAAAAAAATAAAAAAAACAGGCAGTCAAATTGACCGCCTCTTTTTTTATGCAACGTCTTTAACCTCAGCATCATCTTTTTTCTTTACTTTTTTGGCAGCTTTTAAACTCAAACCAAGACGATGAACTTTCGGCTCTATTGATAAAATCGTAAATTCCATAGTATCGCCAGGTTTCGCGATTTCAGTCAATTTTTTATCTGATTTGTCTGTTAGCTCGGAAAGGTGGGCGAGTCCGTGAATATCTTTATCAAGTTCCACAAAAAATCCAAAATGATTAATTTTCAAAATTTTTCCTTTTACGATTTGTCCGACTTTATATTTTTTTTCAACATTAATCCATGGATCCTCTAATAATTTTTTAATTGATAAGAAAATTTTGGAACCCTGAATATTGATAATTTGCGCTTTTACCGTCTGTCCGACTTCTATAATATCGCTTGGATTATCAATTCTCTGCCATGCTAATTCGGAAATATGAATTAGTCCTTCCAAATCTTCATTGTCGCCGAATTTAATAAAAACGCCAAAATCAGTCACAGCGGCAACATTCCCTTCAACATTATCGCCGACCTTATATTTATCAATTACGTCTTTTTGCGTCTCTTCCCACGCGATTTTTTCTGAAACAATAACCTTCTCGTCTTTTTCATTAACATCAATAATTTTTACTTGAAATTTTTGATTTACATATCGTTTTAATTTGTCTAAAATTTTTCCCCTGTCTCCTCCTTGAACTCTTGGATAATGCTCAGGCGAGAGCTGCGATACCGGTAAAAATCCCATTATATTCTGAACGCGAACCATAAGCCCGCCTTTATTGGCGTCTGTAATCGCAACTTGTATAATTTCTCCATTTTCTAAAAATCCGCGCAAAGCGTCCCATGCCCTCTGTTGCCCCGCGAATCTAAAAGAGAGTTCCATCTCCCCCCTTTCATTCTCTTCATCCAAAACAGTTGCCTCCACTTCATCTCCGATTTTTAGTTTGTCATACTCTTCTGATTCGCTAAATAATTCTCTTCCGCGAATAACGCCTGTAGTTATGTTTTCAATATCAACGTTAATTTCTTTGTTTGTAATGTTAACAATTTTACCTTTTACAATATCCCACTTTTTTGGAATTTTAACATGACTGCCGTCTAATAATTTTTTTAATTCTTCTTCTTGCATACTAATTTAAAATTTATCAAAATAAATAAAAAATCTAGAAAAAAAAAGAAAACTCTAGATTTAAAAAATATTTTTAAATTCTTAACCTCGTTTGAGGTCTCTTGTGCTTGCTTTTTGCCAAGAGTTTATTAATTATTTCGAAATCTTCACCGAAGGACCCATTGCGCTTGAAAGAAAAATATTCTTTATATAAGCGCCCTTTACGCCTGCAGGCTTAGCTTTTTCCACCGACTCAATAAAAAATTTTATATTTTCAACCAATTTTTTGCCATCAAACGAAACTTTTCCAACCATATCATGAACATTACCCGTATCGTCATTTTTAAAAGAAGTTTTGCCTTTTTTAATCTCTTCAATAGATTTAGAAATATTTGTTACAACAGTATCATTTTTAGGACTAGGCATCAAACCCCTTGTTCCCAAAATTTTCGCAATCGGAGCCAATTTTCTCATCATATCAGGCGTTGCAAGTAAAATATCAAAATCAGTTTTGGCAGTTTGCTTAATCTCTTCAATCATGTCATCACCCCCCACAATATCAGCGCCAACGTCTTTAGCCTCTTTTTGTTTATCAGCGCCAGTAATCACGGCAACTTTTTTAGTCTTGCCAGTTCCATTCGGCAAAATAACATTTCCACGAACAGACTGATCGCTTTTTTTAGTATTAATTCCCAATTTAAAATGAACCTCAACAGAAGAATCAAATTTTGTATTGGCGGTTTTTTTGATTAAATCAACGCCTTCTTCAATAGAATAGGTTTTCTGCTTATCAATTAATTTCGCAGTTTCATTGAACCTTTTAGAATGTTTATTTGTTTTCATAATTTTTATTAAATTTTAAATCAAAAACATACTATCACATTTTTTTTGTCTTGTAAAGAAGACAACTTTATGATAACATGGGTTTATGATTTTCAATAAATTAGAAATTTCGCTCAAAGAATTTATAAAAAAAGACAAACTAATAAAAGTAACCATTTTTTTGTCTATTTTGTTTAATTTAATTAATTGGGGATTGATTTATTATCGCTTCACCCGCTTTTTGGCTGGACAAGAAGAATCAATAATACTCCATTATAATATATATTTTGGAATAGATAAAATTGGCGATTGGACAAACATTTATTATTTGCCGCTTATAGGTCTTGCTATTTTGTTTATTAATTTATTGGGCGGATATTTATTATATCAAAAAGATAAATTAATAAGTTATTTTTTTTTAAGCGTAGCTTTTCTTGTCCAAATTTTATTAATTTTGGCGACTTTTTTTATTATAGTTGTTAATCAGTATTAGAAATCAGTAACTAGTAATCAGTAATTAGTGAATGGAAGCGAGAATATTATAAAATTTATGCAATTAAATTTTTTGTCTCTCATTTCATTTGATATATAACCATTACTAATTACTATCCCCATGAATCAATTCATAATAATAAAAATATTTTTATTAACAACCCTGTCATTTGCGTTGGCGATGTCGTGGACGCCCGCGTTGACGCATTTTTTATATAAATATAAATTAGGAAAAAGCATACGAAGCGAAGAAAACGCACCCATAATGTCCAAGCTTCATCAGCACAAATCGGGAACGCCGACAATGGGCGGTATTCTAATTTGGGTAACGGTCCTCGTTTTAGCCATTGGTTTTTATATTTTATCAACATTATACGATGGAAGTTTTACATCTTTGAATTTTTTATCGCGCTCGCAGACATTATTGCCATTAGGCGCTTTGATAGCGACAGCGTTTGTTGGGTTGGCAGATGATTTTATAGATATAAAAAGCAATGGAAGCGGAGGAATGAAAGTGATTCATCGCCTTGGGATTTATACTTTAATATCAATTTTTGGAGCATTTTGGTTTTTCTATAAACTTGGCTGGGATATTATTCATGTTCCGTTTGTCGGAAATTTTGGAATCGGATGGTGGTATATTCCAGTTTTTATTTTTGTAATAGTTGCAACTTCATTTTCTGTCAACGAAGCCGACGGGCTGGACGGACTGGCGGGAGGAATGTTGCTTGTGGCGTTTGGGGCTTATGGCGCAATCGCTTTTAATCAAGGAAAATATGACCTCGCCACTTTTTGCGGAGTAATCATCGGAGCGTTGGTCGCGTTTTTGTGGTTCAATATTATTCCCGCTCGTTTTATTATGGGAGACACAGGAGCAATGTCGCTGGGAGTAACGCTTGGAGTTATCGCGATGCTCACAAACTACGCCCTGCTTCTCCCGATTATCTGTTTTGTTTTTATGATTGAATCGCTGTCTGTTATTATTCAGAAACTTTCAAAAAAAATCAGAAAGAAAAAAATCTGGATTTCCACCCCCATTCACCACCACTTTGAAGCCAAAGGCTGGCCCGAGGCAAAAGTCGTAATGCGATTTTGGTTGATTTCGGGGGTTATGTCGGTTGTAGGGTTGATTATATTTTTGTTGGATAAAAGGTTGTGAAGTCGAAAGTCTGTAAAGTCCATAAAGTTGAAAGTCGTTGAACGTAGGGGCGTATTGCATACGCCCATGTGATGATGGTTGAACGTAATGCAGAGACGAGGCACTGCCCCTTTTCAGGTTGGAAGTATATATCACGCAAAATTTTTCAAGTTTCGAGTTTAAAGTTATTGATACTCCGACGCAGTCTCCTGAAAGGGACTGCGGCGCGGGAATGAGATTTAAAATATGAGCTATTTCATCATAATCAGAGGACCGCTAGGTTGTGGAAAAACCACAATCAGCAAACAACTTAGTAAAATTTTAAACGCAAAACACATCGCCATTGATGAAGTTTTGGAAAAAAACGGACTTGATAAAGTGCCGCCCGACGCGCCATGTATTCCAGTTGAAAATTTTGTCAAAGCAAATGAAATTGCGATACCGCTTGCTAAGGAATATTTAAAAAATAATATAGTAATATTTGACGGATGTTTTTACCACAAAGAAGCCATTGATCACCTTGTTGAAAAACTTTCTTGTCCCAATTATATTTTTACTCTGAAAGCGCCGCTTGAAATATGTATAAAACGAGACGCGGAAAGAGATAGAGTCTATGGAGAGGGTGCGGCAAAAGCTGTTTATGGTCTTGTTTCTCGGTTTGATTATGGAACAGTTATTGACGCGAGCGAAGATGTTGAGATGGTCGTGGGTGAGATTTTTTCGTATTTGCCTAATTAGTTAGTGAATATGTAATTAAATTGATCAACCTAAATTTTTATGCAAATTGATAATGGATTAATTAAAATATTTATCAGCTGGACTAAATTAAAAATCAGACTTCACTCATCAAAAGCGCAACCTGTTTATTTTCGAGAGAAAGAAATTTGGTGGGCGAGTTTGGGCGCGAATATTGGCTACGAGCAAGACGGTAAAAATGATAAATTTGAACGACCGATTTTGGTTTTAAAAAAATTTAATAAAGATATTTTATGGGCGTTGCCTTTGACTAGAGTAAGAAAGTTGAATAACAAATATTATTTTCAACTTAAGCAGGGCGATGAAGATTCTTTCCTGATTTTATCGCAAATCAGATTAATAAGCAGCAAGAGATTGTCAAGAAAAATGAGAATTATTGAGCAAACTGAGTTTGATCAAATTAATAGCAGGATGAGGGAATTTTTTGTATAAAAAACAAAAACTGCCCGCAAGGGGCAATTTTTGTAATCGGTCAATCTTCTTTCAAAGAAAGCCTCGGAGCTATCGTCTAAAAAGACGAAAACCATTATGCTTATAGTATAGCGTATTTTAAAAGTTTGTCAATGACAGTTTTTAGTCTGTGTTTTTGTTTGATTTTTTTATTAAATGGGCGTAATGTGTAAAATATACAATCAACCTAACCATTGCGGTTTTTTATCTGCCAGGTATGGCAAAAATCCCAATGACTGCAAGGTCTAGCTGGCGCGGGGTTTTGCGGGTATGACCGCTGGTTCGGAGTTGCGCCGCGCGCGCTCCGAACCGAAATTTGCGCTAATATGGCAGATTAAAATCATGGTTGTTGGCGCAAATTGCGGTTCGCAGTCCGTTGCGAGCGGAACTGCGAACCAGCAGATCGCGAGGGGTGGTTGGCGCGGGGTTTAATAATAATCAAATTTATGAACAAAGAAAACAATATTTGCTTTGTGGATGGACAAAATTTATATATGGGAACAAGGTCGGATAATCCAGTTTGGAAAGTTGATCTTGCAAAGCTTAGAGAATATTTATTCAAAAAATATAATGTCCAAAAAGCTTATTATTATTTAGGATGCGTTGACGAAAAATATCAAGATTTATATGAAGAAATCCAAGGCGCTGATTTTATTTTGGTGTTTCGCAAGCATAATACAGCGATGCTTGGCAAGAAAAAGGGTAATGTGGATTCTGATATTATTTTTAATATTATGAAAAGATTATATAAAAAAGAACTATTTGATAAAATAGTTCTGGTTTCTGGTGATGGCGATTATAAAATGCTGGTGGATTTTTTGATTGAAGAAAATAGGTTTGAAAAAATACTTTTTCCAAATAAAAAATTTGCTTCTTCTTTGTATAAAAAATTATCCAGCAGATATTATGATTATTTGGGGGGCGAGGAGGTGAAAGCAAAAATAAAAAAGGGTCCCCTTAGGTAGTTAGCCGTTCGGATTCCCTTCGTATTGATATTGGCATCATATCACATTGGGTTAAATTGTCAAGTTGAAATTTGATTTTGTTTTTAAATGGGGGGTAGTGTAGATATATATTCCGAGGGGTAGTGTAGATATATATTCCGAAAGGAGTATGCGGTCGCAAGGACTGGGCGGTGAATATTATAAAATTCTTAAAAATAATTTTTTAGGCGATGGCAAAGAGTTTTTTTCCGAATAAATAAAAAAAGCGTTTAAAAACGCTTTCTTTATTTAGAAGCAACGTCTCACAAAATGGTTTTCTTCGGTTTTATGAATGATAATTCATTCATGCCCCGGATTCTCCGAGGGAACGCCGAAGCATTTTGTAAGTTATTATTGTATGCTTCTAATATAATAATATAGCTATTTTATTTACTTGTCGTGTCAAGTGAATAAAATTTTTTTGGTCGGAATTGATTGTTGATTTTTTGAATAAAGGGGGGTAAAATGTAGTAGTTATTTTAATTTTTCAACGGAGCTGAGGAATCCCTTGGTGGGCGAGGGACTTATACCGCTCCGGATATGCGGTCGCAAGGATTAGCTGGCGCGGGGTTTTGTGGGGTTATCCTTACTAATTATTCCATTTATTAAAAAATTAAAAAAAAAGAATTAATAAATATTTAAATGATTTATATAAAACAATAAAATTTATGAAAAAACAATTTACAATTTATTTTTTTATAACAACATCTATATTTATCAACTTTTTTATATTGGGTGGCAAAGTATATGCTGGCGAGACCTACTCATACTTAATGCCCGACAAACCAATTATTGAATCATTCTGTGATGATAAAGGAAATTGTGCTTGTTCTTCGTTTGCTGAACCAAATTTTAGTTGTTCCGCATCTTCAAATACCACAGTCCATGTAGGAGAAACGCTTAATTTTACCATTACGGTTTCTGGAGAAGAGACATCAGGAGTATTCGCTTTTATTCTTCCTCAAGGATATGACTGGGTGAAGGAGGGCGGAATAAAGCCTTGGGGTACAGATTTAACATATACTAAAACTTTTTCTACGGAAGACATATCCGCTCGTTATTTCATGTATGCTTATATAAAAAGTTCCAATGATAATTATCACAGAAGATCTAGCGGCTGTAATTGGACTTCCTATTCTTGCGACGACAATGCTCAAATAATTTACACGGTACTTCCTTCTACAGCATCTTTGCCTACTTGTATCGCTTTTAATTATTCCGACTGGTCTACTTGCCAATCTAATGGAGTACAAAATAGAACCGTGGTTTCATCATCTCCAATCAGTTGTTCCGGTGGAAATCCTGCGTTGACACAATCTTGTACATATACTCAGCCAAATTGTACTTCGTGGACTTACTCTGATTGGGGTACTTGTCTTAATAGCCAACAAACCAGAACAATAACATCATCACAACCCACAAACTGTACAGGAGGTAATTCTATTCTAAGTCAAAATTGCACAGTACAATATCCTGTTTGCACTTCATGGACTTATTCAAATTGGAGTGATTGTATAAATGGAAAACAAACGAGGACAACTATTTCTTCTTTGCCAAATAATTGTATTGACGGAAATCCCATCATAGAACAAACTTGTCAGATAGAAATAGAAACAAATAATACAGAAGTTGCAAATAATGGCAATCAAGAAACAGGAAATACTAATACTGACAGTCCTATTAATAAAAATAATTTTAGTAGTCAAAAAGCCGTCGCGGAAGAAAAATCCCTAATCACCAAAATAGACAAAAAACTTTCAAAAAGAGTTAAGGGCAATATTTTGTTGCAAGTAGAAAAAAAGGGCGAAGGGTGGTATGTGAACCCAGACAACGAAAAGAAATATTATTTAGGAAGACCATCTGACGCTTTTAGTGTTATGCGAAATTTAGGCTTAGGAATAAAACACAGCGAACTTGAAAATTATCTAAATTCAAAATTCCCCAGCAGATTGTCAGGGAAAATATTGTTGGACGTAGAACAACACGGCGAAGCGTATTATGTTAATCCAAAAAATTTAAAAGGATATTTTCTCAACAGACCAGCTGACGCGTTCAAAGTTATGCGAGAACTGGGGCTTGGCATTACAAATAGTGATATTAGAAAAATTGATATTGGTGAAATTGAATAATTAAACGAATTTAATTTAAAATCAAAAATATGGTTATCAAAAAAAAGATAATAAAAACATATCAACATACTTTCAATGTTGAAAATCCCGGTCTTGTGGCTATTTTTATTTCGGCTCGCTGTAAATCAAAAAAGCAAGTTCAATTAAAAACCGATGAGGATCTAAGAGTAGAAATTAATAAAGCGGCATTTAGAGAAATTCCCCCGCAAAAAAATATCCAATTATTTAATATCCCGCCTAGTTTTAATGGCTCAAAATTAAAAGGACTTAAAAAAACGATTGTTTTTCTAACTGTTTTAAATAAAGGCAGTAATGCCATCAATTTAATCCCCAAAGATAGCGCTTTCATTGAAGAAATAAAAATACAAGAATTAAGCGGCAAGCAAGATATAGAATTAAAATTAGAAGAGAGAACGGAAGATGGAAATAATACGCCATGGTACGTTTTTGTTTTAGTTGATTTGCCATTAAGTTATTTATCAGCCGAGATAACAACCCAAAAACGATTTTTTGACAGCGATGATGTCAAAATAATAGTTGATGGTAAAATAAAAATAAATACACAAAAAGGGAAATATAAATATTGGTATCTTATGGGGGGTATATTAGAATGGCTGATACAATCAAAAGAAGGCGAAAGCAAAAAAGAAAAAGTAAATTTTAATGAGTTTTTAGATTCAGACATTCATTATATAGAATTTTGGGCGGACAGAACGCCTATTTTACATAAAGTTTACTTAAATTTAAGACACACAGAAACCAATGCCGAAAAAAGAGCGGCTAACATTATTAAGAACCATGCTTTAGAAATTAAAAATGCGTCAAAAGAATTTAAAGTTGATCCTATCATGGTCGGCAGTGTGGTATATCAAGAACAAGCGGTAAATGTAAATTTTATTGACACGCTCACTGATTATATCGGCGGATTATTACATATTAATACTTCAATAGGCATAGGACAAGTAAGAATAAAAATCGCTGAATCCTTGGAGAAATATTATTCCGAGTTATGTCCATATCCTGAAATTATTGACGACAATATGGTAAGAGTTGAACGGCTTAAAGATCCATTAACTAATATTAAATATGCAGCCGCAAAAATAAAATTTTCTCAGGAAAGATGGGGGAAAGCGGGATTTAATATACAAAATAAACCCGAAATTTTAGGAACTTTATATAATATTGAAGATGTAGAAAATCCGATAGAGCCTCATGACAATCCCGAACCCAATGAATTTGGGAAGGGGGTCGCAAAAAATTATGACAAGGTCAAGAAACTGCTGAACATATGATCTTTAAAAATAAATTTAAAAAAATATTATTAAGTCTAGGATTTATTCTAATAGTAATATACTCAATATTAACCATTAGAATTTATTATTATGCAAACATTGACGATGCGCAAAAAGCTGATGCGATAGTTGTTCTGGGAGCCGCCCAATGGAATGGCAGTCCAAGTCCTATTTTAAAAACGCGGTTAGATCATGCGCTATCACTTTATAAAAAGGGATTTTCTTCTAAATTTATTTTAACAGGCGGAATAGGGAAAGAAGAAAAGATTTCCGAAGCGCGAGCAGGCAAAGATTATTTAATAAAAAATGGTGTTGACAGTGAAAATATTTTTATGGAAGAGAAAGGGCATACATCGCTAGAAAGTTTGCGGGAAGCAGCGCAAATTTTAGAAAAGCAAAATTTCAAGTCAATAATTTTAGTAAGCGACGGTTTTCATATGATACGCATCAAAAAGATGGCGAAAGATTTGGGGATAAAAGCTTTTGCGTCGCCCGTACTTGCAAAAGAAAGTATTATAAGCAGTAATTATGTCAAAATAAAATATATTATGAGAGAGGTTTTTGTTTATATAATGTATTTGTTATTTAAAATGTAAAACCGCCCATCTGACGCGTTTAAAGTTATGCGCGAACTTGGGCTTGGCATTACAAATAGCGATATTAGAAAAATTGATGTTGATGAAATAAATTAAACCCGCCAAAATGCCCTCCACCCATCAAAAATACATAACCCTCACCCTCCAACTAGCCCAAAAAGCCCAAGGACAAACCTCGCCCAATCCAATGGTCGGGGCGGTGTTGGTTAAAAATAATAAAATAATTTCAACCGGATACCACAGACGAGCAGGGGAAGACCACGCCGAAATTGCCGCAATCAAAAAAGCAAAAAGCAAAGCAAAGGGGGCGACGCTTTACGTAAACTTGGAACCGTGCAGTACATTTGGCAAAACCCCGCCATGCACAGACGCGATTATCAAAAGCGGGATAAAAGAAGTGGTTATCGCCATGCTTGATCCAAACCCTCGCCACAAAGGAAGGGGCGTAAGAATTTTACAAAAAAACAATATAAAAGTTACAACAGGAGTATTGCGGAAAAAAGCAAAATCAATAAACCAGCCGTTTATAAAATTTACAACCAAAAAATTGCCATACATCACATACAAAACAGGACAAAGCCTTGATGGCAGAATAGCGACAAAAACAGGGGATTCAAAGTGGGTTACATCCTCCGCCTCACGAGATTATTCACATAAAATGAGAGATAATTTTGACGCCATAATGGTTGGAATGAATACAGTCCTAAAAGACAACCCAAAACTTAGCTTGAACAAAAAAATTGTTCACAAAAAATTTTATAAAATTATCATAGATACGGAGCTAAAAATCAGCCCAAAAGCTAATTTGTTTAAAGACATAAAAAAATTTCCGGTTGTTATTGCGACTAGCAAGGAGGCGTTGGTTGAGCAGGCTGGCAAAGCGGAGATGTTATGTAGAAAGTTTAATACCTCCTATTCCAAAACCCTCCCCCTAACCCCCTCCGCGGGAGGGGGGACTCGTGGTAAAACCATCAGCGCATGCCAAAATTTAATCATAATAGCTGTTGACAAGACCAAAGACAAACTGCTAAATTTAAAAGATTTGTTGAGAAAGTTGGCCAAGATGGAAATGACGAATATTTTAGTTGAAGGAGGCGGACAGCTCGCAGGTTCGTTATTTGATCAAAAACTGGTTGATAAGGTTATGTTTTTTGTCGCGCCAAAAATAGTCGGCGGAAAAGATGCTGTTTTGAGCGTTCAAGGCGATGGAATTGATAAAATGCAGAATGCGAAGATTTTGAAAAATATTGAGATAAAAAAAATTGGTGAGGATTTGTTGGTTGAAGGGTTGGTGAACGAATATTAAGACCAGTAACCAGTAGCAACAACTCGAAAGATACAAGGATACAAGATACAATAACCAAAAAATAACCAAATTCCAAAAAATCAAACGTTTATAATTTGATTATTGGTTATTGGAATTTGTTTGTATCTTGTTTCTTGTATCCTTGTATCTTTACTAATTTGATTTATACTTATTTTCCATAATCAATAATTTATATTAAATTCATACATAATAATAACAAAAATCTATGATCAAACGCGCTCTCATTTCCGTTTCAGACAAAGACGGAATCGTTGATTTCGCAAAGAAGTTAAAAAGCAAAAAAATTGAAATTTTATCAACAGGCGGAACGGCTAAATTATTAAAAAAAGAGGGGATTGATATTACAGACGTCAGCGATTACACGGGGCACAAAGAGATTATGAACGGGCGGGTAAAAACTTTGCATCCAAAAATCCACGGGGGGCTTTTGGCGTTGCGGGATAACAAAGGGCATATAAAAGAGGCGGAAGATAACAGTATCAAAATGATTGATTTGGTTGTTACAAACCTCTATCCTTTTGCTGAAACAATAAGCAGAAAGGGGATTACTTTGGAAGAAGCGATTGAGCAAATTGACATAGGCGGACCAAGCATGCTTCGCAGCGCCGCAAAGAATTTTGCTTATGTAACCGCCGTTTGTGATAAAGCTGATTATAGCGCCGTGTGGGCGGAAATCAAAAAAAATGGCGACACAACAAAAGAGACAAGACGACGTTTGGCGGAAAAGATATTTGC
>JBDRHN010000042.1:0-23048 GCA_043816765.1 bacterium | reverse complement strand
ATATCGTTTATAACCGTAAGCCTGAAAATTATAAAAATCTGTCTGATTACCGTAAATTAAAATCCCGTCGCGAGTTACATGGCGCAAAAAAAGCGTCCCCGCTCCATGAAGGGATTTTAAATCCAACTCCCTATCTTTATTATCCCCAAAAACACCGCTTAATTCCCCATGAATGGCAAGCAAAGTTTTAAACCCTATCTCTTTATTCCCCAAAACAGCAACATCAAAATCGCTCCCCGGACGGGCATTGTTTGTAGCAAAAGAACCGTAAATTAAAATAAATTTAAGATCATATTTCCTGCCGATTTTATTGACTTGATTTTGCTGTTCTTTCGTTAATTTCATATTGTTATTCTATTGGATTTTGGGGGTTTTGTCAAAAAATATGTGAATTTATAAAATCCTTTTAAATAATGTTTTTAGTTATTTCGGAGTAGGAAAATTAGAGAAACTTTTTTTGCGTCGTCCATGCAGATGTTACAATATTTGCGCAGCGGAGGAATCCCTTTTAGAACGAGGAAATTAAATTCAATTCATTAAAGGTTTAAAAACGCAATAACGGATATTAAATTTAGTTTCATAGTTCAATATAAAAAAATTTTTATCTAATAGAATAAAGACCGTCCCGCTCATCAAGGGATCCCTCCGCTCCGCAAAAATTAGAATATTAAATTTATTGTCTTGCGACAAAAATTTAATATTCTAATTTTTGCTCCGGTCGGGATGACATTGCCCGAGCGCAAGGATATTTTAAAAATCATTTTGTTAACGAATTATGTAACATCTGCAATTTCCTGTGAAGACAGGATGGAATGGCGGGTAAATCTTTTAATTGCATAAATTAGACTTTTTGGGTTCGCATAAAATTATTTTTATATTTGCCCAATTTTTTCCTCACCATCTTGAACAACCTTAACCCCAACCCCACCCAACCCCCTCGCCTCCGCGCAATACTTTTTAACCAACCCCGCCGCCATCAAAATAGCCTCTTCGTTAATATTTTTCCCATGAATCAACGCCAAAGGTCCTTTAAAATCCGCAAGTTCCAGCAAGACATCACTTTCGCCAGCCAACTTTGGCAACTTCTCCAAACACTCCTCTTTGTCCCGCCCAATAACTATTTTACTCCCCCCGCTCCAAAAATGCCTGCCAACTTTTAACAACTCCAAACTTTCCGCATCCGGATTTTTATCTTTTTCAAGCAAATCTTTAAGTTTCTCTGAAAAGTTTTTATCCGTCAAAAGACACCCACCAGCAGGCGAAGGATAGTTTTTTACTCCAAACTTTTTTGCCAACTCGATCTGCCTCCCCCTCCCCCTTCCGCTAATATCAAACAATTTACCCCTGTCCAGCAAACCCTCTTTTTCAGGAATCGTTTCATCAAGCAATTTAGCCGATAAAGGACGTACAATATACCCCTCCGCGCCGGACAATTTTTCAACACACTTTAGCGCTTGAATGTTCTGCGACTTTGGACGTTGTCCCAAAACTTCCCCGGAAGCCAAAAAATCAAAACTTTTCTCCTTCATAACCTCTCCCGCTTTTTTAAACATCAAACCATGGCAATCAATGCAAGGATTCATATATTTTCCGTAACCATACACGGGGTTTTGAAGCATTTTAAAATGTTCCTCTTTCAAATCATATTCAATCAATTCTAAACCCATTTTTTCAGCGCTCGCTTTTGCTTGCTTTGAATCAAAAAAATAAGAAACAAAAGAAATGCCCGTAACATTGATACCGGCATTTTGTAAAATTTTTACAGCGAGCATTGAATCAAGACCGCCGGAAAATAGAGATAAAGCCTTTGCGGACATAAAAGTAAATTTCAAAAAATAACTGTCATTCTGAACGACTTTTATTACTATGTTTTTTTAATAAAAAAATATTATGATTTCACAAAACTTGTTAGTAAATAGAAATAAGTGAAGAATCCCCCTGCTATTTGCAATTACAATGGGATTCTTCACTTGTCTTATTTCGTTTTTCAACTTTATGCAATTATCAAATATTTTTATTTTTTCAAGCTCGTGGTAAAAGTCGTTCAGAATGACAGCTGTTTACTCCGCAAATTCTCCTTGCAAAATGGTAGCCGCGGGAGCGGAATTGTTGTCATCGGTTTCAAGCGTGACCGCCACATTGCTGTAATTTGTATAATCGTTATTGACTATCAATTTAAGATGATATTTGCCATCGGTTTCCTTAACCAACTTCCCCGCGCTAATATAAGTTATCGGTTCATTTATCGCAAGCCAGCATTCATAAAAATAATTATCTTTTGGAAAAGGCAGTTCAGCGGTCATTTCAAACGTGAACTGACCGCCGATATATGATCTTTCCGCTTTCCCGCTCCCCCCGTTATCGCTTGCATCAACCAAATCAGCATATTCTTTTTCAACCGTCAAATCAAATTCTTTTTGTTTGTCTGCTAAAAATTCCCCAGTTTCTTTTAAATTATTTATAGAATTTTTCAAACTCTTGACTTTCTCAATAAATTTATCAGCCAGCTTATCTATTCCTATCCCCTCCTTTCCAATGGTTATGTTCTCATTGCCGGGCAACGGTTTAACTAAATCGCACCCGGCGGCTAAAAAAATCAATATAACTAATAAAAAAATTTTCATATTTTTTATAAAAATGCAAGAAATTTTTTAATTAAATTTAATATAATTAATAAAAAAATCGCGGCGAACAAAATAATATCAGCCATGCCAAGAATATAAACCAAAATAAGATTAACCGGCGCAAGAAAAGTAAAATAGTATGATAAAGCTATATATAAAATTATGCCCGCTAAAATATTTTTATAATCTTTTTTGCTTGGAGTAAAAGCGGCCAAAATATTTAATGAAAGAAAAACGCTTAGCCAAAACTTCCAGCTGCCATATTCCAGATTAATCATCCATTTTTTAAAATAAACAAAAACATCAACCCATTGATCGGTTTTAACAGCGGCGATAGAAGAAATAATTAAATTGCTGTTATTGTTCAAATAATAAATGACAACCATCAAACCAAACAATCCGACAAACAGAGGGGCAAACGATATAATAAAAGCTCCAACAATCGGAATCTTAGATTTACCATGCAAAACATAACCCCTCTTTCGGCTTATATAAAACTTTTTCACGGGAGCAAATGTCAATTTGCACGCCAAATAATGCGAAAATTCATGTAAAAATATGCCTGAAATTATTGAAAAACGCAAAAAATTCAATTGCGAAAACAATTTTGCGTATACAAAACTTAAAAGCTCTAAAAGAAAAAATAAAGCTATTACATAAAAAATTAGATGCATTGTTGTGCGATTTTAACTAAATCTTTTGGAACAGTTTCTGATTTTACTAAATAAGCGCAAGCTCCTTTTTGGATAGCCCTTTCTCTGTCAATTTGAGTGTCCAAATTGGAAAAGACAATCACTTTAATTTTTTTTGTCGCCGGGTCGGATTTAAGCTGATCGAGCAAAATATAGCCGCCGCGGTTATTATTTTTTTCGGAGATTTCTTTTTGCGACAGAAGCAAATCTAAAAATATGACATCCGGCTTTTCTCTTTTTGCCAAAGCAAATCCTTGCTTTGGGTCGCCGGCAATCACAACTTCCATGCCTGACATTTCAAATTGGATTTTATACATCTCCAATAAATCAAACTCGTCTTCAATTATTAAAACTTTTTTCATATTTTTAACTATCCCACATACGCAAGACGGCGCATAAAAGATAAATTAATAATAATCATCATTGATATAATTCTAACACTTTTCCTTTAAAAAAACAAAATTTTATGGTAATATTAATATTATGAATAAAGCAATAGAACAACTAAATAGCCTTCAGTTGGAAATAAATGAGCACATTGATTCTTTTTTTAAAACTAAAAATCAACATATCCAACCAATAGCTCCGGCTTTATCTGAATTTGTGGAGACTGTTCACCATTTATGTCAAAAAGGAAAAAGACTGAGAGCGGCTTATGTCTATTTTGGATATCTCGCCTCAGGCGGCAATGATAAGAAAAAAATTTTGGATCTTTGCTCGTCAATTGAATTAATCCATTCTTATTTTCTGATTCATGATGATATTATGGATCAAGACGTTGTTCGCAGAGGTATGATTACCATGCACGCCAAGTATGAGAAGATTCACAAAACGCGTTACAAAAAAGGGAGCTCAACGCATTTCGGCGAATCGGTTGCGATTATCGGCGGGGATATGGCGAGCGCTTTTGGTTATGATATTTTGGCAAATTCAAATTTTTCTGAAAAAATAAAGATTAGAATTTTAAACAAAATGAATTCTTTGGTTATTGATACAATGGCGGGGCAATTTTTAGACATAAAACTTGAAGTTAGCTCAAAGGTAAACAAGCGTGATATAATGTCTGTTCTAAAATATAAAACGGCCAAATACACAATTGAGGGTCCTTTGCATATTGGGGCTATCGCGGCAGATAAAAATGTTCAAAAAAATCTGAATATTTTTAGCGATTATGCGATCCCTTTGGGAATCGCTTTTCAGATTCGCGATGATATTTTAGGGATTTTCGGTTCGGAAGAAAAGCTTGGAAAACCGGTTGGTTCAGATATACGAGAAAACAAGCACACTATTTTAATTCACACAGCCTTTGAACGAGCGAACTCTGCGCAAAAAAAAGTATTAAAAAATTGTCTTGGAAATGATAATTTAACAAAAAAACAAATTGAGGATTTCCGCCAAGTTATTGTTGATACGGGGTCTTTGGATTACGCGACAAAAGAGGTTGATAAGCTTTTGCTTGAATCTCTTGGTGTGATTAAAAAAGCGAATTTCAAAAAAGAAGGGAAAGATTTTTTGATTGGTATTGGGGAGTATTTAGTGAGGAGAGAAAGTTAGGCGGGTGGGTTGGTAGAACCTAGAAAACCTACCCGCCTACCAACCTAAAAACCTACCATCCTAAAAAATATGAAAATAATATTATCAAAACACTCCGGTTTCTGCTTCGGCGTTAGCAATGCGCTAAAGATCGCCGATGAGGTGTTAAAAAAAAACAGATCAAAAAATATCTATATGCTCGGCGAGGTTGTACACAACGAAGAGGTTGTTAAAAAAATTAAAAGCCAAGGAGTTGGCCTTGCAAAAAATATTAAAAAAATTCCCAAAAATTCTTTGGTGATTTTGAGCGCTCATGGACATTCGCCGAGTGTTTATAAAGACGCGAAAAAAACGGGGTTGGAAATCATTGACGCCACTTGCCCGATGGTTAAAAAGGTTCATGTTTTGGGAAAAATGCTGGCAAAAGACGGATATTTTGTTATTATTATTGGAGACGCGAAACACCAAGAAGTAAAGGCTATTTTTGAGCAGGTTAAATCGGTTTCGGATAATGTAAAAATTATAGAAAATATTGAGCAGGCTAAAAAACTTAAAGCTCCTCTTGCTGGACAAAAAATCGGGATTATTTCTCAAACAACAAAATCGCTGAAAAATTTCGGGGAAATCGCAGGAGAAATTTCTAAAAATTTCAATAAGGTAAAAATTTATAACACTATTTGCGAAGCTACCCGCTTTCGCCAAGCATCGGCAAAAGATTTGGCAAAAAAAGTTGATATGATGCTTATCGTCGGTTCATCTCACAGCGCCAACACAAACAGACTCACTGCGATTTGCAAAGAGATTGTTCCGACATATCAGGTTAATTCAAAAAACGAGCTTGATAAAAATTGGTTTAAAAATAAAAACGCCATCGGAATTTCCGCTGGCGCTTCTGCTCCAAAGTGGATTATAGATGAAGTTATTGCTCAGGTTCGTCTGCTTTAACCTTGGGGATAAAACCTTTGACTTCTACCTTGTTGTTGTATTCCGCAACCGCCTCATTTGCAACTTTCATAAGACGATCAAGCTGTTCTTGGTCTTTTGCTGAAACAAATATATAAAATTTAGCGTCATCATCTCCGTTGAACCTCTCGCCAAAACCATGCCCCTCCTCTTTTAATGCTATTCCGCCGCAAAGAGTCTGTATTTCTTTTTTGAGATATTCATCGCTTAGACCAAAGTCGGCACCGCTACAAGTATATCCAACAGGCATTCCTTCTATCGCTGTGGGGTTAAATTTACCTGTTCCGTCAAAATAAATCACCCTTGCATCATGCACATCACCTGTCATTTTCTCTTTGGTAGTATGAGAATATTCTACGTTGAATCCTTTTTCTTCATCACTAAGTTCTTTTACGATTATTTCTTTTGACCACCATTTTCCTAGTGTATCTCCATTTTCAAAAACATCCGTAACGTTTTCTCTTTGCAGACCGTATTCATTTTTAAATTCTTCCCATTTTTTCTGATCTTTTAACTCATCAAATTTTATTCCTGCTGCTCCGCATCCGCTATGGCTTTCAACTCTCTTTATTCTCCCCTTACATCTTTCAATAAAATCTTTCACCTCTTTTGGCGAACCTAAAATTAATTGACCAGCTATGCCGATTTTTGTCCCTTCGGTTGCCGGCACTCTTTCATCAGAACAAACTATTGTATCAAGCTCTTTTTCAAATGCCTCACGCAAATTAGATATTTCATCCATTATTTCTTGCAGACTTTTTCCTTTCATAAGCTCTTGAATGGTAAAATTTTCTTTAGATTTTTCCCATAGATCATTTTTTTCTTTTTTTTCTTTTTCATGATCTTCATGGTTATTTTGTTTGTTTTGTAGTGATAAATTATTGCCCATATGGTCTGGATTCATATTTTTTAAATTTATTTATAACGAATATTATGGTAGCATAATTTGTTTTAAAGTCAACCCACTTGGTTTTGATTCAAGTCTGTTAATAAAAAAATAATTTCATCCTTAAAACAGGATGTTTTGAAATTGACTCGTATTGTTAAAAAATAGCATGGATTACATTTTGTCATTTAAAATTTAAAATTTTTGGCATTGACATCCCTACCCACTTTTTTTATCATGGGACAATAAGAATCTCTCCTGCCAATAATGAAAACTCCTTGCGCGATTGGAAAAAGTATAGTAAAATATATACTAATCTTGCGTAAAAAATTTTAACTTAAAATTAAATGCACGACAAAATTTCAATCAAAGGCGCGCGCGTTCATAATTTAAAAAATATAGATATAGATATTCCGCGCAATAAATTTATAGCGATCACAGGGCTTTCCGGCTCTGGAAAATCTTCTTTGGCTTTTGATGTTATTTACGCGGAAGGCCAAAGAAGATTTTTAGAAAGCATCTCAAACTACGCGAGGCAATTTTTGGGCGTAATGGACAAGCCTGATGTTGATCAAATAGAGGGATTGTCCCCTGTCATATCTATTGACCAGCGATCCGCGGCGCACAATCCCCGCTCAACGGTCGGGACAATGACAGAAATTTATGATTGCCTGCGAGTTCTTTTCGCTCGCGCAGGAACGCCTTATTGCCCAAATTGCAATCAGCCGATATCCGAGCAAACGATAGATCAAATTATTGAAAAAATACTTCAGCTTCCTGATTTGTCGCATATTCTGATTTTATCGCCCGCAGCTAAAAACAAAAAAATTGATTTGAAAAAACAGATTAAATGGATGAAAGAAAAAAATATGCGGCAATTGCGTTGGGACGGGGATATTTATAATTTGAGCGAAGCTGGGAAATTAAATCCGGACGGCGCGCGTAAACACTCTCTTGATATAATTGTTGATCAGTGCCAAATAAATAAAAATAACAAGCTGGAAACATATAAGCTCAGCAATGCCGCGCGGCGCGCGGTTGAAATAAGCAAGGGGACTGTTATTGTTCATCTTATTAAAGAAAACAGAGAAATCGTCTACAGCCAGCAATACGCGTGTCCAAACTGCGATTTCATTTTATCCGAGCTTGAGCCGCGATCTTTTTCTTTTAATGGTCCGATTGGAGCATGCGCGGATTGCGCCGGGCTTGGGACAAAAGCTAAAATTGATCCTGATCTGATTATTCCAAATAAAAAATTGAGCATCTCGCAAGGAGCGGTAAAACCGTGGACGAAAATTTTTTCTAATAAAATAAGTTTTTATCCGGAGCTGGAAAAATTAGCCGCTAAATATAAATTTTCATTGGATACTCCGTTTTATAAATACTCTTATGATGAATTGAAAATCGCGCTTTTTGGCGACGATGAGATAAATGGCATAATAACGGATTTGGGGGAAAAATATAAAGAGACCGACTCGGATTATGTGAAAAGCGAAATTGAAAGATATATGAGAATGGCGACTTGCCCGACCTGCAAAGGAAAAAGGCTAAAACCTGAATATTTGGCGGTGAAGCTGGACGATCTTTCAATTACGGAAATCTGCCAAATGACGATTGCTGATAACTTGGAATTTTTAAAAAAACTTGCCGCGTCGGAAACTGTAAAAAAAATAAATGATGTAAATTCTAAAAATAATGTTAATCAAATCGCAAAACAAGTTTTTTCTGAAATTAAAAACAGGCTTAAATCATTGCAAGATGTCGGTTTGGATTATTTGTCACTTTCACGGTCTTCAACAACTTTGGCTGGCGGAGAAATGCAAAGAATCAGGCTGGCTACGCAATTGAGTTCGTCTCTTGTGGGGGTGACTTATATACTTGACGAGCCATCCGTGGGGCTTCATCCGCGCGATAATGATAAATTGAT
Source organism: bacterium (assembly GCA_043816765.1). Taxonomy (GTDB): domain Bacteria; phylum Patescibacteriota; class Patescibacteriia; order JBDRHN01; family JBDRHN01; genus JBDRHN01. The sequence continues at coordinate 14,423 of JBDRHN010000042.1, read as the reverse complement.
TAAAACTTTGTTGAGGCTCCGCGATCTTGGAAATACTGTGATGGTTGTGGAGCATGATGAGACAATTATCAAGGCGGCGGAACAGATTATTGATGTGGGGCCTGGCGCGGGCGAACATGGGGGGGAAATTGTGGCGCAAGGAACTTTGGAAGAGATTAAAAAAAATAAAAATTCTTTAACCGGCAGATATTTATCGGGCGAGCTGAAAATTAAATGTCCTAAAAAACTTCACGATGGAAATAATAAATTTTTAACAATAAGAAACGCGCGCGAATATAATTTAAAAAATATTGACGTTAAAATTCCGTTGCAAAAATTTGTCTGCATCACCGGGGTTTCCGGTTCCGGAAAATCTACGATGATGACGGATATTTTGGCAAAGGCGCTGGCGAAAAAATTTTATCAAGCCAAAGATCTTCCCGGCGCGCATGATGGCATTGACGGGGTGGAAAATTTAAACAAAGTGATCAACATTGACCAATCTCCGATAGGACGCGTCCCCCGCTCCAATCCCGCTACTTATACCGGGCTTTTTAACGGCATCCGAGATCTTTACGCTAATCTTCCCGAGTCAAAAAACAAAGGCTACAAAAACGGACATTTTAGTTTTAATGTGAACGGCGGAAGATGCGAGGCTTGCGCCGGCGAGGGTTTTGTTAAAATTGATATGCAATTTTTGTCTGATGTGTATATAGAATGCGAGAAATGCCACGGAAAAAGATATAATCCTGAGGCGTTGAGCATCTATTACAGAGGAAAAAACATTGCTGATATTTTAGCTATGACTGTTGAAGAGGCGCTTATATTTTTTGACGATAATTTAGTAATTAAAGAAAAACTCTCAGCCCTTGATAATGTGGGTTTGGGTTATATCAAACTCGGCCAGCCGGCAAATACTCTTTCGGGCGGCGAGGCGCAAAGAATCAAACTGGCGACCGAACTTTCACGCCGCGCTACCGGAAAAACTTTATATATTCTTGATGAGCCGACTACTGGCTTGCATTTTGATGATATTAAAAAATTATTAGATGTTTTGATACAGCTTGTTGATAAAGGTAATACTGTTATGATTGTTGAGCACAACTTGGATGTTATTAAATGCGCTGATTGGGTAATAGACATTGGTCCTGAAGGAGGGGTAAGGGGGGGTTATATTGTCGCCGAGGGAACTCCGCAAGATATTGCAAAAGTCAAAGAGAGTTATACGGGACAGTATTTGAAAAAGGTTCTTTGTTGAGTTAAGTAAACTTTCGTGGGTTAGGGTTTGTATTAAAGCGACGCAACCTAATTTTATATCATAGACAAAATTTCTAAATTATAAATTATAATTCCTAATAAAAATGTACACTCTTCCCTCCTCTATCCAAAACATGATCTCCCAGTTTGCAAAACTTCCAGGCATCGGACCGAAATCCAGCGAGAGGATGGTTTTTTATTTATTAAAACAGGACAAGGGGGAGCTTTCAAAATTCAGTTACGGACTTGGACATTTGCGCGATAAAATTTCCATTTGTCCGACTTGTCAAAATTTTATTGAAAATAATTATTGCAGTATTTGCAATGACAGCAAACGAGATTCTTCTTCTGTTTGCGTTGTTGCTAAACCGCAGGATCTTTCTGTGATTGAAAGGACTAATGAATTTTCCGGGGTTTATTATATTTTGGGCGGGGTTTTGAGTCCTTTGAACGGCATTACGCAAGATGACTTGAATATTAAAGAGTTGATTATTAGAATTTCTAAAAATAATATTAAAGAGATTATTTTGGCTCTGAATCCTGATATTGAGGGGGAACAAACGAGTATTTTTCTTTCTAAATTGATTAAGGCTCAAAATCCCAATATTAAAATAACCCGTCTTGCGCGCGGTCTGCCGATGGGGAGCGATTTGGAATATGCGGATGAGATTACGGTGAGTGATGCGTTGAGGGGACGACGGGAGATTTAAAGTATGGCTCAAATTTATCAAACAAAAATTATTTTAACACCGCAAGCAAAATTCCAGCAATTTGATCAAGGTGACTGTCACCTTTCGTTGTTCTCTGGAATTAACGAAAACTTAATCTTGCTTTCCTTAAAAACCCCCCTTAATCCCCCTTTGCGAAAGAGGGGGAAATCACTCCCCCTCTTTTGTTTTGAATAAAGATGTTCCGCGCGTTCCCCCTCCCGCGGAGGGTCCGCCAGCTGGCGGATAGGGGGGGGTTGGGTTCCTCTTGATTTAAACGCGCGCATTGGCTAAAGAAAAAGCAGGTTTGTGGAAACCGAGCGTCCACGTTGGACGCTCGGTTTCCACAAATTTTTTATCCACATGGTTGCACTTGCAAATTGAATTCAGCTAAATTTAACCACACTAAAATATATTTTTCAATTACTCGCTATGGCAATATTCTGTATGACCCCTATTTTTATCCCATTTTTTTCCGAATAAACGCTGGGATATCGAGATCTTCTTCGCGGCTGGATTTATGGCTATGAGACGCGCTTGGTTGCTGCGATAGCTTGTTTGAATCATCGCAAGCCTCTGATTCCTCGTCTTCCCAGTCCTCTCTTTTTTTAGAAAAAATAGATTCAACTCTTGATGTTATTGATTTTTTTCCCAAAGCAGGAGAGGATGGGGTTTGTCTTGTTTCCACCCCCTTGGGAGCAACTGGTTTATTGATTATTCCATATTTGCTTGCCATAAAATCGTTTGCGTAAATACTTGCATCATCAAAACCTGTCGCGATAACTGTTATTTTTATCTGGTCTTTTAAATTTTCGTCAATAACGGTTCCAAATATTATTTTGGCTTCATTGTCAGCGCGTTCTGTGATAATTTTTGCCGCTTCGTTGATTTCATACATTCCTAAATCTTTGCCTCCTGTTATGGTAAATAAAATTCCTTTGGCATTGTCAATAGTAACATCAAGCAATGGACTGTCCACGGCGGCTTTGGCGGCCTCTACTGCCCTATCTTCACCGCTGGCATAGCCGATACCCATCAATGCCGAACCCGTTCCTTCCATGATCGCGCGCACATCGGCAAAATCAACATTTATTATTCCAGGGACCGTGATAATTTCAGAAATGCCTTGCACGCCTTGCTTTAGTATTTCATCAGCTATTTTAAATGCGTCAAGCAAAGATGTTTTCTTGTCAATCAACTGGAAAAGACGTTCATTTGGAATCGTAATAATAGTATCCACCTGCGCGCTAAGTTCTCTAAATCCGCGTTCTGATATCTCTCTTCTTTTGTGTCCTTCAAAATCAAAAGGTTTGGTTACAATAGCAATTGTAAGCGCTCCTGATTCGCGCGCTATTTCTGCTATAATTGGAGCTGCTCCTGTTCCAGTTCCTCCGCCAAGACCGCAAGTTATGAATACCATATCAGCTCCGCTTAGCATTTCTTTGATTTCATTTCTGCTTTCTTCTGCCGCCTGGCGTCCCAATTCTGGATTCATTCCAGCCCCCAACCCCTTGGTAATATCTTTGCCAATATGTATTTTTTCTGTAGCTTTGTTTGAGTGCAAAGCTTGCACGTCAGTATTCGCGGCGATAAAATCAACTCCCCTAATCCGTTCTTGGATCATTCTATTGATAGCTGAACCGCCGGAACCCCCAACGCCGATAACTTTAATCTTGGCAAAAGTTTCTACATCTGGCTTAATCTCTGGCATAGATAAATAGTCGAAAGTCCATAAAGTCCTTAAAGTCTTTATAAACTTTGAAATAATATTTTTTAGAATTTAGAAGTTGGAATTTAGAATTTGAAACCTTTTCTAGATTCCAGATTCTAAATTCTAGATTCACACATTTTTTAGTTTAAAGAATAAATTTACGGTATTAATTTTTTAATTCTTTCTCCGACTTTTTTGAAAACTTTATTTATTTTAGAAAAATCAATTTTACCGCCTTTGCTTTGGCTCCTTGTCGGCTGAAATTGTCCGCCCCACAAAACTAAACCCGCAGACGTTAAATAGCTTAAATCGTTTATTTTATCAATTACGCATTTTTTAATATTAGACAACTGGCCAAGACACACAGATAGTCTTAATTTTTTTTTAGCTATTTCAACGATTTGCGGCAACTTTGCTCCGCCGCCTATTAAAACTACTCCAGCAGGAAGCTTGCCGCTTCTATCTATTTTTACTAATTCTTGGTCAATTTTGTTAAATATTTCTTCTACGCGGGCTTCTATGATTTCCGCCACATATCTTTTTGAAATTTTTTGGCATTCATTTGGGTCTATGTTTTTTAAATCAATTTCTTCTTTTCTGTTAATATCTTTAGGCAGTCCATATCCGTAATCAATTTTTAATTTTTCCGCTAAATCAATGTTTATTCGCAGTCCAATTGCTATATCTGCCGTAATACGATCAGAGCCTATCGGCAAATTAGCGGTATGTAAAATATCCCCTTCTTCGTAAACAACAAGACTGGTTGTGGTTGCGCCGATATCAACAACCATAACCCCCAAATCTTTTTGGCGCGAAGTTAAAACCGCTTCATTCGCGGCTAAAACAGATAAAACTAAATCTTCCACATCCAATCCTGTGCGATAAATGCATTTAGTTAAATTTTTTATTTGGGAACTTAATCCTTGGATGATTTGCGCTTCAACCTCTAATCTTATGCCAACCATGCCAATTGGATCTTTTACGTTCGCCTGATTGTCTACGACAAAACTTCTTGGTATTACATGGAGTATTTCATAATTTGGCGGAGTTGCAACCGCTCTTGCCGCCTCAATCACTCTTTCAACATCGTCTTCAGTAATTTCACCGTCAGTCCTTGAAATAGCTATAACACCTTTGCTTGTTTGAGAAGTTATATGGCTCCCAGAAATTCCAACCCAAACCCGCTCAATCGGTACGCCAGTCGCGCGTTCAGCTTTTTCCAAACATGTAGAAATACTTGAAACAGCATCTTCAATACTATTAATTATACCCTTGCTAATACCTTCCGACTGTTGTTCTTCAACGCCAATTATTCTCAATTCTTCCCCGCTTGATTTTTGACCAACTGTAATTCTAATTGCGCTTGATCCGACATCAAGACCAGCTATTATTTCATCATTTGACATAAATTTAATTTAAAGCCTGTAAAATTAAAAATTCAAAGTTTATAAAATTTTAAAGACTTTATAGACTTTGAATTTTTTAGTCTGTTTTAATTATAACTAATTTTTAACATAAAACCAACCAGTCGTATGTGTATATCTTGAACACAATACTTATTCATTAAAGCGCAAAAAGATTAAAATAATTTTGTTTTCATGTTTTAATGTTTTAATGATATTAAATACGGCCAAAATACTATTATGCCAACAATCACTGATCCTATGGAAACCGACAAAACGGCGGCGGACATTATATTTTTGATTATTTCCGCATAAAAATGAATTCTTGGTTTGAGCATGTCAACCAATTTTTCCACTACTGTATTAATCATTTCTAAAACCAGCACATTCATTATTATCATAACAAGCAAAATAGCTTCTTTACGATTTACTCTAAAAAATATCATCAAAAAAACAACAATGCATCCAGTCAATATTTGGAGGCGGAAATTTTGTTCATTTTTAAAAACGTATACAACTCCGCGATAAGCATATTTAAAACTTTGTTTTAGTTTATTAAAATTAATCATAAAAAATATTACCTAAAATCTTGGTTTCCTCTGTTCTCATTTTATATTCCTCTGCTTTGGTTTTGTGATCATATCCCATCAAATGAACAAGTCCGTGCGTTAATAATTTTTTAATTTCTTGCCTTTCGCTTATTCCGTTATCTTTTGCTTGGCGAACAGCTTGCTTGTGGCAAATAATTATTTCTCCAATAAAATTTGGGTCAAAAAACTGGATGGATTGCTTCCCTTGCAAATCCTGTTGACTTCCAAAACTTAAAACATCAGTTACTTTATCAATTTTTCTGTATTTGTAATTTAGCTTTTTTATTGTGTTCGGCAAAACAAAAGCTATGGACAAATAATTTTTTGCGTCTATTTTAAATAATTTGGTAAAGTTTTTAACTGCATCATCAATTTCTTTAGAATTTACTTTAATATTTTTTTCTTTAAATATCTCGTATTTCATTATTTTAGCAATCAGTAATTTTAATTATAAATCTGGCATTAGCTCTATCTCTTCAAAAAGTGGCAACTCTGGTTCAACGGGCTGTTCAACATCTTTTACTATCGGTAATGGCGACTCTAAGGTTGGGGGTTCTGCTGTTGACTCAAACTCTCCTGCCGATTTTTCAACGTCAAAAAATTGTATTGTCGCAAGTATCTGCGCCATTTCCCGCGCCGAGTTGCCGCCGATATTTAATTTTATAATTTTCTTTTTATCGTCGGATATCGCGTAATAACCTTCGTCTTTGCATGTTTTTTTGGGTTCGGGCGCGATTTTGTCTGTTGATTTTCCAACAAAAAATGTATCCATTTTCCCAATTTTTAATTCAGAATTTTTTAGTTCGCAATATTCATTTTCTTCTATCCCAAGGGTTTCCCAAAACCAACTATCAAAGTCCATTCTCTTTGCGTTGCCGATAATTTCCAAGATAAAATCATCTATTTTGATTAAATTGTTTTTTTCAGCGGTTACATTTAAATTAATTGGGTATTGTAATTTTATGCCGAGTTGATTATTAATATATGAAGGCCATTGATTTCCTAATGGTTCTGTCGCTCCGCCGCGCGGATAAAGTTTTAAACTGTTATACATCATTTGAAATGTGGCTTTAAAATTTAATTCGCGCAATGTGCTTATCTGGTAGGTCGCGCTATAAATTTTATCTTCATTGGCGAAATTAATTGTAAGACCGTTTGGGCTTTTAATGCCTAATTTATCGCCGACGCTGACTCTTTCCAGTTTGCTAATTTCAATATCATTGAATTGTTTTTTTACCCAAGCGGTTATTGATTCTTTGAGCGGGTTGTCTAATACCAGCACTTGCACAAATTCAACGGTGCTTGATTCAAAATATACTTCGCTTTTGTCGTCGTTTGCATAACGAATTTTCCATCCGTTTGGATAAAAAAGGGAATATCCTTGCTCTTCGTTGTTAAAAATGTTAATAATGCCGGAATCAGCCAAGCTGGCTGGCGTTTTCTTTTGGGGATCATAAAGATTTATTAACTCAAGTCCGTCTAAGTATGTATCTCCGTCTTCATCCATATTATTAACGCCCGTATTATATAAATTTTCTTCAGCATTCGTCAAAAAGTCTTCATCACTGTCGGTTGTGGTTGAATAAGATGTAAAAAGAGTGATTTGTTGCGTAAATGACGGTTGAATTTCAATACGGCATTGGGATGAGCATCCATCTTTGGAAATTTTGTTTCCATCATCGCATTCTTCTCCTAGATTTTTACTTATTATTTTATCTCCGCAAAATAGTTTTGGCGCGTTGCCGTTATTTGTATTTGTGTTAACCGCGGGAATTTTATTTGTGTTGATTACAGGCGGATTATTTACTCTAATGATTGCGTTATTAGCAGGTTCATCTTTTTGGTTTAGTAAATAAATTATGACCGATCCCAGCGCTCCAATTATAAAAATTATTAAAATCAAAATTGATGGATGTATCAGATGTTTTTTTCTTGATTTTTCAGCCGGTTTTTTATTTTCTTGTTTTTTTATTTTTTTATTTTTTTTCAGTCTGACTTTTTGAGCGGCCGCTGACAAAAAAACAGATGGCATCACGCGTATTCGCGGCATATTTTGTTCTTGTAAAATTTTTTCTTGATTTTTTTGTCTCTTTTTTTTAAACATAGTAAAGTAGAAATACTTTTATGGCAATTCAATTTTATCAATTAATTTGCCATCTCCATTTGGATTATATCCATTTTTTATTTCTTCGCCGTCAGTGTATCCATCGTTGTCTGAATCCGTGCTATGCGGATTAGTTTTATATTTTATAACTTCTTCTTTGTCTGTAAGTCCGTCGCTGTCTGTATCAATGAGTTTTGCGTCTGTTCCAAATTTTATTTCATCTTTGTCTGTAAGTCCGTCGCCGTCTGTATCAATCGGCGCAACTATTTCAATTGGCGCGTTTGTTGTGTTTTTGTTTAAATCTTGGTCATTAGTATTTGCGGATGCAGGCAAATTGTCTGCATTATTTATTTTTTCAGTTTCAATATTATTTTTTTCAATCGCGTTATCGGACTTTAGCTGAATAATAAAATAGGCATAAGCCAACCATGCGGCGCCAATGGCGGTTAAAAAAACAATTGTTATAATAATAAAAATTTTGATTTTACTATTTTTTTTACCGGACAAGCCCTGCATTTCTTTGTATTCTTCGTTTTGTTCAAAACCCTGTGTCAATTTTATATTTGGCGGTTGATTTGGATAGTCAACTTCTTGGCTATTAATCTCATCATCAATTTCGTCAAATATATCTTCAGGTTCTGAATCTGTTTTTTTCACGCCAAAAATTTGATCAGATTCGTCTGAATGGTCTGGAGCGGATGTTTGCGGGGTTGGTTTTATTTCTTTTTGGATGTCGTCAAACATATTTTTTATTAATGTCTACATTTAAGATTCTACATTTAATTCTTGGTCGTCGCTGGGTCCGTCGCATCCCGAATCTGAGTGGTAATCAATTAGTCCGTCGCCATCGTTGTCAAGACTGTCATCGCATTGCGTTGTCCCCCTTTTCGTCGTTGTCTGCAGCATTTAGGCATCCAGGATCAAATAAATCAATTAGTCCGTCGCTGTCATTGTCTGTGTTGTCGGCGCAAAGGTTTGCTTCTGTATTGTCGGTTTTATTATCGCATCCGCTGTCAGATTGGTCAATCAATCCGTCGCTGTCATTGTCTGTGTTGTCGCAACATTGTTTGCCGTTTGCGCAACCATCCTCTTCAATGTAGCTGTAAGAATCACATGAAAAATCGTCTGGGTAATCAATGCTTTTGTCATTGTCGTTGTCAATTCCGTCATCGCACGTGCCGCTTTCGCTGTTATCTATTGACGAGGTACAGTCAGGGTCTTTGTTTATTCCCTTGCCGCAAATATTATTTTGCCAATCGCATGTTTCATCGTTGTCATTATCTATCCCATCATTGCAGGCTGGATTGGCTATAAGTAAAAATTGTTTAAGAAAACAGATGCCGCTGGAATATTCACACGAACTTGTCGCTAGAAAATTATTATCATGTAATCCAATTGTTTTTATCGGAAATTTTATATTATTTTTCCATTCTATCGCAATGCTCGCTGGCAATTCTTTTCCGTCGTATAAGCTAAAAAGTTCGCCCCAATAACATTGGGCATTAACGTTGCAACTCCCCCATTCTCTGCCTGCCGGAGTTTCACATTTTAAAACGGCATTGCAAAAATTATTTTTACTGTAAATTCTATAATAATTATTTTTCAGCGCTAAAAGATAATTGTTTGTTCCATTGTTCCACCATGCAACGTCGTCTGGAAACTGGACATCTGCGGGCCATCCAGCCTCAGCTAAATTTGTTATCGCGGAAGTAGGCAGTAGGTTGCCGGGGTCATTTTTAGCGTAAAAATTACCTTCAATAAGGAACCACTTGTCGCCAGTTTCTCCAGTTTCTAATGCTATCGCTGTTGGTTGTAATTTTATTTCTTTAACCGGTCCATCTGGCCAAGAATCGGCTGGAATTATGGATGGAAATTGAGCGCTTGTTATATTTCCGCTCGTCCAACTGCTGTCATCATAATAAGCCCACTGGTTTCCTTCTGTGACTAGGATTTTAGTTGCTAGGATTTTAGTTGCCTCGAATAATCCAACTGCGTCTGGGGAAGAAATATTAGTCGGCACCTCTAAATTATTTAATGTATCTTTTGTCCATGTTTCATCGTATTTGATATAATAATCCCTATCGCATTTTAATGAATCTCCCCCACCCCTTGAACATAAATAAGAAATTCCACTGTTTGTCTGTATCGCTTTTAAAGCCGCATAATCATCGTCTTGGTTGGTTGCGTTGCCGCGATCTTTGCAGTAAAAAGTTTCAAAATTTGTGTAAGGAGCGGATTGAGGAGATTCGTTATCAGCAAAAGGAAAGGTCGCGGTGCTAGGCCAAGAGTTTAAACAAAAATATAAATTTACATCAATAGACTGGCTTTGCCCTTGTTCTTCAGTGCCAATATATCCCAAAACATTAACTGTCGCTTCTCCGTTTTGGATGTTTGCTTCATTTGGCTGAACGTAAATTTCTTGATCGGTTTCACTCGCTGTAATATTAGACTGATCAACAAGACCGCTTGCGGGATTTAATTCTCTAAATTTAATCAAATCGTTTGTGTCGTCTTGCGTCCATTTGTATTTAACACCAGAAAGGGGAAAACCAAATTTGTCATAGGCTTGGGCGACATATTTGTGTTGAGATTCGTTAAAAACATCGTCTGTGTCATCATCGCAATCATTGCGTCCTCCGCAACTAAATAAGTCAGATGCGCTTGGTGTTAATTCTGATTGCGGGCTTCCAGGAACCGCGCCTGAAGTTTCTTTTGTTTTTTTCCTCGGCGCAAAAGCAAAAATACCGCTTAGCAAAACGATAGAAACTATTGCGATTATTAAAGGCTCTTTGGTTTTAACTGATGATTTTTTCATTTTATTATGCGCGTATTTTATTTTTTAAATTTTAAAATTTAAAATTGTTTTAAAATTTAAAATTTGTAATTTAAAATTTCAATCAGTCTTCCACATAAACATCTACTGTCTCTACACTGCATTCAATATCGCCAGCTTTAAATTCATATTGAAAATCACTGGAATCATCTTTGCCCATTCTGACACCCTCTGCTCTTTTAACGTCGCTTTTGACTGTTACTCTGTATGTGACTCCATCTTCAAAAAGATTATCTTTTAGTCCTTGCGGAGTAAAAATCGCTGTTGTGCGTTTGTTTTTGTTAAAGCTGGTAATTGTTCCCGGAATAGCGCACCAATATTCGGCCGCTATTGTTTCTTTTATTCCTAAGAGTTTGCTAAACCAAGTTTTAACTTTAGCAACAAATTTGGCTATAAATCCTTTGGGCGGTTGGTAAACCAATCCATTCTCCGTGTAATATCCGCTTGGGCAATTTTTTTGATTAATTGCGGCATTGTCGTATTTAACGCCAAGCCGTATATTTTTTAAACAAATTCCGCCGGAGCAATTGCTGTTTTGGGCGCATGATTGACTGCTGTTGTTTGAGCAGACGCCATCGTTTGAAAAGCTCGTGGGATCCATTATTTTATCAAATGTAATGTTTACTTGAGCGTTTCGGCAGGCTCCGCAGGTGATTCCGTTGCATTGAGAATCGTCACGGCAAGTTTTGTCGCAGGTTGAACCCGCTGCGCAATCGTTATTGCTTAGACAGTGGCTGTTGTAGAGATTGACAACTTCATCAGGCGCAAGAGTACGATTATAGATGCGAACATCATCCATAAGTCCTTGGTAATATCCGTCTTCGACAAAATTGCTCCTTCCAATATAGTTTTTTGTTCTTACTATGTTCTGTGGAACAACAACTGGTCCGCTTGCAATTAGCAGTCCATTTTTATAAATTTTTGCATCCCCAATGTTATTTATTGTCGCCGAGAAATGTTGCCACTTATTAAGTTCTATTGCTCCAAATGCGGTAACCCTGCCAAACCCTAGCTCGCTATATACATCAAAAATAAGATTGCTGCTGTTACCATCCCTTGTGAATATGATATTGTTGTTGCTAGAACCGTTTCCTATATCTATAAACCTCTGCCAATTTTGAACAACAGTGGGATATGCCCATACACTAACACTAAATCCATTTGTAAAATTTGATAATCCATCTGGCAGGTCAACATAATCGCTTGACCCGTCGAAATTTAAAGCTCCGGCAATTTTTCCTATTGCTGTTTTGTTCGCAGCATCGTCCGCACTTAATGTTCCATTACTGACACTACTTGAACTATCAAAGATAGTATTGCCATTAACCGCTGGTGACTCATCAAGTCTCCAGTGCCCGATTAAACCATTTTCATTATTACATCTTCCGTAGGATGAACAAGTGTCGGGCGTAGAATCTGAATTAGTGTCTTGGCATGAATACGTTTGGCAAGCGGCGCTAGCGCCAAAGGCTGAACAATAATCGTCGGAAGAAGATTGCGTTGCATTGTTGTTGCAATTTAAAGCTAATGGGTTTAATAGCGGGTTAAAAAAATTCGGATCTGGCGATTCGCTTTTTATGATTGGGCGGCTATAGCAACAGCTGTCATAGCCAACCCCTAGTTGGCAATCTGAATTTCCCGATCCTGAAACTAAGTTGTTAGCGGTTCTGCATTCAAAACTTGTGTTGTTGGCGCAATAATTACAATCAGTTTTTGGCTGGCAGAATTCTGTGTCAGGACAATCGCTTGCGGAATAACATAATAAACTTGTGCTTACCGAGCAGTTTCCTCCCCATTTTGCTATTGAACATGTATGGTTATTAGATACCGCGAAATTGCAGGTGGTGTTTGCGGCGGCTGTTAGATTACAATTAACCGTTTCATTTGCTGTTGTGCAAGCTACGCTAGAATTATTTGTGCAGACATTTCCTGATGCGCAAACACCTTTGCTGCAAGAATCGTCATTTGAAAAACCGCAGACTACTTCTAGCTCACCGCTGCCTGTGGTTTGCGAACAGGTGCCGAGATTGCAATCCGTATCTCCGTTTGGACATTTTATTAATGGATTGCTGTTACATAAACCCGCAACGCATGTATCAACGCCGCCAACACAGCCGTAGCCAGCTACTCCGCAAGTTATCGTCGGATTATTACTGCAATAATTCACGCTTGCTTGTATATTTGTTTTTCCGGGAGATTTTGTTGTTGCTGTTTGATAAAAATCTATAAAAGAATCAACTTCTGTTCCTTCATGCAAACAAACATTACTGCATCCATCTTCGTTTACAGCATTGTTGTCATCGCAATCCTCGCCTGTTTCAACAATGCCATTGCCGCATACTCCCATTGTTCCTGTGTGCAAACAGCTATTAATACCACATCCGGCTGGGAAAGGCGATCCGTCGCAATCTTCGCCAAAATCAATCACGCCATTGTCGCAAAGATAATTTTTTTGACTCATTATTCCTTGAATTTGCGCGCCGGTGAGAGCTTTGTTGTATATGCGGACATCGTCAATTAAACCCGGAAAATTACCGCCGCCATTGGGACATAAAACAGATGGATGATTTATCCAAAGCGGATTTGTGTTTGCAACAATCTCCCCGTATCCTGTATGGTTTTCCCAATAATTTGGGGGAACTTCAACTCCATCAATATATGCTTTTGCGTTATCTGAAGCGGATAATGATGATTTGTAAATAAATGACAAAAATACCCATTTATTTGAATTTATTGAAGGTAATTTATATCTCATTTTGTTATTATTTGTTGTTTGAACGCTCCAAGTAATCTCGTTGGATTCTTCAAGAATTGCGTCATAACTGCCGTCTTTGACAAAAATATATCTCCAATTATTATAACCCTCATCGCAATTAGGATTTTTATTTAACTTTACCCAAGCGGAAATTGTAATCTCATTTTTTATTGCCAAACTTTCATTGTTTCCAATATCAACATAATCATCCACTCCGTCAAAATCCAACGCTCCGCCGAATTTTCCTGTTGCCCATACTGGTCCGCCGATTAAATTACCTTTATTAACGCCCGCGCTGTCATAAGCAAAAACATCATCGCCTTCTTCAAATTCCCAATGAGAAACTAAGCCCATATCTTTAGTTGTGCCTTCATTGACGCAAACAGAACTGCATCCATCTCCAGATAAGTTGTTGCCATCATCGCAATCTTCGCCTGTTTCAATTTTTTCATTTCCGCAACCAGGCCATCTGTTGGCGGGAAAGGGGGCAATGAAATCAGCTACTTGGGGAACTGTGGAAAACCAACTCCAATTATATAAATAAGGATTTAATTTTTCTCCTCTCGGGTTGCAACTATCAGGAGAGCCGTAAATACTCGCTTCATAATTTTGCGTCGCGCTTATGTTGTAGATAATTTTTTGCGCTGGGACTACTTGGACAGTGTCGGGGTTGCAAAAAGTATCTTTTGTTTTAAAGCTCCAGCTGTATGAATCATTTGTATTATCAAAATCCCAGTTTAAGTCTGTCAAACCTTTTTTACTGGCTTTACCTTTGATTTCATCAAAAAGAAAAGCGCGATAATATGTGTTTGGAGTAAAATATGTTCCAGACGACAGATTAATATCGACAACGGTGTTTTCTTTGCTGGGAGAAATTGTATCAAGCGGAACTCCGTTGGCGTTGGCGGGTGTGAGTTCATCTGTTCCTTCATTAAGGCAAACAGAACTGCATCCATCGTTGTTTTCAACACCTCCATCATCGCAATCTTCGCCTTCGGCAATATTGCTATCGCCGCATATTGATATGTCCGCCACAAATCCTGTATGCAGGCATGTTGTTGCATCGCATCCTTGAGGCAAAGGA
>JBDRHN010000041.1:0-8825 GCA_043816765.1 bacterium | reverse complement strand
TTTTTTTGTGTTTTGTGGGTCTTTTGTGGTTTCGGTTGGTTCAACAACCCCCTGAAAAAATTTTTTTTTTTTTTGGTTGGGGTGGGGGGGGGGCGGGGCCCGCCCCTACTCCAACCAAACAAATATGACACCAAGTAAAATTTTTTTCACAAAGGGAGCGGGGGTTCACAAAGATAAATTGGCTTCTTTTGAATTGGCTTTAAGGGGCGCTGGAATAGAAAAATGCAATCTTGTTTATGTTTCAAGCATTTTTCCGCCCAACTGCAAAATTGTAAGTAAACAAGAAGGAACAAAATTATTAAGCGCAGGGCAAATAACTTTTTGCGTTCTGGCAAGGAATGAAACCAATGAACCGAACCGTCTAATGTCGGCGGCAATCGGTATTGCTGTTCCAAGAGATAATAATAATTACGGCTATCTTTCAGAGCATCATGCTTACGGCGAGAAGGGAGAAATAAGCGGAGAGTATGCCGAGGATTTGGCGGCAACTATGTTGGCTACAACATTGGGCGTGCCGTTTGATCCGGATCAGGCATGGGATGAAAGAAAACAGATTTATAAAGCGAGCGGGCATATTTTTAAAACGAGCCATACTGTTCAATCCGCAATGGGAGATAAAAACGGTCATTGGACGACAATAGTTTCTGCGGCGGTTTTTATTGAATAGATTTGACAGGTATTTTGTTGGTTTTGTAATTCAAAATAAATAATTGTATGAAAGAAAAAACAACATTAAAATTTGGCGATTGCTTAAATGAGTTTAAGGAATTTTCAGATTACAAAAAATCAAAAATAGCGATCTTGCCTGTCGCATTTGATAAAACCAGCACTTGGATAAAAGGCGCGTCCAAAGGTCCAAGGGCGATTCTTGAAGCGTCAAAAAATTTAGAATTTTTTGATATAGAAACTGAATCTGAAGTGTACAGACAAGGAATATTTACTGATGCGGAACTCAAGCCAAAAAATTCAGAGGAAATGATGAAAGGCGTCTGCGGCAGAGTTAAAAAATTGCTTGATAATAAAAAATTTACGGTTGTTTTGGGCGGGGAGCATTCGGTTTCCGTTGGAGCGGTTAAAGCCCATGCTCTTTTTTATAAAGATTTAAGTGTTCTTCACCTTGACGCGCATAGCGACAGAAGGGATTCTTATGAGGGAAGCAAAATGAATCATGCGTGCGCCGTTGCCAGAATGCAAGAAGTCGTGGACAATATAATTTCTGTTGGAATCAGGAGTGTTGATGTGTCAGAATATAAAAAATTTGATAAAAATAAAATTTTTTTCGCAAAAGATATTTACAACTCTAATGAATGGATTAAAAAAGCTGTAAGCAAACTTTCTGAAAAAGTTTATATTACAATTGATTTGGATGTTTTTGATCCTAGTATAATGCCGTCCACTGGAACGTCTGAGCCTGGCGGGCTGGGGTGGTATCAGGTTCTTGAATTGTTGAAATCTGTCGCTAAACAAAAAGAGATAGTCGGGTTTGATGTTGTTGAGCTTTGTCCATCGGCGGAAAAGTCGTCTGATTTTTTGGCGGCGAAGTTGATTTATAAATTGTTAAGTTATAAATTTTGTTTGTAAAAAATTTAAAATCTGTGTTTTTCAGCGCCCGAAGGGGCAGTGTTCATCTGTGTCTAATTGAATAATAGGACACAGATAAACACTGACCGAAGGCGCAGATTAACACAGATATAATTTTAAATATAAAAATATATGAACAAAAACCCCAAAATAGGAATCTTCGGCGCTACTGGCGTCGTTGGTCAAGAGATACAAAATGTATTAAAACAAAGAAATTTTCCGTATGAATCCATAAGGCTTTTTGCGTCAGAGAGATCGGCGAACAAAACGGTGAATAGTCTGTTTGGCGAGATAGTTTTGGAAGACGCGAATAACACTGATTTTTCTACTCTTGATTTGGCATTTTTTGCTATTGGCGGAGGATGGCCAAAAGAGAATGCTCCCAAGGCGACTGAGGCGGGGTGTGTTGTGATTGATAACTCTTCCACTTTTCGTTATGACGATAATATTCCTTTGATTGTGCCGGAAATTAACGCGGGGGCGATTGGGGATTCAAAGTTAATTGCCAATCCAAACTGCACGACTGCGATCGCGGCTATTCCGCTTTGGGTGATTTATAAAAATTTCGGTTTGAAAAAGGTGATTATTTCAACTTATCAGGCGACGAGCGGGGCTGGCGCGGCGGCGATGCGGGAATTGAAGGATGAGACTAGAAATTATTTGGATGGCAAAGAGGTCGGGCACGAAAATTTTGTCCATCCGATTCCGTTTAATCTTATTCCTCAAATTGATGTGTTTTTGGAAAATGATTATACGAAAGAGGAGATGAAGGTGGTGTGGGAAACGAGAAAAATTTTTGGCGACGCGAGTCTGAATATTTCCTGCACTTGCGTTCGCATTCCGACGATGCGCGCGCATTCTGAAAGTATTGTGGTTGAAACGGAAAATCCGATTAATCCTGAGGCGGTTAAAAAACTGTTTGGCGAGACAAAGGGGATTGTTTTAAAAGATGATATTAAAAATAACGTTTATCCGATGCCGTTGTCTGCGAGCGAGAAGTATGATGTTGAGGTTGGGCGTGTGAGGCGGAATTTGGTTTTTGGGGAGTATGGGTTGGAATTTTTTGTTTGCGGGGATCAGCTTTTGAAGGGGGCGGCTTTGAATGCGGTGGAGATTGGGGAAGTACTCACGAAAACACGAAAACAATAAAACAAAATAATAAATTTTACTCAGAGTCCCACCTTTTTTTAGATTTAAATAATCCTCTAATCCCCAAAATACCAAAAAAAACTAAAACAAGTTTTATTATCATTTTTATAAAAAGATGTTTTTGTTCAATAGATATAAACTTAACCCTATTTCCATTTATCTGAATCAACCCAATCGGAAGACTATAAGGAGAGTTGGTTTGATTTTTTAGATCAATTTTTTTTATAGAAACTGGGATGGTGGTATTTTCTTTTGTTTTATAAGATTTCCCCCTCACGACCTGAGCATGAAAATCTTTTTCAAGCTTTTTGCATATTTTTTCAATTTTTACTTCTATTGTATTCATAAAATATAAATAAGTTAGATATAAAGGTGCATTGTACGAAATTTGCAGGAGCTAAGCTCCCAAGCTTGGGAGCTTAGCTCCTGCAAACCGTTCAATATTAAAATTTCTGCGCAATAAATCAAGCCTCAACAAATCCTCGGAATCAACTTCCCTCTCGGCGGATCTAAAACCCTTTCTCCTAATTCTGTTTTTAAAACAACGTTGCGACCGGAAATAACCTCGCCGACAACAGCAACGTCAGAATTAAATTTTTTTAAAATTTCAACAACCTCATCAGCCCTTTCTTTTGGCGCAGTGCAAACAAACCGCCCCTCGCAAGCCAAAGCATACTGGCTAATACCCAAAATTTTACAAATACTTATAACCTCTTTTTTAAACGGCAATCTATCTTCGTTAATAAAAAATCCAACTCCTCCCTTTTTGCTCATCTCATTAAAAATCGCAGCAACTCCGCCCCGCGTTATGTCCTTGCAAGAAGTAATTAAATTTTTTATCTCTTGAATCTCTTTTGCTAGCGGTTTGCAATCGCTCATTAATTTTGTCTCATAATCAAAACGCGCCGCCAAAAGGACCGCCCCGTGGTCGCCAATACTGCCCGAAACCATAATCACATCTCCAATATTCATCCCGCTATCTCTGATAACATTTTCCGCTGCGCCCACGCCGCTTGTAACCACCGCGATTTTATCAATCTGCCCTTTGCCCATAACTTTAGTATCGCCCGTTACAATCGGAATCTTTTCATACTCTGAAATTTTATTAATTGAATCTAAAATTTTATCGACAATTTTTTGATCAAGTCCTTCTTCAATAATAAACGCAAGCGAAAGCCCGAGAGGCTTTGCGCCCATCATCGCCAAATCGTTAACCGTTCCGCAAAAAGCGATTTTTCCAATATCCCCTCCTGTAAAAAAAAGCGGATCAACAACAAAAGAGTCAGTCGTAAAAACCAAATGAGAAACATGTCCTCCGTGTGATTTGGTTTGGGTTGGTATTAATTGATCCCCCCCATTGGCGGGGGCTGGCGATTGGTTGATATCGCCAATAAACGACGTTAAAGGAATCGTCGCTCCATCATCCATTATATTCTCCCAATCGCCGATGAATTTCAAATTACCCCTAATATCATTTACAAACTTCCCAAACTCCTCTCCGCCTCCGCCTTGAGCTAAAGTTATATTAGACATAAAATATTTAGCGTGATGTTAACATTCTAAATTTTACCTCAATTAATATCGCTCCGCGAAAAACTGCGGTGGAACGTTGGGTGAGTTTAGAGTGCTACCACTTATATATACATATATTAACAAATTTTTAAAACCTATACAATCCTTAAACACTGTTAGATGTCAACGGGAGGGTTCGTTTGCTTATTTTGTTGTCTTTGAATGGGCGAGAATCCTTGGATTGAAAGACTGTCGCAGGGTAAAAAATTTGACAAAATATGTGATTATGCTATGCTTATATTAGAAAAAGTCTTTTCGCCGTAGTTTATATACTACACGGGGTGAAAAGCCTTTTTTTATTTATTTCCATTTTTAACGTAATTGGTTTATATTTATTTTTGGGATATTTTTTGAACCCCTTTTTTAAAAAACCACAAGATTTATAAGCCTTGATTGCGCGGAGATTGTTTGGTCTGACCTCTAAATATGCTTTTATATATCCAAATTTTTCAAATGTTTGTCAAGTCCCCACTTTTCTAAACCGCTGGTTAATTTTATAAGATGCTTATCTTTCCACCACTTAAGAAAATATCTCAGATCTGATTTTTTAATTTTTCTGAGTTTAATATTCATTATGTTAAATAATAACTAATTCACCCCAATTTGGCTTTCAAAATTCCCTCAACCACTTTTGGATTCGCTTTGCCTTTTGTCTCTTTCATCACTTGACCAACGAAAAATTGGAGCAACGTTTCTTTGCCTCCTTTATATTTTTCAACCTGCTCGGGGTTCGCGTCAATCACTTTTTGGACAATCTTTTCCATCTCTTTTTCGTCTGACATCTGCCCAAGATTTTTTTCGTCCATGATGTCGCTGGGGTCTTTGCCGCTTTCTGTCATTTCAACTAAAATCTCTTGCGCGGCGGAGCTGTTTATTTTGTTTTCATAAATCAGAGTGATAAATTCGGCGAAGTTTTCCTGGGTGATGGGAATGTTTTCGGTGGAGATGTTTTTTTCAATTAAAATCGGGGTGAATTTATTTAACAACCAACCCGACACTAGTTTTACCAGTTTTATTTTGTTGCTATGCCAAATTTCCTGTTCGCTTCCTTCAACGGTTTGCAAAGAAACCAGCCATGCCTTTAGCTCGGAAATAATCTGCTCGGTATAAAAAGATAAAAATTTATCATTGATTAGCTCTTTTGCTTCTTGGCGGTCAAAGCCAAATTCATGAATAAAACGATTCAATTTGGCTTGGGGAAGTTCAGGGGTGTTGGCTTTTATTTCTTCTAATCTTTTGGGGGCAAATCCGGTTCGGGAAAATAGCGATAGTCTTGGGCTTCTTCCTTGCTTCGCTGTTCGGTTGTTTTCATTTCAACATCGCTCCAGCCCCGAGTTGTCTGCCGCATTTCCGGCTCGCCATTATCCCATAATTTTGTCTGCCTTTTTATTTCGTATTCTAATGCTTTTTCTATGGATTTGAATGAGTTTAAATTTTTTATTTCCGTTTTTGGATATAGTTTTTCTTCGCCTGCCGGGCGCATGGAAATATTGGCATCACAGCGAAGATGCCCTTTTTCCATGTCCGCGCCGCTAATGTTGAGATAACGCATTAGCAGACGCAGATTTTGGACAAAAATTTTCGCTTCCAACGGAGAGCGAATATCGGGCTCTGTTACTATTTCAAGCAGGGGGGTGCCTCCGCGATTGTAATCAACAAAACTGTAATTTCTGTTTTTTTCGTCGTGCAACAGTTTGCCGGCATCTTCTTCAAGGTGAATGTGGTGGAATCTTGTTTTTCTGTTTTCTCCTTCAACTTCAATTTCAAGATATCCGCCGATAGCGGGCGGATTTGTCGCTGATGTTATCTGATATCCTTTTGGCAGATCAGGATAAAAGTAATTTTTTCGCTCAAAATTGAATTGCTTTGGAATTTGGGAATTCAAAGCCATACCGACCATTGCAGTCATGTCTATTGCTTCTTGGTTGGCAACGGGGAGCGTGCCGGGGTGCCCCATGCAAACAGGGCAAACGGTTGAATTTGCTTCTTGCATCTCGCCTGTGTTATCGCAAGAGCAAAACATTTTTGATTTTGTTTTCAGCTGAACGTGGATTTCAAGTCCGATGATTGTTTCTATGTTCATAAGTTATTTTAATTTTTTATTATCCTTTGTTGTGTTCTTTTCCGGATAGCAACATAAAACATTATCAAGATATTCAATGCCGCAAAAATAATCACAAATAGAAATATTTTTTATAGCGCATTTGTGGGTATTAACACCGTCAGCTTCGTTCCACGGACACTTGCTTTGTTTCCATGAAATCTCGCTCTCGGATGTTAAATCAATATCCATATTTGCGCCGTCTAATTTTTGAACTTTCATAAAATTTAATTAATGTCGCTTATTTAAAATCTGTGTTAATCTGTGCATAAGTTCTGTGTTTATCTGTGTGCTATTTGTTTTAAACAATTAGACACAGACAAACACTGACCCTTCGGGCGCAGATTAACACAGATTTTAAACCACAAAATCCAAATAATTCTCTTGATTGATAACTTGAAATTCTGCGTTGTTGTATGTCTCTTTCCAAATTTTCGGTTCCTTTACTTTTTTATCTCCCCATTTAATTTCGTAGCCAAAAAGTTTTCCATCCCGTTCTTCCACCCAATCAATCTCTTTTTGGTCATAAGTCCTCCAAAAATAATTATTGGAAAAAATTTGTTTGTAATTTTGCTTTTTCAATCTTTCCATCACAATAAAATTCTCCCACAACTGCCCAACGTCATTTCTTAAATTTAGAGAATTAAAATTATTAATTAGCGCGTTGCGAATCCCATTATCGTAAAAATAATAACGAGATGTCTTTGCAATTTCTTTTCTTAAATTACGGCTAAATCCCCTAATATTCACAAGAATAAACGCTTTTTCCATTAAATCCAAATAACGTCCTGCAGTATCGGCGTGTAAATCTAAAGAATTGCCAAGTTCAGTAAGAGAAACTTCTTTTCCTATCTGAAAAGCTATCAAAGTTAATAGGTCGGTAATTTTTTTGGGGTTTTTAACTTGCTCTATTTCAAAAATATCTCTAAATAAATAGGAGCTAATCAGTTCGCCAAGATATTCTCTCTTGTTTTTTTCAGATTTCAAACTGAATAATTCAGGATAACCGCCAAAAATTAAATAACTTTCAAAAATTTCTTTATAATAAGTTTTGTCTTTAAAATCAATTATTTCTTTTACTGAAACGGGATAAAGATGGACGGTTTTTTTTCTGCCTGTTAGCGGTTCCCCGACTTTTTGGGCTAATGCAAAAGATGCTGAGCCGCTGGCAATAACTTTAATTTTGGGAATATGATCAACAATTAATTTTAAATTAAGACCAATTTCTGGAATTTTCTGCGCCTCGTCAATAATTAACAAACTGCTATCACCAATAAAATTTTTTAATTTTTCTATTGATTGCGCTGAAAGTTCGTTCTTAATTATTAAATTTTCACCAGTAACAAATTTAATATTTTCTTTATTTTTTAACTCTTCTTTTATTTGTTCTAGAAGGGTTGTTTTGCCAACTCTTCTTGGTCCATAAAGCAAAACCACTTTATTTTCTTGGAGTTTTTCTTTTAATAAATTGTATGCTTGTCTTTTGATTAACATAAATTGGACTGGTTGAATTTATAATAATTCATATAGTTGACTGGTTGAATTATAACAAATAGAGATACTTTGTCAAGCGTATTTTTATAAATATCTAGATTGCCAGTCCCAATATTTTTGCTAATAGTGGGGTTGACATTCCTGTTTTTGTTGAATTTTGTCAAATAAACCCCTCTATTTCCGACAAATTCTCTATATATCCATACGGTTTTGCTTGTTTTATGTAGTCTTTGGGGTGAAAACTCTCAAAACCGACATAAGCTAGGCTTTTGATTCCAACTTCGCGCGCTTCTAAAATGTCGCCGACTGTGTCTGACACAAAAAGACATTTATCCGGGGTTGTTTTGAAATCTGAAAAAATCATTTTAAATTTTTCTACTTTACTTTTGTGAATATCAACGCCGTATAGCTTTGAAAAAAAATTTAATGCCTTGTTGTTGTTTAACACCCTTCCTACAATATCATTAATATTACTAGAATTAATGGAAAGGGTGTTTTCTTTTGAGAGGTTTTTCAATGTTAGGCGATTTTGTTCATGAATAACTATATTTTCTTCATATTTCAAAAATTCTTTATAAAAATCTATAGAAAATTTGGGTTCTCGCGGTCTTTTAGAATTATAAAAATTCACATCAAACATCGCGCGAAATTCTTCCTCGCTAATTTGCGGATCAGATTGTTTATTTATGCCATAAACTATTTGATATGTGTCAACGAGAACTCCGTCAAAATCAAAAATGATTGTTTTTGGTTGTTTTTTCATTGTTTTATTATACACTTTTAATTTTATAAATCAAATTACCGCCGTCGTTGAGTCACGCCAAAGGGGTGTGTATACGCAGGCGGCGATGGGGCAAATGACAAACCGTACACAACGTGGTTACAAAATAAACGACAATAAAAAATTTAAATAAAAAATTATTTGTGG
>JBDRHN010000040.1:0-23748 GCA_043816765.1 bacterium | reverse complement strand
ATGGACGGACTGGATTGATTATTGGTCGGTAGATTTTGAGTTTGAAAGCAAAAAGGAAATCGTCCGTGTAGTTGACGAAAAAACAGGAAAAGAAAAAGAAGAATGGACAGGAAGTTATATTTTTGAAAACGAATGGCAATCATTTAGAACCAAAAAAGACCGGTCGCTTGAGTTGACTTCCGCTTTCAAAGACGCTCAAAAAGGCAAAATGAAAATCGCAATTAAAGTGATTGATATTTTTGGAAATGATACGACGAAGGTGATTGAAGTTAATATATAAAATATATGGAAAGATATAAATTTAATGAAATTTTTAGAACAAATGAAAATGGGACGATTACACCCATGGTTGATATTTATATAAACGGTATTCAATTGGGTAAAAATAGCATTTCTTTTGGTCCTACTGTTACTTTTGGTGGTATTGATTTTTTTATGTATAAAGACAAAGATATGGCGATTGAAAAAAAAGGAGATTTATACATAATAAAAGGTTTTTTCAGATAAAAACATGCTTAGAGAAATTAAAAAAGAAGATTTAAGTAATATTGAAACAACCGACGAAGCTGTTGCAAGGCGTATTTTTTATAAAGAATTTGAGTTATTAGGGGATAAACTAAAATCCGCCGAATCTAAATTAAAAGATATAAATTATATTTTACTTAGTGTCGTTATAATTTTATTAGTAATGGTCGCAACCTTAATTATTGACTCTTTTCATTTTAATTCTGCAACATATAAAGAATATTCAGAAAAAACTGAATCCGTTGAACAGACACAGAAAATTAATCAAGAACTTCTGGATCAAAATCAAAAAAATCAGCAGTTAATATTGGATCAGCAAAAACAAATTCAGCAGTATTTAATGGAAAAGAAATAACACTGTGGCACTATATAAAAATTTCCCAAACTGTTTATGACAAAAAACCAAACAATTGATGAGCAATTTGAAAAATGGTTGAAAGAACCCGAGGGGTTGAGTTTGGAATTCAAAAAAGCGGAAAATAGTTTTAGCAAAACGAAAGATTTGCCTGATTATTGCGCGGCGCTGGCAAATGAAGGCGGAGGAAAATTGATTTTGGGCGTAGAGAATAATAAAAATATTATCGGAACTAAAGCGTTTCAAGGAACAGATGATACTTTGTCTCACGATTTATTGCATAATCTCGGCATAAGGATAGACGTAGAGGAAAAAATCTATAAAGAAAAGAGAATTCTCATTTTTCATATTCCCAGCCGTTCAATTGGCTCAATAATAAAATCAAGCGGAGATTACAAATATCCAATGCGCGCCGGCAGTTCTTTGGCTGAAATGAGCCAAGATAAAATTAAAGAAATTTTGAATGAGACAGAACCGGATTTTTCTTGCCAAACAGTGAAAGGTTTCGCGCTTTCTGACATAGACGAAGAAGCAGTTGATAACTTCAAAAAACTTTGGGCGCAAAAACAAAAGAAAAAAGAATATTCGGAATTTTCGGCCGAAAAAACTTTGCGATCAATCGGGGCGCTGAATGATGACGGGCTGAATAACGCCGCATTGATACTTTTCGGCAAGAAGCAAAAAATCGATGGATTGCTTCCTTGCGCAGAAATAATTTTCGAATGGCGCCAGACGCAAAAAATCCGGCATGACTCCAGAAAAGAATGGCGCGAACCGTTTTTCAAGATCTATAATGAAGTGTGGGAAAATATCAACGCGAGAAACAGCAGATTTCCATATCACGAGGGATTCGTCCAGCGTGAAGTCGCGGCATTTAATGAGGAATCTATCAGGGAGGCGATTGCAAACGCGATCGCGCATAGAGATTATCATATCCAATCAGCCTCCATATTTATCAAAGCCGCACCAGATAAAATATCTATACAAAGTCCCGGCGGGTTTGTGAATGGAGTAAACGCGGAGAATATTCTTGAAAGATCAGAGTGGAGAAATCGCCGTATCGCGGAAATTTTTCAATTGGCAGGATTAGTGGAGCGCTCAGGACAAGGAATGGATATCATTTTCGGCAACACAATACGCGAAGGGAAAGGATTGCCTGATTTTTCCGGAACCGATAACTATTCCGTAATTTTGAATATTCCCGCGGAAGTAAAAGACAAGGAATTTATAATATTTTTGGAGAAAATAATCAATCAAAAGCAGATCACGCTATCATTCGAAGAGATTTTGGAATTGGAAAAAATCAGGGAAAAACAGAAGATGAAAGGCATTAACTTCAAGGATAAATTTTTAGAATTTGGCATCATAGAGAAGATTGGCAAAACTAGCGGATCTCAATATGTTTTATCCCACGAATATTATTCTTTCCAAGAGAAACCGGGTGTATATACTCGGATCAGGGGGATTAGCAGGGAAAAGAAAAAAGAACTTATTTTGGAACATATCCGCCGCGAAGGAAAGGGAAAAAAGGAAGAATTCATCGATGTTTTTCCAGAACTAAAACCAGGCGATATAGCCAATTTTCTTTACGAGTTGCGAATTGAAGGAAAAATAAGACATGAGGGCGGGCGACGTTCAGGATTTTGGGTTATCAAAAAAGATGTAAATTAGTTAATAGCCGTCATTTTTAGTTGAAAATTATTCAAAAAATGGCTAAAAATAAGGATTTAAATTAGTTGATAATTAGTTAATTCTAACAAATAAGTTTATCCACTATGGCTTTACACAAAAATTTTCCCAAAGATAAATTCCAAATACTTGATCCGTCAATCAGGTGGTTTCCTGCTGACGAAGATTTACGCAAAGAAGGTTATAAAAAGCTTTTGCCGCCTTTGGTGCCGGAATTGCGGGAAAAAGTAGCCGAGTGGCGAAAAAACAATTATGAAGACGCGAGCGAAACTTCAAAAGCCCTTTTGAATTGGTGGTTTAAAGAACCGCACACAATTTTTGGGCTCATACGCAATTTAGGTGGAGTAAATAGACTTATCCGTACAACTTAGCAACTCTAAAAAGAAAAAAAGTTTTATCTCTCACACCTCTGACCAAAGCCCTGAAACCTTTCAACTTTGCATTAAACGATTCTGCTGAAGCATTCGTGCTTCTGTTAATAAAATAATTCAGCACGGTCGTTTCATGCAAACGAATTGATTCTGAGGCGACGAGAAAATAATCCATTTTTTTATCTTCTATTTTTTTATACCACTCGTCTAATTTTTTCTTGGCTTCAAAAATGTTTTTGCTGTATTCGTAGCATCCGCGAAACATCATTGAAATATCATAAGCCTCTTTCAATTCAGGATACTCTTCAAATAATATTTTTGACCTCTCATCTTGTTGTGTATTCCATTTACTGCTCCGCGGGAGTCTCTCCGCAGAGGACTCCCGCGCGTTGGGAGCAAACAAAACAAGACTATTTCGTTCCCGTGCCGCAGTCCCCGCGGGGAGACTGCGGCGGAGCATCGGGTGAATTTAGAATGGAACCACTATACCACTAAACATGGCGCTATTGAAGGAAAAACACAAATTCAATCTGTGAAATTTTATAATGTGGCGCAAGTGGATTAAAAAAATTTTTTATTTACTCAACTTTAACGCTTTTAAAAAAATGCAGAGGTTGAGTTATCTATTTAAAAACCCCAGAAATAGGGGTTTTTATTTGCAAAGACTAAAAGACTAAAATTTTACAAGTTTATAATTATATGATAAAATAAAATAGATATTTTAAATATCATGTAATTATAAAATATATGTATCAAAGATTGCAAAAATTTCACGGTTTAGAACGAGAAAGCTGTTTTTTGTGGGGACCTCGCCAAAGCGGCAAAAGCACGCTTTTAAAAACTTTATTTACAGATTCTCCATATTATGATTTGCTTTTATCTGATGAATTTGAACGGCTTAATCGTAAACCATCACTGCTCAGGGAAGAACTTCTCGCCGACCGCCCAACTGCCCCCGTAATTATTGACGAGGTGCAAAAAATACCTCAACTTCTTGATGAAATTCAATGGCTTATTGTAAACAAAAATATACAATTCATTTTATGCGGTTCAAGCGCAAGGAAGCTTAGGCGCGGCAGCGGGAATCTTCTTGGAGGACGAGCGTTAAAGTATCAACTTTTTCCTCTCGTGTCGCAAGAAATTCCTGATTTTGATCTTATGCGAGCGCTTAATCAGGGTTGCCTGCCTCGGCATTATCAGGCTGATAATATGGCGCCCATGGGACGTTCGTATGTGGGAGATTATTTAAAGGAAGAGATCGCCGCTGAAGCGCTTACTCGAAATATTCCGGCTTTCGCTCGTTTTCTTGAAGCCGCATCATTCAGCAATGGGGAGGTGATAAATTTTATTAATATTGCGCGAGAATGCGGTGTAAGCGGTCCGACTGTTAAAGAATATTTTCAGATTTTAGTAGATACGCTTTTGGCGCGTTTTGTGCCGGCATTTCAAAAAAAACCAAAACGGCGTGTTATTTTAGCGCCAAAATTTTATCTGTTTGATGTTGGCATTGCTAACACACTTCTTAAGCGAGGGGTTATTTCTGCTGGTAGTGAAATATTCGGCCGGGCCTTTGAACATTTTATTTTTCAAGAAATAATAGCTCATAGCCATTACTCTGGATTAGAATATGCGGTTTCATATTGGAGAACCGCATCAGGGTTTGAGGTGGATTTTATTCTTGGCGATCAAGATGCCGCAGTTGAAGTAAAAGGCGCATCTGAGGTTCACTCGCAACATTTACGGGGAATAAAGGCATTTAAAGAAGAATATAACCCTAAAAAAACAATTGTTGTTTCGTTAGATAAAAAGATGCGGGAAGTTGAAGGAATAACAATTATGCCATGGAAAATTTTTCTCAAAAATTTATGGGCGGGATCAATAATTTAATATCATGAAAATTTTTGACTATTCAATTAAAGAGACAAAAGATATTTTAGCGGAACTGAAAACTGACGATAAAACAGGATTAAAAAAAAGCGAGGTTCAGCAAAGGATTAAAAAATATGGCTTTAATGAGCTAAAATCCAAAAAATTGAGCGCGCTTAAGATTTTTTTTCGCCAATTTAATTCGTCTTTTATATATTTGCTTTTGATTGCAATGGCAATCACATTGGCATTGGGAGAACGTTTTGATTCATTGATGATTTTTATCTTTTTGGCTATCAATACAATTCTTGGATTTTATCAGGAATATCGTTCTGAAAAAACAGCGCAATTTTTGAATAAATACTCAATGCCAAAGGCAAAAGTGTTGCGCGATGGAAAAGTGGAAGTTATTTTATCAAAAGATTTGGTTCCCGGCGATATTATGATTTTGGAAACGGGAGACAAAGTTTCGGCCGATGTTCGTTTTATAGAACAACACAACCTAACAATCGCCGAAGAGGTTTTGACCGGCGAATCGATCAATATTCACAAGAACGAAAATACCTTAAAGACAAAAGCGACAGCTTATTATCAGGCATTAAATCTCGGTTTTATGGGAACAGACGTTTTGGGCGGCAAGGCAAAAGCCGTTGTGCTGGCGACAGGAAAAAATACGGCGCTTGGAAACATTGCCAAACTTTCAACACAGACAAAACACATTAGCGAATTTGAAAAAGGGATTTCAAGATTTTCAAAATTTATATTAAAACTCGTCGCCCTTACCCTTGTTATAGTTTTGGCCGCCAATTTGTTAATCAAAGGCGGGAATATTAATTTTATTGAATTAGTTGTATTTTTTATCGCCCTTGTTATCAGCGTAATTCCGGAAGCATTACCGCTTGTAACCACTTTTTCTCTGTCGCAAGGCGCTAAACGTTTAGCCGAAAACAATGTAATAGTCAAACGTTTATCAGCTGTTGAAGATTTGGGCGGGATTGAAATATTATGCACAGATAAAACAGGAACCCTTACAGAAAACAAACTAAAAGTGGCGAATTTTTATTCCGACTCTCCCGAAGACACATTAATTGCCGCGAATTTAGCGTCGGCGTTTGATGAGAAAAAAAGACTGGAGCCTTTTGATGTTGCATTGTGCCAAGAACTAAAAAAAGAACAAGAAATTTGCTTTGTAAATTTTAAAAAATTAGATGAAGAGCCTTTTAATCCCAGAACCAGAAGAAATATCGTTTTAGTTCAACAGGGAACAAAAGTTCAGATGATTACCCGCGGAGCTCAGGAAGAGGTGCTTCGTTTTTGCCACAACATTTCCACTCAAGAAAAACACAATATTGAAAAATGGATAAAAATGGAAGGAGAGCAAGGGCATAGGGTTTTGGCTGTCGCTCAAAAAGACATAGAAAAAAATTTAACAAAAGATATTGATTTGGAAAAAGAGAAAAATTATAATTTTTTGGGAATTATTTCGTTTGTTGATCCGATTAAAAAAAGTTCTTATAAAGTTGTGGAAAAGGCGAATAAATTGGGCGTGAAAGTAAAAATTATAACAGGCGACAGCGCTGATGTTGCCGGAGCTGTTGCTCACCAAATCGGACTGGTTTTGTTTCCCACCGAAGTTATGACGGGATCGGCTTGGGAAAAACTGGATGAAGAAAATAGGATTGAAGCCTTAAAAAAATTCTCAGTATTTGCCCGCGTTTCACCGGAACAAAAATATTCTATTATAGAAACTTTGCAAAAAAATAATGTGGTGGGATTTTTGGGTGAAGGAATTAATGACGCGCCAGCTTTAAAAATAGCGAGCGTTTCAATTGTTGTTGATACTGTTGCGGACGTGGCAAGAGAAGCGGCTGATATTATTCTTCTCAAGAAGAATTTAACTGTAATTCTTGACGGAATTGAAGAGGGAAGAAAAATTTTTGCTAACACCACCAAATATATTAAATCAACCCTCACTTCCAACTTCGGCAATTTTTTCGCTGTTGCGACCGCTTCTTTGATAGTAGATTTTTTGCCGATGCTCCCCGTTCAAATACTTCTTTTGAATCTGCTCTCTGATTCGCCGATGATCTCAATCGCCACCGACACAGTTGATAAAGAAGAGCTTGTCGCGCCCAAAAAGTATGAAGTAAAAGAGATAGTTTTGTTTTCTATTGTTCTGGGCGTTTTGAGCACTATTTTTGACTTTATATTTTTCGCGCTGTTTTTCAAAATTTCACCCGCGGTTCTTCAGACAAATTGGTTTATCGGGAGCATACTCACAGAGCTTGTTCTGATTTTTTCCATTCGCACCAAGTCTTTTTTCTTGAAAGCAACCACGCCGTCCACGTCTTTAATATCATTAACTGTTGTTGCCGCGGTTGCCACAATATGGCTTCCGTTCAGTTCTTTCGGGGAAAAGGTTTTCCATTTTACGCGCCCGACGTTTCCGCATCTTGCGCTTATACTAGCGCTTGTTGCCGTTTATTTTGTTTGTAATGAGTTTTTAAAATTAATGTTTTATAAAAGAGCGGGGAGCGGAAATTAACGTTTAATCAAACTTAGCGTTTTTGAATAGTATATACAAATTAACTAATTTTATCTTTTAAAACAACTTTGTTGTTTCATTGCTTCATTGTTGCAGGTTTTAACAATGCAACAATGAAGCAATGAAGCCGCCAAGATAGTTTGCTAAAAGTAAATGAAATATTTATTAGAGTAATTTAAAAGTGTTCAAGTTTAAATTTTAATAACCATGAAAATAAACTTACAAAAATTCATCGCCGCCAGCGGGCATTGTTCAAGACGAAAAGCCGGCGATTTAATTAAAGAAAAAAAAATAAAAGTAAACGGGAAATTAGCTGAACTGGGAATGAAAGTTGACGAAAATGATAAAGTTGAAGTCGTTGCCCAAAACAGAACGACAGTCCTTAACTATTCGCCAGAACAACCAGAAAATTTGATTTATATTAAACTCAATAAACCGATCGGCTACACATGCACAAACAGAAAATTCAAAGGAGAAAAAAATATTTTTGAACTTCTCACAGCTTTTCCACAAAATACCAACAGGCTTTTTGCGGCGGGCAGATTAGACAAAAACAGCCGCGGATTGGTTCTGCTCACCAACGACGGAGACCTTGTCCAAAAACTAACGCATCCGAGTTTTGGACATGAAAAGGAATATTTGGTTTCAATAATCCCCACCGACAAGGGGTCCGCCAGCCGGCGGAGGGTGGTTAAAACAATCTTAGAGAAATTTCAATCGGGAATAAGAATACCGGACGGCATGGCAAAGGCAAAAGAGATAAAATATTTAAACAACAATAAATTCTCAATAATTCTTACAATGGGCAAAAAACGCCAAATCAGGGAGATGTTTAAAAAAATGGGGTATGATGTTAAAGATTTGCAACGTGTCAGAATTGGCGGTTTAAAATTGGGCGATCTAAAAGAGGGGGGGTTTGAGGTTTTAAGCAAACAAGAAGCAGAAGATTTGACAGCAAAAACTTAATTTGATATAATTATTTCAGAGATTAGTTAAAAATAACTAAAAAATGAAATGAAGTATATAGATTTTTATAATAAATTTAAAGATTATCCTTTAATTGAATTAGAAAATATAAAAAATATTTATCCGGATTTTGATACGCGGCGGCTTTATGAGTGGCAAAAAAATGGTTATTTAGATAAAGTGATAAATAAATTTTATATAATAAAAAACAGAAAATTCACTGATTATGAAATTAATTTCATCGCCAACAAACTATGCGAGCCATCTTATCTAAGTTTAGAATTTGCGTTGAACTATTATTCATTAATTCCTGAAATAGTGTTTTGGAGAACAAGTATCACTTCTAAGAAAACAAAAAAATATAACGGAGAAATCGGAAATTTTTTATATCGCAGCATAAAAGAACAATTCTTCTTTGGATATAAATTCATTAAATTCAATAATTTAGCTTTCAAGATCGCAGAACCGGAAAAAGCCCTGCTTGATTTTTTGTATTCAAGAAAAGATATAAAAAATGAAAATGATTTATACGAATTGCGCGTAAATGAATATGAATACAAAGAAATTATAGATCAAAAAAAATTAAAAAATTATTTACAGCAATTTAATTCAAAAATTTTAACAAAAAAAATTAAAATATTAAATAAAATTTTAAATATAAAAAATGATTAACATTGAAGAATTAAAAAAATATTACCCACGATTAGACGGATTTGATCGCAGTATTTTGCGGGAGTATTTGCAATATAAAATATTAGACATAATTTTTAAAAGCGAAGTTGGGCGGAAATTGTCGTTTTTAGGAGGCACTGCTATTAAAATATGTTATGGCAGCACAAGGTTTTCTGAAGATCTTGATTTTGATAATTTTGAACTAAATATTGAAGAATTTGAAAATTTATCATCAGTCATTAAAAAAGAGCTGTCTTATGAGGGCTATGAAGTGGAAACACGAAATGTATTCAAGGGAGCATTTCGGTGTTACATAAAAATTCCGCAAGTATTGCATGAAAATAATTTAAGCGAATTTGCAAACGAAAAAATTCTTATTAATGTTGATACCGCTCCGCATGGTTTTAAATACGAACCAAAAAATTTTTTATTGCAAAAATTTGACGTATTTAGAAATATAAAAATAACTTCAGCTGATATAATTTTATCGCAAAAAGTCGCCGCGATTTTGGGGCGGAAAAGAGCAAAGGGGCGTGATTTTTTTGACATGGTTTATTTAATGGGATTTGCTGATTTTAATTTTGAATATTTAAAATTAAAATTAGAAATAAAAAATAAAACTGACTTAAAAGAAAAATTATTGAATTTCACAGCAGATATGGATATGCAAGATTTAACGCGCGATGTTCTTCCTTTTCTAATCAAGCCCGACGATCAGGCGCGCGTTTTGAATTTTAGACAATATATAGATCAAAAATTATGAAAAACAAATCGACACATCTTATTTTTGAAGGAGCGGAGTTGTCAGGGAAAAGCTGGCTGATGTCGCAAGTTTATGATCATCTTGAATCAAAATATAACAAAAGCAAAGTTATTTTGGACGGATGCCATTGGTTTAATTGCGATGTCGGAGTTTATGGAACAAAACACGGAAAACCGATTATTCAACATTATTGCAAAATTTTAGAGGAATTAAAAAATAAAAATATTCTTTTAGAGAAATTTCATATTTCAGATATTGTATATAATCGCCTGCGCAGAAATAAAGAGGTAAAATATGAAGTGGTTGAAAAATTTTTATTAAATAATAATTTTAAAATCGTTTTGTGCGTTTTTGATGAAGACGAGAAATTATTAAAAAAAAGAATCAAAGACCGTTTAAATTTATACCCGCATTATGAAAGAATTTTACGCGAACCAAGCTGGTACATAAAACAGCAAAGAGAATATTTAAAAGAAATTAAAAAAACCAAACTGTCTTGCCTTGTTATTGAGGTCAAAAAACTTCCGGATTTTAAATTGGTTGAGAAGATATTGAACTGGGTGGGGGAGGAAACACTTAACAGCTTATTATTTTTTTGAAAGAAAAACTTAATGACATTGCGGGAGCGGATGCTGAAATATTGAAATTAGTTACCGGAAATATGAAAAATAGACTTAATGATAGATTAAAAAAGTACGCAACTCTTTTTTACCAAAAAACAGAAGATTATTTTAAAAATGCAAACAATATTATGCTTGGTAATGAAATTACCACAAAAACCATTCGCATGAAAGCCGATAATTTTAATAGAAAAGAACAGATTGTTCTTAATCGCTCGGCTCTGCTTTCATGTGAACTGGAAGATTTAATGAAATAAAATTAATTTACTATGAACAAAAAACTAAAAATCCTTTTCGCGTCTTACGAATGCGCTCCGTTTCTGAAACGCGGCGGGCTTGGGGATGTTTCTTTGGGATTGCCAAAAGCGCTAAACGAGTTTGGCGCTGATTGTCGCGTCATTATGCCCAATTACAAAGCGATTGATGACAAAAAATACAAATTAAAATTGTTTAAAAAAAATATCGCGGTCAAATTAAAAAATACAACTGAACATTTTGATCTTTATGTTTCAAAACTTCCAGACAGCAAGGGGCAAATATATTTTATTGATCATCGTTTTTTCCAGTTTAAAAATTTTTTTGGATATAAAAACGATGTGGAGCGATTTTTTTTCTTTTCCCGTTTTGTTTTAGAATCAATGCAAACGATAGATTTCAAGACCGATATTATTCATTGCAACGACTGGCATACGGCGCTTATTCCGTTAATGTTGAAAAAACTTGCAACCAAAGATAAATTTTTTCAAAAAATAAAAACAGTCTATACAATTCATAATTTAGCGTATCAAGGCAAAACGTCAAAAGATGAATTAGAACAATTTAATATTAGCGCGCAAGATTTGCTTGATTTCAAAAGAGCAAATTCAATGGCGCAAGGAATCGCGGACGCTGATTTGGTTACAACGGTGAGCGGCAGTTACGCGAAAGAAATTTTAACCAAAGAATATGGGGAAGGACTGGAAAAAATTTTACAAAAAAGAAAAAAGGAGGACAGGCTGGTTGGAATTATCAACGGACTTGATTTTAAAATTTTCAATCCCAAAACAGATTCTGCGATTAAACAAAAATATGATTTAAAAACATTGGACAAAAAAATAATAAATAAAAAAAATCTGCAGAAAATTTTTGGTTTAGAAATTAATCCTAATATTCCGTTAATTGCCGCGATTACAAGATTAGTGCCGCAAAAAGGGCTTGAAATGATTCTTGATTCAATTGAAAATATCGCGAAACTAAACTGCCAATTTGTTCTCATAGGAAGCGGGGAGTCTAAATATGAAATAGGTTTTGCCGCGGCGAAAGAAAAATATCCAAATATTTTTGGCGTTAAAATCGGGTTTGACGCCAAACTGGCGCAAGAAGTTTACGCGGGATCAGATATGTTTTTAATGCCATCGCGCTATGAGCCGTGCGGGTTGGGGCAACTGATCGCTATGCGATATGGATCAGTTCCGATTGCGCGAGCGACGGGCGGGCTGAAAGATACTGTGATGAATTATAAAGTAAAGACGCATTGCAATGCGTCTCTACAAAATGCAACTGGATTTGTGTTCCAAAAATATGATTCCGCCGCAATGATGAGTGCTGTTAAAAAAGCGGTTAAAGTTTATAATGATAAAAAGGCATGGAATAAACTGGTTAAAAATTGTATGACAAAAGATTTTAGCTGGGAGCACGCGGCAAAGGAGTATATAGAGGTTTACAAAAAGGTTAAAAAAATGTAAAGTTAAATTATGCAACTATTCAGGTGTCAGCGCGCCTCTTACTGTCATTCTGGGATCAGAATGACAATTTTTACAGGCTTTAACTTCAAAGAAAAAGTATGTTAAGCTTAATATAAAGAAAATAAATAATACAAAATGAATCCAACCCGCCAACAAAAATTTGTAAGGAACATAGCAATATTTTTTGCTTTGTTTGTATTTCTTAGATTAATTGCGGATTTTTTACCGCAGATAATTCTATTTATTATAGTTTTTTTACTAGCTCTATTTATCGTTCCTAAAATTAAAAAATTAAAAAAAATTTCTTATAATAAATTTAATTCATCATCTGACCATTCTGATCGGGGCTATATAGATCTTGATTCTATGGAAGGAAAAATTAAAAATATGATAAATTTAGAATTTCCCAAAAAAGCTATCGCGGGAGCGGTTGTGTTAGTTATCGTCGCGCTTTTGATAGCAACAATGATTGTCGTCGTCCCCGCGGGAGAAACAGGAGTCTACCATCTTTTTGGAAAAGTTGCAGACAATGAGCTTCGTTCGGGTCTTCATTTTGTAAATCCATTCGCGCAAGTTACAAAAATGAGTATAAGAACAGAAGAATACACAATGAGTGTTGTTCAAAGCGAAGGCGCAATACAAGGCGATGATTCTATCAAGGCTCTCACAAAAGAAGGTCTAAACATCGGACTTGACCTTACAGTTTTATATCATCTAGAAGAAGAAAAAGCATCTGATGTTTATAGAGACATAGGCATTGATTATGACGATATAATCATAAGGCCGGAAATACGCGCGAGTATACGCGAGATTGTAGCGACATACAACGCTGTTGATATTTATGCTGAAAAAAGAAATGAACTTACTATTGAAATACAAAAAAGACTTGAGCAAGTTATCAATCCGCGCGGGATTATCGTTGAGTCTGTTCTCTTGAGAAACGTTTCTTTGCCAGCAGGACTCACAAGATCAATTGAAGAGAAATTGCAGGCTGACCAAGACGCGCAACAAATGGAATTTGTTTTGGACAAGGAAACAAAAGAAGCGGAAAGAAAAAGAATCCAAGCCGCTGGACAACGCGACGCGCAAAAAATTATTGACGAAAGTTTGACCGAAAAATATCTTGAATATCTATATATCAATGAACTCAAAGACAGAGCGGGAACTATTTATGTTCCAATCAATCCTTCCAACGGCATGCCGATGTTTAAGGGGATACAGTAAACATTGACAAATATTTTATCTTGTTCTACAATATATACATAAAGTGTATAGAATGTAGAATATGAAAAAAGAACTTACAAAACTAACTAAACTACCTTATTTTAGAACCTCTCATTTAGAGGCGTTTTTACCGCATCTTAAAAAAACATCTATTTGCCAAAACGTAAGCCGTTCAATTAAAAGGGGGGAGGTTATAAAACTAAAAAAGGGCTTCTACACTACAAAAGAATACTCAGAAAAACATATTTCAGAAATAGAATATTTTTATTATTTGGCAAATATTTTACGTTATCCTTCTTATGTTTCTGGCGCTTACGTTCTGCAGAGCAGAGGTATACTAACAGACATCACGTATCCTATTACTTCAATAACAACCAAATCAACACGCAAATACTCTGCTAAATTAGGAGAATTCATTTATTATTCCATATCTGAAAAATTATACACTGGCTATGAAAGATTATTATATAAAAATGAACCTGTTTATATTGCAACTATTTCTAAGGCGCTATTTGATTATTTGTATATAAAATACTTTAAAGTAAAAATTACTGCCGACCAGATAGCTGAAAAAGAAAGATTAAATTTAGAAAATTTTACCAATGATGATGTAAAAGAATTTAAAAATTATTGTAGTTTATCTAATAATAAAATTTTAATTGAGTTAAGCAATAAACTTTTTAGATGATATGAATAATTTAATTTTAGAAATGAAAAAAATTGCAGAGGAAGGGAAAGATGATAATTTGCCGAACCTCGCAATCCGCACGCAACTAAAAGAATTTTTGCATTACTTTGTTTTGGATTTTATTTATAATTCAAAATTCAAAGATTTGATTTTCTATGGCGGAAGTTGCGCGCGCATTATTTATGACTTAAATAGAATGTCGGAGGATTTGGACTTTGAGGCGGATAAAAATATAAATTTTAATGAGCTAGCAGAAGAGTTAAAAAAACACTTTAGCAGTGATTTAAAATTAAATGATAAATTTTCCATAAAGAAAGAAAAAGGAATTAATCGTATTTTCTTAAAGTTTCCCGTAATGAACGAATTAGGATTATCTCTGCATAAAGATGAAACTTTAAATATTAAAGTAGAAATACGCGCTGAAGATGAAGAGCATTTTAATGATTTAAAGCCAATATTTACCCCCAAGAATATGTATGGAAAAAGTTTTGTGGTTAAACACTATGATATGCCGACTCTTTTTGCATCTAAACTAGCCGCCATTTTAGACCGCCCGCGAAAAGGTTTTGCCGTAGGCAGAGCGGAGGATGAGATAAATTATAAGGGACGGGATTTTTATGATTTGATTTGGTATATGCAGCAAAGAGTTTTACCAAATGAGGATATGTTGAAGATAAATAAAATAAAAAATAGCATCGGAGAGATTTTTGATGAAATCAGTATTTTTATAACTAAAAATGATTTTGAGAAGGGTTTAAAAAGAGATTTGGAACATTTATTTCCATCGCAGAATTTTGTGGAAAATTTTGTGAGTACATTTAGGGATACTTTTGGTAGATTGAAAAAAGAGAGATATACGGCGAGGAAAATAAAAAAATTAGAAGATTTGCAGTTGTAATTGCAAAAAAGTGTTCGACACCTAAAGAGATGCCGGACACCTGCGGGTAAAAATATCAAAACAAAATTTACTAATTACTATTTACTTATTACTAATTACCCACATCTATGCCAAAACCCAAAAACGAACTGCGCAAAGATTATATTCAGGAAAAATATGTAATCATAGCGCCGCGCCGCAGCAACAGGCCGCATGATACGGATATTTGTAAAAAAGATCATAGACGAAGCGCGTCATGTGTTTTTTGTCCGGAAAATTTAAAAAAGTCAGACCTCGTGATTAAAAAATATTCTTTTTTGAAACACAATAAATTTTCTTTGACCAGTTGGGATATTGCTGTTCTGAAAAATAAATTTCCAGCCGTTACACTTGATAATCCAAAAGCTTATGGGATCCAAGAAGTAATTGTTGAAACGCCGAATCACGCGCTTGAGTTGGAAGAATTAAGCCTTGAGCATATTGCAAAACTTTTAGAAGTTTACGCGGAGCGGACTAAAATAATTTCTCAAAATAAAAAAATTGAATATATTTTAATTTTTAAAAACGACGGGGGAGTAGCAGGAGCGTCGCTCCAACATTCCCACACTCAGATTTTTGCCACTGATTTTTTGCCTCCGCATCTGTTTGATAAATCTCAAAGAACGCAGGCATATAAGCTTGAAAACGGAACTTGCGTTTATTGCGATGTAATTAAAAAAGAAACCAATGGCCCGCGAATGATATATAAAGACAAATATATTATCGCTTTTTGCCCGTGGGCGTCGATTTATAATTACGAAGTTTGGATAATGCCTTTGCGACACATAGATAATATTATGTTTTTAAACAATAATGAAAGAAAAAGTTTTGCAAAAATTTTAAAAAAAGTTTTAAACAAAATTGGAAAACTAGGACTCCCTTATAATTATTATTTTCACCAAGTGACCAATGATGAGGATCAACATTTATATATGAAAATCACGCCAAGAGGAAGTGTGTGGGCGGGTGTTGAAATCGGTAGCGGTATTGTTATAAACCCGATTGCGCCAGAAGATGCGGCGGAGTATTATAGAGAATAGAGAACTAAACAAAAACAGGGAACAAGTGCTTGTTCCCTGTTTTTGTTTAATTTTATTTTTTAATCCTCCAAAGTGGAAGTATCACCCAGCGGAAGCCCAAGCTCTTTTGATTTTAAAACGCGTCTCATAATTTTTCCGCTTCGCGTCTTTGGCAAGCTTTCAACAAAATCAATCCCACTGAACACAACAATAGGTCCCATTGACACCCTCACATGCTTTATCAATTCTTTAACCAAATTTTCGCTTTCAGAAAAACCATGCTTTAAAATAATAAAAGCTTTTACAATTTCCCCCCTGATTTGATCAGGAACCCCGATTGCCGCCGCCTCAGCGACTGCTTTATGCTTTACAAGCGCACTCTCTATTTCAGCGGTTCCTATTCTGTGCCCCGCGATTTTCAAAACATCATCGCTTCGCCCCTGAATCCAAATATAACCGTCTTTATCTTTTCGGGCGATATCGCCGGACACATAATTTTCACCTGGAATTTCCGAGAAATAAGTTTTAATATAACGTTTCGGATTTTTGAATACTGTCTGCAACATTCCAGGCCATGGATTTGTTATAATAAGAAAACCCCCCATCCCAGACCTAACCGATTTGCCGTTTCTGCCAACAACATCAGCATGAATTCCAGGAAAAGGCAACGTAGCTGATCCCGCTTTCAACGGCAAAGTTGGAAGCGGTGTAATCATAAAATTGCCTGATTCTGTCTGCCACCAAGTATCCATTATAGGACATTTTTCTTTTCCTATTACTTTATAATACCATCGCCAAGCTTTTGGATTTATCGGCTCTCCAACACTTCCAAGTAAGCGCAATGAAGATAAGTCGTGCATTTTTGGCCATTTATCGCCGTATTTCATCAATGCCCTAATAGCTGTCGGCGAGGTGTATAAAATTGTTACTGAATATTTTTCAACTATTTCCCACATTCTGTCCGGCTCTGGATAATTTGGCACTCCCTCAAACATAACCGATGTCAATCCAAGCATTAGAGGCGCGTAAACAATATAGCTGTGTCCTGTAATCCAGCCGACATCAGCTGCGCACCACCACACATCAGTATCTTTTGTATCAAAGACCCAGCTCAATGTTTTCGCAATGCCCGTCATATATCCGCCGTGATCATGAACAACCCCTTTTGGTTTCGCTGTTGTTCCTGACGTGTAAAGCACAAAAAGAGGATCCGGTCCGTTCACCATAACAGTCGCGCAGACGGATTTGGCGTCTTTAATTAATTCATGATAATAAAAGTCGCGACCTTCTTTCATCGCCGTCGGTTCTTGATTGCGGGCGACTACGATCACTTTTTTTACTTTTGCGCAATTTATTTTCAAAGCCTCATCGGCAATTTTTTTAAGTTCAATTGTTTTGCCGCGGCGAAATCCAGCATCGGTCGTAACTAAAAGTTTTGCGTCGCAGTCTTGAATTCTGTCGCGTAAAGCGGTCGCGCTAAATCCAGCGTAGACAACGGAATGAACGGCTCCAATCTTCGCGCTCGCGAGCATCGCTATCGCGGCTTCTGGAATATTTGGCAAATAAATAGCGATATGTTCCCCCTTTTTAATTCCTAATTTTTTATAAACATTAGCCAGCCTGCATACTTCTTTATTCAGCTCTCCGTAAGTGTATTTTCTCTCTTCTCCATTGTCCCCAACCCAAGAAAGAGCAAGTTTATTTTTCCGCCATGTTGTCTGGTGCTGATCAAGCGCGTTTTGGACAATATTGCATTTTGATCCGACAAACCATTTATAAAACGGCTTGTTGGAACTATCTAAAACTTTTGTCCATTTTTTCTCCCAAATTAACTCTTTTGCCGCGTTCTCCCAAAATTTCAACGGTTTTTTGTTGGCGGCTTTATAGACGGCTTTGAGATTTTTAATTTTCGCCTCGCTTATAACTTCATTTGACGGTTTATAAACTTTTTCATCCTGAAAAAGAACCGCCGTAGTTTCTTGAGCTAATAATTTTTCTTCACTCATAGTGTTTTGTTGGTTATTGTTAATATTAGCGCCTCGCCTTGATGATGCCTGAGTAGTTACTATTTTTTAATAATGAGATTTTATTCAATAATCCATTCTGCGCCCCAAACCTTGAGACAACCGAACCGGAATTCGCGACTCCCGCTTTTAACGCTTTTTGAATATCGTTGTTGAATAAAACCAATCCTCCCGCAAAAGCAGATCCAAAAGAATCTCCAGCTCCCGTTGTGTCAACAGGCTTGTCATTGCTGGCGTCCTGCTGGTATAATTTTTTTCCGTCATAACAACAGACCCCCCTTATTCCGTCCGTTATTACAACCAACTTTGGTCCGAGCTTGTAAATATCTTCAATGATAGAATTAATATCTGTTTTAGGATTTTTAATTAACGAGATCGCTTCTTCTTTATTAATCTGCAAAACTTCAGCCAATTTTAATAATTTAATAATTTCTTCTCTTTTTGTCTGAATCTGCCATTTGCCCGGATTCCAATAAATTTTAGTTTTGGGATTTTTATGTTTATACTTAATTATATCGCCAACAATTTTTTGCCAGCCTGTGATATTTAACGAATTAAGGTACAGCCATTTTGTTTTTAAATTTTTATATTTTTCAGCAGAAAAATTTAGTTTAGAATTGGCGGCGCGATACGCGAACAAAACATATCTTTTATCTTGCTCGCTTACTATAATCGCGCTTTGCCCCGTTGATTGTTTTTTGATTATTTGAACTAAATCAGTGGAAATTTTCTCATTTTGCAAATGATGTATTATGTCTTTTCCAAAATCATCATCGCCAAGCGCTATTATCGGCGCGGCGAAAAATCCCAGCCGCGCCAGCGAGACCGCCGTATTGTTTGCTCCGCCGCCGTAATTAAAATATGCTTTATCAACTTCAAATTTTGAACCGAGCGTAAAAGCCAAGCTATCCCGCCCGCCATTTTTTTTAAATTTTGGCAAAACCACCCCGCCCTTTATATGATATAAAATATCGCGAGTCGCGCTTCCCAATGTTATAAAATCAAATTGCATAAAGGCGTCCTAGTTAAAAGTTGAAAATTATAAAGTTTATTGAATTATAACATTTTTAAAAAAAATTAACAAAAATAAATCCGATTTTCAAAATAGAAATCGGATTTATTTTTTATTATCCCCCAGCTGGCGGATTAATTTCCAACAACTCTCACTCCTTGGCCGACAACATAATCGCCCTCAACAACAACTCCGCCGTTAACTAAAATATCCTTCAAAACTAAATTAAATTCATCGCCGACAGTTGAGCTGTCAGCACTCATATATACATCAATTACTACAACAGCACCAGCCTTTATCGTAAAATTGCTGAATATATTTCCTCCAGCAATCGGTTTTTTGACAACATGATTGCCAGTGGTCTTTAGATTTGAATAACCATTATCGTAAGAAATTTCATCAGAATCTTTTGTTTCCGCCAAAGTAAAACTTCTAATAACAATATTTTCAACCCCTTTATTTTCAAAACGGAAACTTGATATCTTTTGATTAGCTTTCCCAGCCGAAATAATCGCGCCATCCATATTTATGTTTTGATCTATTATTAATCTGCTCTGTATAAATTTTGTAGAAAAACTTTGGCTATTTCCTCCTTTTTGGCTTGGTTCTAATTCTGAAATTTTTCCATAAGCATTCACATTATTAATTTCAAGTTTTATTTCGTTTCCATCAACCAGCGACGTTGTGTCAACATAAACCTCAACTGAAACTGATTTTCCAGCCGTTATTCCAAATGGCTTATTTACGACAAACTGTCCGCCGTCGGGAGCTTGATATGTTGCGTAATCTTTTTTATTAACACGAATTTTTAGATTGCTGTATCCTTTGCTATAGCTGAGTTCGTCATATCCCGCAACTTCCGAGATGTTAAAATTACTAATTACTAAATCCTCCGCAACGCCGGCCTGCAAAATAAAACTGCCGATTAAAACCGCGTTTTTCCCCGCTGAAATTTCTTTATTTTCTAGAGAGTTGTTGCTGTCTATAACTAAATTAGATTTTTTAACAGATAAAATATTTCCATCAACCGCGCAATCAATATTGTGCTCGGAATTGCTTCCAGGTATTTGATAACCTATTCCCGTTATTTTTAATTGGTATGTATCCAAAATCGTCGCATTATCATCTATATCAGACAAAATTTCAAAAGCAAAAGTCTGCTTTGTTTCTATTTTAGGATAAAAATCCAAATTAATTTCTGTTTGATTTCCGCTTATTGAACCAGCCTCGGTTTGCCCCAATACTTTTTTGGTTTTATAATCCCTCACGATTAAATTTCCTTTTAAATTAACTTTATCGCCATTGATAATTTGCAACGCGACGGATGTGAAATTTATTGTTGAGCCA
This sequence comes from bacterium, assembly GCA_043816765.1. GTDB lineage: Bacteria > Patescibacteriota > Patescibacteriia > JBDRHN01 > JBDRHN01 > JBDRHN01. Next base: position 3,422 of record JBDRHN010000040.1, on the reverse strand, counting down.
TTTACGCGAATATTAAATATTCCCAAAGAGTTCTCATCAGAACCCGCAACCAGACCGCCAACCGGCGATAAGTCGTTTTTGTAGACCGCAATGCCGACATCATTTATTTTTACCATATTTACATATCGTCCATTGCCGCGTCCGATGGGAAAATTGCCCCCCTCTTTATTGGAAACCATTAAATCAAACAAATACTTTTTGCCAGTTGCTAAAATATCATTTTCTTTTTCAATTTCAAATTTAATATTTCCGCCCACACCGCCAACAATATCCGCCCTGACCGAAAAAGTTCTGCTCAAGCCTTTTGGAATTTTATACGGAGATCGGGTCATATCAAAAACAATATTTTCTCCAGCAGGCTCTTTGACAGTAGCTATAACACGATTATCTTGATCAACCAAATCAACATTTGCCAATTTAACAGAGCTTGACCCTTCATTTGTGATTTTTAGCATTTTTAAATAAACATCCTCATTGCCGGTTGTTTCGCTGAAAATGAATTTTGTAATCAAATAATCAGTTTCTCCAAGATTGGTTTCGCGCAATCCGTCGCTTACAATTATTGTTCCGACCTCTATTTTGCCGACCAAATTATTTCCAGGAATAATTTTAACGCGATCGCCCGCCAAAGGAAAAGAACCTGTAATATCGGCATCAGTGGAAATGTCTTTTTCAGACTCTATAAATAATTGCTCATAAGAAATATTATTTTTATTTTTTATAGACGCGCTGATATGAATAATTTTGTTTGTGTTTGGAGCTATGTAAAGCTCGGGTTTTAATTTAATATCGACGTAGTTTTCATTAGACATTTTAGAGCTCCCCAAAACATTATTATTTTTATCATAAACGATAATACTATCAATCAAGCTAATTCCTTTAGCTTTGGAAATTTTTAAAAAATTAATATTAACAGGTTTTTCCAAACCAGCGGTTAATTTCAAATCTAACATTGGAATAATGCTTCCTCCCGGCGCCGCGATATCTTTATCTTGCTTAATGGTTTTGACGCTTAAAAAACGACCGCCTGAAACAATTTGCGAAATAAAGTTTTCATCTTGTTCGCTTTCGTCATACTCAACTCCAGCGACAACAACTTCTTCGCTGTTGACTGCTATTTTGGTCGGATAATAATCAATTTCAATATCTTTTACAACAACTATCTCGTTCCAATTATAACCCATTGATATAAATTCTTGCGGATTGGCGATAGTTTTTTTTATGCCGTCTTTCAGCTCATAAATTTTTGGGCTGTTTGCGCTTTTTATTACGTTTATATTGGAATAACTATCCAAATCTTTTTGGCTGACAGTGGAAATGTCTCCCCACTTATTTTCATAAGCTAAAAAAATCGCCGCGTTTGGAATAAATTTCTTTTTATTGAGCTCTTCATTAATATAATAAACTTTTGGACCGCTGGCGCTTTTAACAACCTTAGCCGGCGGATATTGTTTTAATTGTTCCTTTGTTGCGATTTTAATGTCATTCCAATTAAAACCATAATCAATAAAAATTTCCGAGTTTAAAATTTTATGTCTTTTATTGTTGATAATAAAATAAACTGCCGGATTGTCAGCTGTTTTTACCAATAAAAAATTTTCATTGTTCAAACTTGAACTGAAGTCCTTGGAATAAGCAACATTAGCCTTGGCGCAATTTACTGCCAAAGATAAATAAACGCACAAAGAAGCAATAATTATTTTATATATGTTTTTCATAAAATATGCTCAATATTTATAAATTTTTATAATATTAAATAATAGCACATTTTAATATTTCTGTCAAGTATGCGTTCTTGGATTCAAGCCTGAACATCACCGCTTTTATTTTTCATTTTTTAATCCATCAATGCTGATATAACCGCCTTCCCCGAGAAGCCAAGAAAAGATTGTTTAGATTCAATCAAATATGTTTTTTTACGCTTAAGTATATTGGACACGGGACATAATAAAAGTAGTGCAAAATTTGATTTTAACTCTGACGCTTGTATGTTGCCATTCTTGAAATATTTATCAATAATTTTATTTTTAATTTCTTCCGTTATGATACATTTTTGATTTAATTCCATATTAAAACAAGGTAAGGCTAATAATAAACATCCGATTTCATCAGATATTACGAAATTTCCGTTTGGTATTTTATATATTTTTTTATCTACCATTAGATTAAAACCATTAGCATTATTTTTAAATTATTTTATGAGTTTTTAACCGCATCTTATCTTAATTATCACCAAAAAAGGAGTTGGACACCCACGCGGGCATCCAACTCCGATTCGTTTTTTAGTACCTCCCTCTCGGTCTTCTCTCTCGTCCTCTGTCATTCCCGCCTCTGCGCGGTCCGTCGAAACTTCTGCCCTCGGATCTTGGTTGGGCGCCCGTTGGTTTTGGGAAGAAGTCGGGGTTGGCGGCTTTGATTGATAGGTTTATTCTTCCTTGGTCGTCAATCTCTTTTACAATAACCGGAACTTCGTCGCCGACTTTTATGAGGTCGGAGACTTTATCAACTCTCCATGGGGCCATTTCGGAAACGTGGACTAGGCCTTCTTGGGAGGGGAGGACTTCAACGAACGCGCCGAAGTCCATTAGGCGGGTAACTTTTCCGGTGAATTTTTCTCCGGCCTCAACTTCTCTTGTGATATCGTCAATCATTTTTAACGCTTTGTCAGTGCTTTCTTTTTCAACTCCGGTTACAAAAACCGTTCCGTCTTGTTCAATATCTATATCAACTCCGGTTTCGTCAATGATTTTGTTAATCACTTTTCCGCCGGGGCCGATAAGTTCTCGGATTTTGTCAGGGTTTATGTGAAGGGTGATAATTCTTGGAGCGTATTTGGAAGTGTCGGCTCTTGGTTCGGAGATGGCTTTTTTCATTTCATCCAAAATTTGCAAGCGGGCTTCTTTTGATTGCTCAAGAGTTTTTTGACAAATTTCCAAAGTCAGACCGGCTGTTTTTGTGTCCATTTGAATAGCGGTAACGCCGTCGCGGGTTCCGGTGATTTTGAAATCCATTCCGCCTTCGCCGTCTTCAAAGTCTTGCAAGTCGGTCAAAATTTTGTACTTGTCTCCGCTTGAGGCAAGTCCCATCGCGATTCCGGCAACCGGTTTTGTGATTGGCACGCCGGCGTCCATCAATGCAAGTGTTGAACCGCAGGTGGATGCCATTGAGCTGGAACCGTTTGAGCTCATTACTTCAGAAACAACTCGGATTGTGTATGGGAAATCTTCTTTTGGAGGAAGAACTGGCATTAACGCTTTTTCCGCCAAACTCCCGTGTCCGATTTCACGACGGCCGGTTCCGCGCATTGGAGCGGCTTCGCCGAATGAGTATGGAGGAGAGTTGTAATGGTGCATGTATCTTTTCTTTGTGTCGTCTTCTTCCATTTCATCCAAAAGCTGAACATCGCCGGGCGCGCCGAGCGT
>JBDRHN010000039.1:0-5163 GCA_043816765.1 bacterium | reverse complement strand
TTCGGTCGGAATGACAGATTGAACTGTTTGCGTAAGGTGAGTTATTAACTAAATCATTGAATCGTCGTCCTTATAAAAACATCAATAACTACATTCAAAATCGCGTAACTCGCAAAAATCGCCGCAAGACCCAAAACAGACCAAAGCAATGTGTCCATCCCCTGTTTAACTTTTTCCTGATTGCCAGCCGCTGTCATCCACAAAAATCCGCCCCAAATAAAAAACACCAAAGACAAAACGCCGATAAACCCGAGCGCCGCTTTCAAAATGCGTCCCCACAAAACTTCCGGCTTAACATCTGCTGTTGAACTGCTAGTAAGCGGGTTTACGATTTCTAGCGCAAACGCATCTATCTTGGAAAACACAAACAAACCAAAAACAGACAAACCAACAACCAACATAATAATAATTTTATGCTTAATATTCATAAATTAAAATTAGTAATCATATAGCTATTATATGACAAAAAAATCATTTATACAAGGTAAGTTGACTTTAGGAGAAATTAAATCTAATATATTATTATAAATACTTGGGTTTCTAAATTATTTTTAATTATGAAATAAATATGGAAGCAATAAAAGAACAACCTCTCAATCCTTATGGAAAAATTATCAATCTTGGGGAGGAAAGAAATTTAAGATGTCCCCAAAAACCGGAAGCCGAAGATGGTGAAAAACAAAAAGCGAAAATAATACCGATGGACAAAGAAGTGATAAAAGGTTTCCATCGGAGAGAATTAATAAACCGATTTGAAGCAGAATTTGGTATAGATTTTATGCCGTTAAATATAATTAGTGAATTAAAAAAAACATATTTGATTGAGGATGAGAAAATAAAATTAGAAAAAATGACCTTATTGTCGCAAATAATGAAAGAATTTTTTAGTTGGAATGAAAAAGATATAGAGATATTTTCAAAACCCAATGACTGCAAACCACCTGTTGCTGACGAACCTCATTTTAATAGAATTGAAAGTTTATACGCGAAAATAAAAAATAATCAATTACTTAATTAAACTCTATGAACGTACTTAACAATGCGCTGGAGCAGTTGAAAAAAACAGCTCAAATCATCAATTTGGACGCAAAATCTCTGGAACTTTTGCAAACACCGAGGAATGTTGTTAAAGTAGAAATACCGGTCACAATGGACAACGGGGAGGAAAGAATTTTTAAAGGCTATCGCGCGCAACACAATGACGCGCTGGGACCTTTCAAAGGAGGAATCAGATTTCACCAAGACGTAACCGAAGACGAGGTAAGAGCGCTTGCGATATGGATGACATGGAAAGGGGCTATCGTCGGAATTCCTTATGGAGGCGGAAAAGGCGGAGTGACGGTCAATCCAAAAGAGCTGTCAAAAGGCGAACTGGAAAAACTTTCGCGAGGATATATTCGCGCTATCTATGAACACATCGGACCGGACAAAGACATACCGGCGCCTGATGTAAATACCAACCCGCAAATTATGGCATGGATGATGGATGAATACAGCAAAATCGCGGGATACAATGTTCCCGGATGCATTACGGGAAAACCAGTAGAACTCTTTGGGTCAGTCGGAAGAACTGAAGCAACTTCTCAGGGAGGAGTTTTTATCTTGGAAGAGTTTGCAAGAAAACAAAATTTAATACCCCAAGAAACAAAAATAATTATCCAAGGATTTGGAAATGTGGGAAAATACGCCGCGAAAATATTATCGCAGCTTGGGTATAAAATTATAGCTGTCTCCGACTCAAAGGGCGGGATATTAAATGAGGGCGGACTTAATATAGAAGAGTTGGAAAATCACAAACAAACAACAGGGTCAGTGATCGGGTTTAACAATCTTGCTAAAATCACAAATCAGGAACTGCTTGAACTTCCGGCTGATATTTTAATATTGGGAGCGTTTGAAAATCAGATAACAAAAGAGAACGCAAACAATATCAAAGCCAAAATAATTTTAGAGCTTGCCAACGGACCGATTACTTGCGAAGCGGACGCGATTTTAAAAGAAAAAAATATTCCGGTCATTCCTGATGTTTTGGCAAACGCTGGCGGAGTAACGGTTTCATATTTTGAATGGGCGCAGAATCTGGCAAATTACTATTGGGATCTGGAAGAAGTGAATAGCAAACTAAAAAAAATAATGGTAAAGGCGTTTCACGATGTTTACAACATAAGCCAAGAATATAATACCGACATGCGCACTGCGGCGAATATGCTGGCTATTAAAAAAGTGGCAAAGGCGATGGAGCTTAGGGGGTGGAAAGTTAAAATAAAAAACGAGGCTTGATGCCTCGTTTTTTATTTATATAATCCTACTTAGGATCATGTTCATCCACCTCGCTCAAATTTATGCCTCTCTCCGTCAAAAATTTATCTCTTGTTATTATACCTATGATTGGAAAAAATTCTAATATGTTCAATCCATTTTTAAATGCGTATTGTTTCATTTCATTTCTTTCCTCATTTGTAAAGATTGTCTCAAAACAATCTCTCGCTAAATCTAAAGATGCTGTTTGAATATCATAAGGATTTGAAAGATTTTTTTCTTCAATTTTACTTTTTATTTCGGACCAATGGCTTGCAACTTTTCCTTCCAATTTAAGCGCGTCGGATATATCTTTTCCTTTGTCGGTCAAACTTAGGGGGCTATAACTTTTAACGGTAGGCAAGTGATTTTGGTATAAGTGGCTTTGGTATAATAAATCAACAGTAGCAGTAACTTTTGCAACATCTTTTTTAATATCAGTTAAATCTTTTTTAGTTTCCGCTCTTTCTTCTTTAAAGCCGCCGAACAACGTAACCATTGCGGCTATTTTATAAATAGCCCAAAAAGCCAAAACAAGAATAGCGAGCAACACAAAAACGGAGCTGTTGAGCTGTTCTATGAGTTTTAAAAATAATTCCAGCATATAATTTAGGTTACGATTATATTATAGCAAAATTAAAACAATTTACAACTTCGCCTGCTCCGCCTCAAAACCCTCCCCCAAAAATCTGCTTCCCAATCTCGCAAACGCAACCGCGTCATCAGTAGTATAAAAAACTTTTTTACTCTCTTTTTTTAGCTTTGATTCAATTTCCGGATGACGCTCTAAATAATTTTTTAAAGACTCTGCAACAATCTTTCCCCCATCCAAAACATTGCAATTTTTTCCCATCACTCTTTTAAATTCTTTAAAAAGCAAAGAATAATGCGTGCAACCCAAAATCAAAGTATCAACCCTTTTTTGTTTCAACTCGCGCAAATATTTTTTCAAAATCATTTTTGTCTCCGGTTTTTTAATCCACCCTTCTTCAATCAAAGGCACAAGAAGCGGACAAGCCTTTTGGTTTATTTCTAAGTTCGCGGAGGCTGAACCTCCACGTTGGAGGTTCAGCCTCCTTTCTGAATCCGCCTTTTTTAATTCGCGCGCAAAAGAATTTGACTCTATGGTGCTTAATGTCCCAACAACGGCAATTCGCCCAAAACGAGTTGTTTTAACAGCCTCCTCCGCCAAAGGTCTTATGATACCTAAAATTCTTCTATTCGGATATTTCTTCGGCAAATATTCTTGCTGTAATTTTCGGAGCGCCTCGCTTGAAGCCGTTCCGCAAGCGACGATAATCATCTCGCAACCTTTGTCAAACAAAAAATCAATCGCGTCTTTTGAGAACCCGTAAATAATATTTTGAGAGCGGCAACCATACGGAGCGCGCGCCGAATCGCCTAAATAAATATAGTTATATTCCGGCAGGAGTTTTGCTATGTCTTTAAAAACAGACAACCCGCCAAAACCGGAATCAAATATTCCAAGCATACATTTTAATTTCCAATTTTCAATTCTCAATTTCCAAACGGCTCTATTTGTTTGAAAATTTAGTAATTGGAAATTGATTGAAAATTAGAAATTGAAAATTGAAAATTCTTTCTCAGCAATATGCAAATTCCTTTGCAATAAAACAATTATGACGCATTTAGGTGCTCTAAATTAACACACAACTGATCCTCCCATATCATATCAGGATACAGCTTAAGAATATCTCGGACATATTTTCTTCTCACCTCATAAGTCTCTTGGTCTTTTGCTTCAAATTTAATAGTGATATAAGGACCGTTTTGAGAATATCTAAAAACCATCATGCCATCGCTAAAATCAGCTCTCACCCCATCATCGCCCGGAATAATATTCTCATCTGTAATTTCAGCGTCAGAAAAATCAGCTTTAAACTTTTTAGACAATTCTCTGATAACATCCTTCTTTTTGTCATCAGGGCATCCGATTTTTATTTCAGGAGAAGAAATAAACTGTGGCAGAGTTTCATAAAGTTCAGCCAGTGACATATTTTTGTCAGAAAGATATTCTAAAATCCTCAAAGCCGCGTAAGATCCATCATCATGGCCGTAAGCATTATCGGCAAAAAAGAAATGCCCGGAAAGTTCGCCGCCAAAAGCCGCCCCTTCTTTGGAAATCTTATCTTTGATAAAAGAATGTCCGGTTCGCCAAATAATAGGAACCCCGTCGCTCTGTTTAACAGTTTCTCTAACAATCTGCGAACACAAAGTATTATAAACAATTTTTGAACCTTTAAATCTCTCTAAAATTTCTTGAGCAAAAATAGCAACCATAACATCATTCCATAAAAGCCTTCCTTTGTCATCAACCAATCCCATGCGATCACCATCGCCATCAAAACAAAAACCCAAATCAGCTTTCTCTTCTCGCACCACTTCTCCCAAGCTAATCATAAAATTCTCATCAGTTGGATCGGGAGTCCCGACAGGAAAACTTCCATCAACTTCTAAGTGTTTTCCAACCACTTCGCACCCGGCGCGCCTAAAAATTTCAGGAATATACATTCCCGTTGTGCCGTGCCGTGAATCAATAACTACTCTGAATTTTTTCTTTAAATTTATTCTTTTTAAAACATCATGGTAATAATCCTCTGTAATATCTTTTTTTTCTACTGTTCCTATTGTGTCTGATTTAAAATAATTATCATTATCAACATAGTTTTTAATTTCCAGAACATCATTTTCTAAAGTAGTTTTTGAATAACCAATCCCCAATTTAAACCCGTTAAAATTAGCGGGGTTGTGCGATGCTGTAATCATGGCAGATCCATTGCACTGAAAACGATACTGCGCAAAAAAAACCATCTGTGTCATCACCATTCCTATATCAATAACATC
>JBDRHN010000038.1:0-13837 GCA_043816765.1 bacterium | reverse complement strand
ATCGCAACTGCAATCAGCGCCCAATACCACTTCAGGCGCAAAAATAAATATATTGTAAGACCAAATAAACCCAAGCCCCACAATAATAATGTAGACGTAAAAATTATTTTCGCCTTTGCCGTCCAAACCAACTCTTTTTTTTGTTGTTCTATTTTTTTACCTTTTGTTCTTTTGAGCCATTCAAAAAATGACCAAGTATCGTATTCAGTCGATTGGAGTATGTATAAATATGTTTTTAGTTGGTCAATGTATGGGTTGCGCATAATTTGTTGTATAGAAATAAATATCGCCAAGAAAGAATTTTCAATTTTCAATTTCTAATTTTCAATCAATTTCCAATTACTAAATTTTCAAAACAGAGCTGTTTGGAAATTAAAAAATTGGTCATGTATTGAAAATTGAGAATTGGAAATTGCGCCATTGGGCTTAATTTAAAAAACAATCCATCTTATTTAAAAATTCCTCCTCTTGTTCCAAAAAAACATAATGACCCGCGTTTTTTATAATCTCTAACCTTGAATCAGAAATCAACTCATTAAAAATTTTACCATATTCAATAGGGGTTTCATCGTCGTTAATCCCATATATTAAAAGCGTTGGAATCTTAATATTTTTCGCAAATTCACGCAAATCTTGATTTACAACCTTTCTGAAAATCTCTTCTCTTTCACCGCTTTCTGCCAAATCTTTTGCTCCAACTTTTTCCAAAACCTTATTTTTATATTTTTTCAAAAAAGGCAAATTAAAAATTTTTTTACCTACTTTTGCTACAAATAAATAGCTTTTTTTCAGATCCTTTTTGATCCCCTCGCTTCCCGTTAAAATTAATCTTTTCACGACATCCGGATAATCGCTTGCAAATTTTATCGCCACCCTTCCGCCAAAAGAATGCCCCAAAATTATCGGGTTTTTTATCTCTAATTTTTCGATAAATTTTTTTAGAAATTTTGCATATTCCCCAACCCCATAAATCTCTTTTGGCATCTGAGATTTACCAAATCCCGGAAAGTCTAAGGCATAAATAGTATACCTGTTTTGGTTTATTTTGGAAACTAAATTATTAAAAATATTCAGCTCGCATCCCCAACCATGCAACAATATAAAATCAGCATCCCCCGACCCTGTTTTTTGGTAGTTTGTGATTAGATTGTTGATGATTATTTGTGGCATAAGCAGACCCGTCATTCCAAAAAATTTTTTCTAGGGAATTATTTAATGAAAATTAAAATAGACTAATATTACTTTATAACAAACCTACGACAATCAGATTAAAAAATTTATTTGGAATCTAGGAGGAATTGCAATAACTCATGGATTCCAGATAAATTTTTTAAACACGTTAATCAAATTTTTATTAATATCATACATAAAATAAATTAAAAAGGTCATTTATGTGACATGAAAAAATTTTCTGGAATGACAGTTTTTGATTATTATTTATAATAATCCTCCACGACGATACCCGCCAATTCCGCCAAAACATAATGAACACCAAATTTATTCAACTCTATTGATTCATTATTAATCTCAAATACCTGCCCATTATCTGTTTTTTTAATATCTTTAGCTTTGTAATCAGAATTATTATCAACGCTAAAAGTAATGACCTTGGCTTTGGGAAATCGAGCCAAGCTCGCAACCCGTTCGTCATCATTATTCAAAACAACCAAACCATTTTTGGGCACCCTGCTTACTAATTTTTTATACTCTTTTGCTATATTATCCAAAGTCCCGAAATTCTCCATATATGCAGGCTCAACATTAGTGAGAACAACAACATTTGGCGTAAAAATCTTCAACATATAATCCATATTATTCGGTTTATCAACAGCAACTTCTAAGATTATTTTATCAACCCTCTTTCCAAACAATGCTCTAATTTTTGCTTTATACATCAAATAAAACCAGTCTGACCTCTTTGTAACTTTCAGACCTAAAATTGACAGGGGTATGCCGAGTTCGGCGTTATGATTCTCAGGACTCACACGAATAACCTGTTGACCGCACCGGGTAGGTTCGGCGACGTCGCCGAACCTACCCTTCAGCTTTAAATAAATCGTTTCTTTAAAAACCCTTCTATTCGTAATTCCGCTTACAACAATAATTTGCGGGTTTGTGCGCCAAATATAAACCTTAGCCCAAAACATCATTTGCCATTCAACTATTGTTTTTAATATTTTTTTCATAAATTTAGATAAAATATTTACCCATTCTATCAAACGCCTTATTTATTAAGTCAAAATCTCGCCCGAAATTCATCCTCAAATGCCCCTCTCCATTGGGACCAAACGCGGAACCCGCAACTGTGGCGACTTTGGCGTTATTAAGCAAATCTATCGCGAAATCAGCTGAATTTTTATGCGGAATTAATATTTTAGGAAACACAAAATAAGAAGAATTCGGTTTTTGGTAAGAAAAAATTTTATTCAATCTGTTCAAGCGCTCGCAAATCAATTCCAAAGAATCGTTAAATCCTTGTCTGAATTTTTCAACTTCCGCGCCGGCATCCTGAATCGCCGCCATTGCCGCATACTGCGAAACAACAGGCGCGCACGTAACAAGCCCGTCATGGATTTTAACTATCTCATTAACCACCTCTTCATCGGCATGCAAAAAACCAACTCTCCAACCAGTCATGGCGTAAGCCTTGGAAAAGCTGAAAATTCTTATGACAAATTTTCTAAAGCGGCTATCTTGCGCCAAAGAAAAAAATTCAATTTTTGGATCATAAATAAAATCTTTGTAGACCTCGTCACTTAAAATATAAAAATTATTTTCTTTTGCCAGTTCGGCAATTTTTAGTAACTGCTCTTTTGTAAAAATTGTCCCTGTCGGATTGCTTGGATTGGAAAACAAAAGCGCTTTTGTCTTTTTTGTTATGGCTTTTTCAAGTTCTTTAATGTCAAAAGACCACCCATCATCTTCATTAAGATTAAAAAAAACAGGCTCGCCGCCGGCAATTTTTATAACCTCTTGATAAGATGTATATGATGGCGATGGAATAATAACCTCGTCGCCAATTTCTAAAATAGCATGCAAAGTGGATGTTATGGCCTCAATAGCCCCGCAAGTAACTAAAATTTCTTTTTCATAATCATAAAACATTCCAGCTTTTGATAAATCCTGCTCTATTATTTCGCGCAACTCAGGAAGTCCGTAAACAAGAGAATATTTAGCCACTTTCCCCAATCTCATTCCCTCAATCGCTTTGTCTTTGATAATTTGAGGAGTATCAAACGAAGGAATACCTTGAGCCAAAGAAATAACATCAGGAATTTTTGCAGCGCGCAATTCCATCTGTTTTATTGGAGAAACTTTAATATTTTTTGTGCGAATAAATTCCATTGTTGTATTTTGCCGTCCACCATTTTTTTAATGGTTTTAAGGTTAATGTTGATAAAAAATATCCGCCAGTAGGTATTAGACCGTTAGTAAACGGATTTTCTATTTTTACCGACGTCATAAACACAACAGCCACAAAATAAGTAAACGCCACTATAATCCCACGCCTAAACCCGCTAACTTCCCAAGCCTTATCAGCCTCCACCTTCTTGTTTCGTTCTTTAATTTTTTCTACGTCTTCTGCGATGCCCATGTTATCTGTTTTAATAGAACGCAAAACGCTATGCGTTTAAGATTTTAAAATTAAAACATTTAAAATTGTTTAAAAATTTGAAATTAAAAATTAAAAATTTTTCATCTTAATTTCCTTAAACCCCGTATACTTCTGAAGAATTTCCGGCACTCTAACGCTTCCATCAGCCTGCTGATAGTTTTCCAAAATAACAAGCGGAACGCGGCTGGAAGTTACCGCTGTGCCGTTTAAAGTGTGAACATAATGCTTCTCCCCGTCTTTTGTTTTGTATTTTATATTCAACCTTCGCGCTTGATAATCAGTACAGTTTGAACAACTCGTAATCTCCCCCCAATCATTTTTCATCGGCATCCATCCCTCCAAATCATATTTTTTATAAGCAGGACCGCCCATATCTCCTGTGCATATATCCACAACCCTGAACGGAATTTCCAGCTCTGTATAAATTTCTTTTTCAATCTCTTTTATCTCCTCGTGAATTTTTTCTGAATTTTCAGGTTTGCAGAATACGAACATTTCTACTTTGCTAAATTGATGCACGCGATAAAGACCTCTTGACTCTTTTCCGTAAGCTCCCGCTTCTTTTCTGAAACAATGTGAAAAAGCTACAAATTTTTTATCCAATTCATCTTCACTCAAAATAGTGTCAGACAAATATCCGCCGACTGTAATTTCTGAAGTTGCGATAAGAGATAAATCGTCATCTTTGATTTCATAAATTTGATCCTCATTTCCTTTTGGATTATAACCTGTACCACTCATAACATTGCCTCTTGCTAGATCAGGTGTAGCAATCGGCGTAAAACCTTTACTGATTAATTTTTCAAAAGCGTAATTTATCAAAGCCAATTCCAACATCACAAGTTCGTTTTTGAAAAAATAAAACCCATGTCCGGTTACTTTAGCGCCAGCTTCAAAATCCAACAAATCCAAATCTTTTCCCAAAGCCAAATGATCTTTTGGTTTAAAGTCAAATTTTGTCGGCTCCCCTACTCTCTCTATTTCCACATTTTCCGAGTCATCTTTTCCGATCGGTGAAGAAGGATGGGTTAAATTGGGAATTCGCGCATGCAATTCCAAAAGTTCATTTTTGACATTCTCATGTTCCGCGTCCAGCGACTTAATCTCATCACCCAATTTTTTCATCTTCAAAATCTCCTCTTGTGTCGGCTTTGATTTTGACCCGCTCTTTAGCTCAGATCGCATAGAATCAATCTTTACAATCAACTCGCGATTCTTTTCATCCAACTTTAATAACTTATCCACATCAACATTCATTCTGCGGTTTTTAATATTCTCTTTTATCAAGTCCGGATTTTCTCGTATTAATTTTATGTCTAGCATATATTTTCCCGTTGGTGTCGGGCACCCCCTTGGGTGTCCAGCACCTTTGCAATTATTTTTTATTTCTCAATCAACTCAATACTCTCAATCGTAACATCAGTAGTCGGATGATCATTCGCATTTTTATCTACCTGCTTAATTTTATCCACAACATTCATACCCTCTGTTACATATCCAAAATTAGTGTGCTTACCATCCAGCCATGGAGTTGCCTCGGCAGTAACGATAAAAAATTGCGAACCATTGGTATTTGGTCCAGCGTTTGCCATCGCAAGACTCCCTTTTACTAATTTATTTTCATTAAATTCGTCCTCAAACTTATACCCAGGACCGCCTGTTCCGTCATTTGACCAATCATCATCCTTGCTGTTTGGGTCGCCGCCCTGAATCATAAAATCTTTTATTACTCTATGAAATTTTGTTCCGTTATAGAATCCTTCGTTTGCCAAACTCAAAAAATTATTAACAGTCTTTGGCGATTCGTCATTGTAAAATTTTACTTTAATGTCGCCGAAATTTGTTTTGAGCAAAGCTTGATCATATTTAGATACCAAGTCATCTTGTCCGTCTAAAATTGATTGTATTTTGTCCATAACTTTGTTGGTTATTTCATTTTTTAATTCATTTGCCGCATCCTGAACCTTGTTGGTTGCGTCTTCTATTTTATCATTTACTTCGTTTTTTATTGTGTTTGTCGTGTCTTCTATTTTATTGTTTACCTCCTCTTTTGCCTTGTTTGCCGCGTCCTCGGCTTTGTTTGTCGCGATTCCCACTTTTGTGCTTAGCGCTTCTTTTGCTTCATCAGCCTGTTTGTTTAAACATCCAGATAAACAAACGACTGATAAAAGCAAAACTGAAAATAGAAAAAATTTTTTCTTCATAATGTTTTTGACTATGATTAAAATGATTATTATGATTAACTATGAATATTTAAATTTTGAATATATATTCTTTCGCTTGCTCAAACGCCTTTCCGCGGTGATTGATTTTAATAGTTTCCCACGGATCAAGCTCGGCATTGGTTTTTTTATAATCAAATTCAGGACATAAAAATATCGGGGCGTATCCAAAACTTTTATTTCCGCACGGAGAATTCGCAATTATTCCTTCCCAAATTCCTTTGAAAGTTTTAAGAATTTCCGTTTTGGGATTATAAACAGCCGAAAAACAAATATAGCGGCATATTCTTTTTTCTTCCTCAACCCCCTCTAGCTCCTCTAAAATTTTTTTATTTCTGTCTTCGTCTGTTCCTTCAACATAACGCGCCGAATGAATCCCTGGACGACCGTTGAGCGCGTCAATTTCCAATCCGCTGTCATCGGCAATTGTCAAAAAACCATTTTTATTGCCATAAATTATGGCTTTAATAATAGCATTTCCTTCATACGACAAAGCGTTTTCTTTAACCTCAAAACCGTCTAACTCTTTTATATCATTTAAGGACAAAATTTCAAAATCAACCCCGCTGAATATTTCTCTCAACTCTTTCATTTTTCCCGGGTTGCGGGTTGCGATAAGTAATTTTTCCATTGCTTTAATTTTGATGATTCACTGCTCCGCCGCAGATATTATAAATCAAGTTTTATGAAATATCACGCCTTAGGTGCTGGACACCCAGCGGGGTGTCCAGCAACCTTTACCACTGCTCCGCCGCAGTCTCTCCGTCAGCCGACGGAGGACTGTGGCGCGGCGACGAAATAACCTTATTTTCTCAACTTTTCAATTTCGATGATTTATAAATTTCTGGATGAAAAGGCTTTAACCTGTAAACTTTTGTTTCCAATCCAAACTCTTTTATTTTATTTTTTAATTCTTTCAAGTCAACTCTTTGATCATAACCCAAACAAATCACATCCGGCCTATATTTTTTTAACGCTTCGTATTTATTTTTTAAACTTCCCAAAATCGCTTTATTGACAAGCGAAGATTGGGAAACAAAAAGTTTGCGAGATTTTTCTTTGTGAAGTGGGTGGTTGCTTTTAACCTTTTTTATCGTTTTATCTCTAGCCAAAACAACAATTAAATAATCCCCTTTTTGTTTTGCTTGCCGGAAAAAATCCAAATGGCCTTTGTGCAACACGTCAAACGAGCCGAATACCATCACAATTTTTCTGTTCATATTTTATTTTGCAAAGATCTAAGGGCAAAGAATTAATTTTTAGTTCTTTGCCCTTAGTTCTTTGCTTTTAAAAATTAAAATCCCAACTCCCCGCTAATCCGGGTCATACAGAATATTGCCATAGCGAGTAATTTTATCCGTACAACTTAGCAACTCTAAAAAGAAAAAAAGTTTTATCTCTCACTCCACGAACTACAGCCCTGAATCCTTTCAATTTTGCATTAAACGATTCTGCTGAAGCATTTGTGCTTCTGTTAATAAAATAATTTAGCACAGTCGTTTCATGCAAACGAATTGATTCCGCCGCGGTTAAAAAATAATCCATTTTTTTATCTTCTATTTTTTTATACCACGCATCTAATTTTTTCTTGGCTTCAAAAATGTTTTTGCTGTATTCGTAGCATCCGCGGAACATCATTGAAATATTATAAGCCTCTTTTAAATGAGGATATTCTTCAAACAATATTTTTGACCTTTCATCTTGTTGCTCGTTCCATTTGCTAGACGGTTTGAATAACAAATAGCGACTCCTTGCAAGGAGCTGTTTTTTTGTGTCTCCATTTTTAAATATTCTTTTTTCCCTTCTATTTGCCAACATCGCCGTTTAAAAGTTAAAAGCGAACGTCTGCCTCGTATCGGAAAATCTGTAATTGTAATATCTTTAAATCCTTTTGAAATAATTTTTTTGTTTTCATTTTTTTCCACCAAAGGCGGATTATTTTTTTCTTCAAGAACGATACTAATATCATCCTCATTTTTTTCCCAACTTTTTATATCAAACCATTCCAAAATTCCTTCGGGGAGGAACAGCTCAACAACTGTTTTGTCTGTTGTCATAGTAGTAATAATGTTAAATATATTTTTAAAATTATTACTATTATATCTTATATTTTTTATTTACTCCACCTAAATTGCGTATGAGCCACAATAACAGGGGGAATTTGTTCAATTCGTTTAGAAAAATTATCTGAAATTTGGTATTTTTCTGTTGTTTTTGGGCTAATATCAACCATATTTTTATTGGATATTTTAACTATATCCAATTATATCCAATTAAAGAAGGTTAGTCAAATTTTTGCAGGCGAATTGTGTGTTCGTCTGGGGTGGTTGGGTTTTGCATTTGTATGATTGTTAAATTAAATCCAACGGCTTATTGTGGCGTATAACGTTTCGGCATATCTGAAGTTGCGCAGCAATTTGAGTGGAGGCTTTTGCATAAAAGCCGTAACCAGATATGCCGTGTTAGCTGATGTATTCCTTTTCTTTTGTTTTCTGATAAGAAAACTTGTTTTAAATAATTTTCAAATTTCTTTTTTCGTTTGAGGGAGGGGAAGAGGGGAATTAAAGGGGTGAATTTCCCCTCCCTCAAACACCTTATTATTTAGTTTTGCTATTTCCAATAAGAGTATTTATTTCATCAACGAGAAAATGAATACTTGTTGAAGGGTTTCCTTTTTCACTCATCTTGTCATTCCAATTAATTATATCATATTTAGGTAGAATGCCTTTTGCGTTTTTAATAGCATTATTTTGAAATGGTAACAAAATATCAAATATTTTTTGATTTTTTATAAATGTTTGTAATTTATGTTTTTTGAATATTTT
This sequence comes from bacterium, assembly GCA_043816765.1. Classification (GTDB taxonomy): domain Bacteria; phylum Patescibacteriota; class Patescibacteriia; order JBDRHN01; family JBDRHN01; genus JBDRHN01. The sequence continues at coordinate 5,174 of JBDRHN010000038.1, read as the reverse complement.
TTTTATTCTTTCTTCAATATCCTTTCCTCTTTTAATAGGAGACGTTGGTTGTTGAAAGTGGAGTAATATCCATAGCTCAAAACATTCATTTGCATAAGCAATTTTTATGTTATTTTTCGTAGCATTTTTTACAGTAGCCATGAGAGCATTTTTATCATTTTTATAAAAGTCATCAATATCAAAAATACACCAGACTTGATCACCGTCTTTTTCACAAATATTTTTAGTTTTCCATTTTACAATTTTTTCTAACAACTCTTGCGGTGTCCAACAAATATTTTTTTTGGGCATAAGTAATGGCGTGCGGAGGTAATTTTTAAAATCCTGAAAGTACTCAATCTCCGCTTTTTCAGTATGGGACCAAATAAAAATTTTTGGATGAACTCTGCGATGTTGTTTTTTGCCTCTGTATCTCGCCATATTATTTGGAAAATTTTAGATTTTCAAAATCGCTAATATACGGCAAGGCGTTATATCGCCCCTCTAAATATCTTTTAGCAAAATCTACGCCCTTTCTCTCTGAAATGTCTGCCAGAGAAAATAATTCGGTTGCTTCTTTTTTATTTTTATCGGTAAAGTAGATCTGATCTCTGCGAAGCAAGTCCTCGTTTAAAAGCGATGTATCATGAGTAGTAAAAATCAGTTGGGCATTTTTTGGATTTTTTTCTTTAGAGTTAAAGATAGAAATCAAATATTGGCAAAGCAACGGATGCAAGCTGGCATCAATTTCATCAATAAATAAAATTTTCCCATTTTCTAAAGTATCAATAAACGGTGCTGATAAAGCAAACATTTGTTGAGTCCCTTCCGATTCCTCCGCAAAAAAATCTAGAGGTTCTTTTTCAACTTCTTTTCCATTTTGGTCATATTTTTTGTGTAAAAATTTTAAATTTCGTTCAGCAATTTTTGAATCTTCTTTAAATAAGAACTCTTTGAATTTATCAGGAATATTTCGCGCTTCCTTTGCTAAAATCATTTTTTCACTTGCTTTAATATCTACTACACCAAAATCGGCTTTTAATATGAATTCTTTCATTTTCTCTGCCATTTTAGAATTATTTAAAAATTGACCAAATGAAAAATTAAGAGTGTCGCCCCTCTGTGTCCCAGAAATATAATTTGTTTTTTGAATCAATTGAATTATTTTTTTTGAAATTTCTCCATTGCTACTGGCGAGAATTGACAAAAACAAAACTTTTTCCATTGTTTGTTTTTTTAATACAGCGGTAGCTTCCTGAAAATAATTTTTATTGCTCTCTATTTCTTGTTTTTCTCTTTTAAACAGAATTTTGTTTCCTTTTACTTGTTTCAGCCATTCCGCGTAAATTTTTTTCTTGTCTATCTCAAATCCATAGATAAAAATTTCGTCTTCAAGCAAAAATTCCATTTCAAAAAATGAAGGCTTATTTTCTGTTTCAGAACTTAATTTGAAATATTCACTTGGTAAATCCGTAGGAATATTGCTTCTCAGCTGTGATTCTAAGATCATCATGCGAAAAACTACGAAGGCTTTTAAGATATTGCTTTTACCTGATGCGTTTGGACCATAGATTGCCGCAGACTTCAAAAGTGCCGTTTTGCCAACCTCAAAAACAGACTGTTCTTTTAATGTTTTGTCTGTTGTGGCTTGCAGATCGAGAACCACCCCATCTTTAATTGAACGAAAATTTTTAACTTTAAAATTTAACATCATATTTTTATAAACATTAATATTGTTTATTATGTCTTGATTTTAGCATATGTTTTTCCAAAAGTCAATACTTTTTGTAAAAAATATGTAAAATATGTCAATTTTTATCAAATTATTGCTAAAAATCATTAAAATATTGTTTTTAAAACTTTTCTCTATGCACTTAGTAATTAGCAAATTCTGCCACATTAATATTTTCAGTTTCGGCAGTTCCGCCGATAACAGGATTAAGTGTTACTTCAAAGGTTGAATATTTTGTGCGGATATAGTCGCCTTCCTCATATTCTCTTGTGGTAAAATCAAATAAATCTTCAAAAACTTCATAACTTGAATTTACACTAAATGCTTTTACTTCTGTATCCCAATCATTTCCAAGATTAAAAAATAATTTGTAATTTCCGTCTTTTACTTTATTTATAGTGTAAGTAGTATTGGCTTTGATATAAACAGTAAAAACTGACTTGTTTAAAGTTGTGTTCACTAATTTAGCTATTGCATCTAAACTTGTTTCGTTTTTAATTTGTAATTCACCCAGCCCGTTTAAGTAATATGAGTTTTTAGACAAAACAGTTCCGTTTGCCAACGATACATAATCCTTCGGGTCTTTTTTTGGTGTTTCTGGAGTATTGGTTGTTTCTATATCTCCTCATCTTGACCAAAATGTTTTGCCAACGCGCGCATAATCACTTCGCTCTCACGGCAATGCATTTTGGTGATCGGATCTTTAATATTTTTATCAAGCAACTCTTTTGTTTGTTGGTAATTGATACCTAAATCTTTAGTTATCCTTACCTTGGATTGAATACTATGTTCAACTTTCGGCCTCATCAATGAAAAAATTTGACATTCCCTCAATGTTCTATCAACAAAAAAAGAAAAAACCCGCTCGGAAATTCCCAGTCCCGTTGTGGGGGGCATTCCATATTCAAGCGCCTCCACAAAATCATAGTCATTCATTTGCGCTTCTTCATCGCCAGCCTCGCGCAATTTTGTCTGCTCCTCAAAACGTTCCGCCTGATCAATCGGATCGTTTAACTCGCTATATCCGTTCGCAAGTTCTGAACCTGCAATTATAACATGATATCTTTGAACGACCCTCGGATTATTATCATCTTTTTTCGCCAAAGGAGAAACTTCAATGGGTTCGTTAATCAAAAATCCCGGACCGCCTATTTGCTTTCGACAATATTTCCATAAGTTATCTATTCCCCGCGTGATATTAAAACCCTCTTTGTCGTATTCAATTTTTAGCTCCTTTAGCTTATTTTCTATTTCCGCCAAATCAGTATTCAAAACATCAACCCCTGTAAATTTTTTAACTGCTTCTTGATAATCATATCTTTCCCAAACTTTCCCAAGGTCAACATCAAATCCGTGAATTTTAAACTTCAACGTTCCGAAAGTTTTTTCCGCTACGTATTTAAACATTTCTTCAACCAATTCCATACCCATTTCATAATCAGCATAAGCCCAATAAAATTCCATCTGGGTATAATCCTGCAAATGTTCAGCGTCCATCCCCTCGTTTCTGAATTGCCTTCCAATCTCAAAAGTCTTTTCGTATCCGGCAACCATCAATCTTTTTTGCCACAATTCCCCCATTGAAATACGAAGATATACATCCATATTCAAGGCGTTGTGATGCGTAACAAACGGCTTTGCGTCAGCTCCTCCTGTTGTATTTTCCAAAACGGGAGTTTCAACTTCCAAAAATCCTTTGTCCAGCAAAAACTGACGAATAGAATTCCAAAACTTGCTTTTTTTATAAAATAGTTCTTTTATTTCTTTGTCGCACAAAATATCCAAATATCTTTTCCTGAGACGTTCATCTTCATTTTTTAATCCGCACCACTTGTCAGGCAACGGTCGCAAAGACTTGGTAAGAAGCTCCCATTCTTTTACAACCAAAGTTTTCTCGCCCTTATGCGTTGTGGTTAAACTTCCGGTTATACTTAAAAAATCTCCAATGTCAATTAAATCTTTTAAAATCTCATAGCTATCGCCGCCAATTTCATCTTTTTTAAAATATATCTGAATTCTCCCCGATTCATCTTCAATATCCCCAAAACAAGAACCCCCATGAAGCCGAAGGCTGCGAATTCTCCCTTGCAAGGTAATGATTTTATTTTCTAATTTTTCATACAAAACAACAGCCTGCGAAACAATGTGAGTGGCAGGTTTGGATGGTTTGCTTGGGAAAGGGTTAATCCCCCGTTTTTTTAGCTCTTTGAGTTTTTGCAGGCGGATTGTGTGTTCGTCTGTTGTAGTGTTGTTTTGCATTTGTATGATTATTAAACGATGTTTTAATTAATTTAATTAAGGATTTTGTACCGCGCGCTTCTCCCCAACCCAACTCGTTCAATCTTTTTTAATCTTAGCAAGACGTCCAACGTCTGTTTTACTGTTGGTCTGGCGATTTTAGTGTTTTCCGAGATGCCGCCAGTGCTGGTCTCTTTTGTCTTTTCAATATACTGCCAAACAATTAGTTGTTTTTCCGATAATATTTTTTCTATATTTTCTTTAGACAGCAGTTCCACGGCCATCTGTGATTGTTTTAAAACAATATCAAAAAAGAAATCAAGCCAATCAGTGATATTTTCTTTTTCAGTGTCCATGGATTTTTGACTGCGCCGTAAGGCAATATAATAATCCGGCCTATTGTCTTCTACTAATTTTTCATGAGAAATATAAGGAATATATAAATATCCGGCTTGCAATAAAAGCAGGTTAGTTAGCACGCGAGATAATCGTCCGTTGCCGTCGCCAAAAGGATGAATTTTCAAAAATTCAACCAAAAAATTTCCAATTACTAATAATGGATGAAATCTATTTTCTAATAGCGTTTTTTGCGTCCATTCAACCAAGTTCTGCATTTGACCGGGAGTAAGGTACGCCGGTGCGGTGTCAAAAAGAATACCGACTGATTGTCCAGCTTCATCTACCATGTGCACTTTGTTTTCGCCTTTTTTGTAATCACCGCGATGTTTTTCATCTTTCTCCACATATTGCAACAGCTCTTGGTGGAAATGTTTAATTAGGCTCTCGTTGAATTTTAAATTTTTCCAAGAATTAAAAACATTCTCTAAAAGTTCATAATATCCTTGGGCTTCCTGTTTGTCGCGGTTGGTGAATTTCTGGATATTAATGCCGCGCATTAGTTTTTCAATATCTTCGTCAGACAGGCGAGCGCCTTCAATGCGGGTGGATGCGCCGGTGGAAGTAATCAAAACCGAACGCTTTAAACGGCCTAAAACTTGCGGACTAAGGCGCGCCCCGGTTATCCATTGTCCTTTTAGTTCGTCAATTTTGGCGATTTTAGAGACAATAACAGAGGGGATTTGCTCAATTCGTTTAGAAAAATTATCTGAAATTTGGTATTTTTCTGTCGATTTTTGACTAATATTAACCATATTTTTATTGGATATTTTAACTATATCCAATTATATCCAATTAAAGAGGGCTAGTCAAGTTTTTGCAGGCGAAT
>JBDRHN010000037.1:0-7530 GCA_043816765.1 bacterium | reverse complement strand
AGATAATTATCGTTAAGTTAATTAAAACTGTGGATAACTATCTTATCACGATTCAAGTCGTAAAAACCGAAAATACTTAATTTTTTGCTAATCTAAGTAAATTTTAAAGAACTAAAATTTTTTAAACGCAACACTAGTGATGAGAGGTATAGCTGAAAAGTCTAAAATAATTACCTTCAAACCTTCGATTGAAATAAGCTTTACAAACATTTATTAGCTGGTAGTCTGGCATTGTTCTATCGGTAATTTTAAAAGAATTAATACCAATATCTTCATATATCAACAACTGATTTGGGTTTACAACGGGTGCGCTTAAATACATAAATGGGTTCTCCATCAATATTTTTCTACAATTTAATGATGGGGGCATATATGGTTGGGAATCTTTGTAATGCGCGCAGGTGTTGTTGTGATCAGAAATTCTAATAGGACAATTCACTGATGGACAAAAATCATTTACCACAAGAGTTAATTCTATCGTTCCTGCTTTTTTAATAAAATTTGCTAATTTCGAAAAATTTCTATTTAATCCCTTTCCAATAACCAACCCTTTTAAATTAAAATCTTGACATTTTAAATAAAATAATTGGTCTAGCTCGGTAATATTAAAAATTACAGACAGAATTATCTCAATTTTGGGGTTAATAAAATTTATTCTTCTTGCTAAATCTAAATTGGCAACGGTTATTTTATTAATTCCCAGATCGCTGATAGTTTTTATCTCCATTTCTAAACTTTCTTTACCAGCTTTGCTAAAATATACATTTCCAGTGCATGTAGCATTCATGATCAAATTAAAGTCTATCCCTTTGTTGCGCAAAGTCTCTACCAAAGCTTCTAATCGTTCCAAATTGGGCACTTGATGACTTGGGATGTCCGTGTGCGGAATTGGTCTGCCACCAGGTCTATTAGGCAATGATCCATAAATTGTTTTAATGCAATTAGAATGCTCAAGAACAAAATTAATAAATTGTTCACTCCAATTTAATGGCACAATGAATTTAGTTTTTTCTGGTTTACAATCTGTTAATTCACCAAAATTGTACAACATAATAATTCCTCCTAGTTATTTTATGTCCAATCTTCAATAATATGGATTTGTCAATGAACGGAACTGGAAGCGAACTTCCAAATTTTTTTATAAAATCAGCCCTTTTTGCTTGGTTTGTTAAAATCTGATTTCGATTTTAAGTATACGCCCAACAGTTAAAAAGTCAAATTTAAGTGTGATATTTTGGATTTTGAACTTTTGTCGGACTTTGGAAATGAATTTTAAAAAGCAGCCAAGCTTCCAATTCGGAAGTTTGGCTGCTTTTTAATAACCAATATATTTTACATCGGCAGCCAAAAACTAAACTCAGATCCTTCCCCGTTCACCCCATTGCTTTTCACATCAACTTTTCCTCCATGCGCTTTGACGATTTTTTTAACCAGATATAAGCCCAGCCCCGTTCCGTCGGGGCGGACGCTGATGGCATTGGGGAGTCGGGAGATTTTTTTGAAGAGTTTTGGAAAGTCTTCTTTTTTGATTCCAATTCCGGTGTCTTTTATGCTAAAAACAAAATATTTATTTTCAACTTTCGCGCTGATTTCAATTTTTCCGGTTTGGGTGTAATAGATCGCATTATCAATCAGATTCGCTATCACTTCCGCAATTTTATTATCATCCATTCTAAACGGTGGCATCGGCATTTGAGGAGGGTTGTAAATCAGTTCCAGATTTTTGGCTTTTGCTTTTACCGTTCTTTCTTCAACGACTTTTGCGATTATGTCGTTTATTTGAGCAATTTTTTTATTTAATTTAAAATCCGTCCCTTCCACCGCGCCTGCGGACAAAAGGTCATGGATAATATTAGAAAGCCGCTCCAAATTAACAAAAGAACGTTTTATAAACTCCGGCTCTTTTTCTTTTGGCACATCGCCTTCAACGAGCATTGAAAGCATTCCTTTTGCTATTGAAACGGGGGTGCGGAGCTGGTGCGAGGCGATGGCGAGAAAGGTCGCTTGGGCTATTTTTTTGGGCACGGGCGGGGAGATGAAATCGTCTATTTTTTTTCTTTCACATTCTAACAATACATATTGTTCCCTGAGAAAAAACAATAATCCAATAAGAACCAAAAAATTGCCAATGAATTTTTGCATTGAAACAGCATCGCCAAATACGATAAATTCGCCAATAAGAATAGAAAAAGTTTTGAAAGGTTTGGCTAAATGCAAAATACAGATTAACAAATAGATCATTTACAATTTTTCATTTAACATTCCGATTGCATACCTAATTCGATGCAAAGATTCTTTTCTACCCAATACTTCTGCGATTTCAAATGGTTTCGGTGATTTTTGGCGACCCGACAATGATACTCTCAATGGCCACAAAACACTCCCGTTATCATATCCTCCATCCGTGATAAATGAACGTATTATCTGTTCAATAATATCCTTGTTCCAATCATGTTCTTCCGTTTCTACAATCACCTTAACTACATCCAAAAGAATCTTCGATGTTTCTTCCCTTGTATTTTTTTTCCACACTAAGGCGCTTGCATTATACTTTGGTAAATTAAATAAAAACGATATAGCTTCTGGAAGTTCATCTAATGTCGTTATTCTATCTTTCTCAAGCTCTACAGCTTTTAAGAGTTTTGTCTCATCAATACCTGCATAAAGATTGGCTTCCACGAGCCACACTTTCGCCGATTCTGCCAACTCGCGACTATTCATCTTTTTTATATATTGTTTATTATACCAATTCAATTTTTCGAGATTAAATATCGCCCCAGATTTATTCACTTTACTCAAACTAAATTCATGGCACAATTCTTCAAGTGAGAATATTTCTCTTTCTCCCCCTGGATTCCAGCCCAAAAATGCAATAAAATTGATAATGGCCTCCGGCAAAAACCCCTTTTTTAAATAATCTTCTACTGCTACGTCACCTTGTCTTTTGCTTAATTTTGAGCGGTCAGAATTTAATAGTAATGGCGGGTGAGCAAAGCTTGGCGGTTCCCAACCAAAATATTTATATAGTTGCAAATGTTTTGGCGTACTACTTAACCATTCCTCGCCACGTATAACATGGGTTATCTTCATCAAATGATCATCAACAACTGCGGCAAAATGATATGTCGGGAACCCATCAGATTTAATCAAAACTTGATCATCTATCAACTCATTTTTAAAACTTACAACCCCCCTTACAATGTCATTAAAAACAGTATCTCCGGTTTCTGGCATTTTAAGCCTAACAGTATGTGGTTCTCCTGCTGCCACACGTTTTTTAGCATCCTCCATGATAATTTTTCGGCAATGTTTATCATATCCTGTTGGAAGTTTATTTATTTGTTGAGATTTTTTCATTTCATCAAGTCTGTCTTGAGCGCAAAAACAATAATACGCTTGCCTCCTACCAATCAGCACATCAATGTATTTTTTATATATAGCCAGCCTCTCTGATTGTATATAAGGTCCGTCAGCGCCTTCCTGAATTGTGCTAAAATTACCTTCTTGATCCTGTTGCAGCTTTATCCCTTCGTCGGGAATAATATCTACATGATATAAAGTTTTAAGCATTCTTACCATACTATCCGCTACAAATCTTCGCTGATCAGTATCTTCAATTCTGAGCAAAAATTTTCCACCATCCTTTTTAGCAACCAAGTAAGAGAATAGCGCATTTCTTAAATTACCAATATGCAAATATCCTGTTGGACTCGGAGCAAATCTAGTTATAATCATAATTATTTTATAAAATAAATTAGATGACTATTTTTAATTTAATCAATTTAATAAACAAAGGTCTAGAATGGGTGCTCTCATTTCATACGAACCTTAACCGATAATATTTAAAAAGTTACTCTCATTAAACCCCATGCCATTGGTAGACATACCCAACAAAACACCCGGATATATTTTTTTTATGCCCTTAACGATATCTAAAATTTTTTTGTGCAATAGTGGCTCGCCGCCAGTAAGGGTAATCTTTTTTATACACATTTTTTTTGCTATCTTTGTTAATGTTAAAATACTTTTTAAATCAAGATAAACAGAATTTTTAGTTTGGAAGCCTTCGTTGTGACAAAATTTACATTGATAGTTACAAAAATCAGTTAGGATGAAGCGTATTTTTTTGATTGATTTTAGTTTTAGCATATTCATTATATATTTTTAAGCTATAGTATAAATTAAATTCACAACATGATTATTTTTATACAAAATTATTCATAGTCAACAAAAAATTTTTAGTGTTTACATCGGCAGCCAAAACCCAAACTCGCTCCCTTCCCCATTAACCCCGCTGCTTTTCACGTCAACTTTGCCGTTATGCGCTTTGATGATTTTTTGAACCAAATATAGTCCAAGCCCGGTTCCGTCGGGGCGGATGTTTATCGCGTTGGGCAGGCGGGAGATTTTTTGAAACAGTTTTGAAAAATCCTTTGCCTTGATCCCAATTCCCGTGTCTTTTATTTTGAAAACAAAATTTTTATTTTTAACGTCGGCGTTTATTTCAATCTTTCCGCTTGGCGTGTATTGAATCGCGTTATCAATCAGATTCGCTATCACTTCCGTTATTTTATTATCATCAATATTAAGCGGCTTTATCAATGTTTTCGGTTGATTGTAAATAAGTTTCAGATTTTTTGCCGTTGCTTTTTCAGTTCTTTCTTCCACAACTTTTTTTATTATATCATCAATCTGCGTCATTTTTTTGTTCAGTTTAAAATCTACCCCTTCTACCGCGCTCGCAGACAAAAGGTCGTGGATAATATTGTTAAGCCTTTTCAAGTTTGCGAAAGAACGTTCTATGAATTGGTGTTCTTTGTCTTTTGGCACATCGCCGTCAACAAGCATTGAGAGCATCCCTTTCACAATAGAAACGGGTGTGCGCAGTTGGTGCGATGCTACAGAGAGGAAGTTTGATTTCGCATCCGCAAGCTCAACCAAATTTTTATTCGCCCTTTGAAGCTGTTTGCTTTTTTGCGTTGTCTCTTCAAAAAGGCGGCTGTTTTCAATTGTTAAGCCCAGATGGTTGGCAAAGGCCGTCATAATTTCTTTATCTCTTTTGTCTATTTCGTCAACTTTTCTTTTTATCGCGAACATAATCACGCCTTCAATCTTGCCGCGTATCGTTATCGGCACCCCGACTCCGGTTCTCATTCTGATAATTCTCTGCGTCGCCTGAGCTATTCTTTTGGGCACGGGCGGCGTGATAAAATTTTCTATTTTATCGCTGGAATAAATTTTTCCGTCATTGAGCGTTTTCAAAAGCAGGGAATTGCGCCCGTTGAGCGGGGTGCTCTGTTTTTCAAACGGTTTGTTTAATATGCGTAACGCTTTTTGAATGAGCGGGGTTTTTGTGACGGCGTAGGTTCGCAGTCTTTGGCTTTTGTCGTCGCGCATAGTAAGCAGTCCTCCGATATATTCAAGATGTTTGAGTTTTTCCGGGATTGCGTTTAATATTTCTTGGGTTACTTCTTTTGTTTTTAATGAAAGCGTGGAAACTTTAGCAATGTCTAAAAGCGATTGCAGGTCTTGGGTTTTGGCTTGCAGGTTTTCCGTTTGCGATTGTAGTTCTTTTGTCAATTTTTCCAACACTTTCCGCCGTTCCATTTCTCTTTTTACGTTTCTGATTAAGAGGTAGCCGAACAATAAGAATGCGAATAGCACTATGGTTTTTAAAATGATAAGCGGAATTGACTGTGTGAACGCGAATGTTTCAACGCCGAGTAGGATGGCTATTGTACCGACAAAAAAAGCTGTTAAAACAGATTTGATGTTAAAGAGGTTTTGTTTGACGATGGCATAAGCGGTGAAGGCGAGGAGGAAGATGGCAGCATAGTTGCCAAATTGGTAAAATTTATAATTTTTAAATAAGACTTGTAAGATTACGTTAAAAATCAGATTTAAGATAGCAAAAATTAGTAGTCCAAGTAAAAAATATTGAATTTTTTGTTTTTTCTCTTTTGGAGATTTAAAATAATCTACTATAAGTAATATGTTTATAAAAACAGTAAGAATAATCACATATCCGTAAAAAGCAAACCATGCCCAAAGAGGAAATACTGGAGTAACTATCAATTGCTCGACTTTAATATCTTCTATAATGAGATTTGTAAAAATTGCTAGCAGACTGAAAATAAAACCGTATGCAAAAATAATTCTACCAAAAATTTTATATATCTTTTTTTTATCTAAAAACCATCTAATAATAAAAAAATAATAAGCAATAAAAAATACAAAAACAGATCCAGTTGCTATTCGAAACAATTTTAAAGATAAATTATTTTGTGACGGCAAAGAGGCAAGATGATAAAATGTGATCCAAGAAAGAATTGAAACCACCATAAAAAAGAAGCCACAATTTATCTTCTTTTTTCTATCAGCAAAATAAACCCAAAAGGCTAAACATATACCCATGGAATCTATTAAGAATAGGATAAAGTTGTTAACAAGAAGATAACTAATCATTTTTTATTTATATTTTTCACTAACCATCTCAAGTAAAAGTAGTTTCTCTGAACCAATTAAAAATTTTTTAACATTAGCTTTTTTCAATTCTTTTTTAAATTGTAAAATTTCTTTGTAAGTATGTGTCCATTCCTGCAATAATTTATTTTTTATTTTAGCCTTTTTAATTTTTTTAATAATTTTAAAATAATCCATACTTATAAAATCTTTGGTTGTTATGATTTTTGAATTTATGGCATAAGCAAAAATTCCGCTAGTAAAATCATTTTCTTTTATTTCTCTTTCCCATGTGCTAACCCAATTTCCAACTCTTGCCATTTTTTGGGCATGCCAAGACATTTCTCTTATCTCACTTAGTTCACTCATACTAAAATCATGAATACACATTAAATTTATAGTAGTGCCAGCAACGATTTGCATAGTATTGGGCGAGTATAACCAATATTCTGTTTTATTAATTATACTATGATTTTTATTGATGAGATAATCAAAGTTTATAGCATTTAATATTTGGTTAATATCATAAATAAAAATTTTTTTAAATTTTTTATAGTAAGGCAATTTTTTAATTAATAAATTTAATTGTTGCCAAATTTTTGTGGTAAATTTTAAATATAATTTTTCTTTTTTATTAAGCTTTTCTGTTTTAATATAATTTTTTGCAAAAGGGATTTTTAATAATTCAGTTAATAATTTTTCATTTTGCTCTTTGTCGGCAATATCATCCAATAAAATTACAAACATTGCCAATAGCATTTTTATATACATTAACGATTTTAAATATTTTTTTTGTGTAACAGGAAATTGAATTGTCAATAATGCTTTATAAGACCATTTCCAAATAAACCCATCCCTCTCTCCCACCTTCTCATACTCATCCACCCACCTCTGCAACTCCTCCGGCAGTTTAGTATTTTTAATCGCCTCAATCTCTTTTTTCGCCCTCTCCGGCGTGACCTCCTTTAAAATCTTTTCAACAACCATAAATTTAGGGTTATTTTTTAGCCCCCTCTTTTTTTTTCAATTTTCGCTCTGTCATTTTTGCGAAGGTTTGTTAATTCGCCG
>JBDRHN010000036.1:0-4293 GCA_043816765.1 bacterium | reverse complement strand
GTAAATGATTTGGGGGGGGTGTTTTAGCTTCATTATGGTTGGATAACCCACCACGCCCTTCCGCTTACAACTGCTGTTTTTTGCAAAGCTCGTAAAACCTCCCCTGTTTATTAAACAGCTGTCTATAACTCCCTTCCTCAACAATTTTACCCTGCTCTAAAACCAAAATTTTGTCCATTTCTTGAATAGTCGTCAGACGATGCGCAATAACAACAGCCGTGATATTTTGAAAAAATTTATGCAAAGAGTCTTTAATTTTTTTCTCAGACTCGCTATCCAAATGCGAAGTCGCCTCATCAAGAAATAAGATTTTGGGTTGTTTATAGATAGCCCGAGCAATACCAAGCCTTTGCTTCTCTCCGCCCGAAAGCCGGACGCCTTTTTCTCCGATATAGGTTTTTATCCCTTTTGGAAGTTTCGCGGCAAAATCGCTCACATGCGCGATATCTAAAGATTTTTTAAGCTCTTCTTTGTTTTGTTTACCTTGTCCCGCAAGAGTAACATTGTCAGCCAAAGTAAAATTAAACACTTCCGTTTCCTGTAAAACAACCCCTATGTGTTTTAAATATGAAGCTCTTTTGATATTTTTTAAAGGAATATCATCAATCATTATTTCCCCGCAGTAATTTTCAACCTCTTTCAAAAGCAATTTCATCAAAGTAGATTTTCCCGCGCCCGAGAGACCGACCACCCCAATTCGTTGCCCTTTTTCTATTTCAAACGAAATATTTTTCAGCACCTCATTTTGTCCATAAGAAAACGATAGGTTATTTACTTTTATTTTTTTCCAATTTTCAGGAAATTCAACCTTATCCTTTTCATCCTCAATTATTATCGGCTCGTTCAGCATTTGTTGCATGCGAGCTATACCGTATTTATAAATCACCACATCTTGTGTGGTATCAGCAAGTTCATTTACCGAAGTAGTCAAGCTATGAAAATATCCGCTAAAAAGCACCAAAAAACCAACCTCATATCGTCCATAAGCAATGCCAACGGCGATGAAAATCAATGTTCCCAATCTGAAAAACAAACTTGTTACATTAAGAATGGTGCCCCTGACTTGGAAAAGAAAAATTCTTCGTTTTATTTTTTTATAAACATCGTCTATATATTCGCCTGCAATCTTTAATATTTTTTCAGCCATTGCAAGCACCTTTATGCTTCTTACGTTGTTAATGATTTGAAACATCAAACCCGAAATTTCCTCTTCTTTTATATCCACAAGCTGGGAAGCCTTGCCGGCTTTTCCTAAAAGACCGTAAGATAAAATAAAATAAATGATTAAAAATATTATCATAATACCGCCGACGGTTTTGTCTATTCTGGACAAAATAAAAATCATGCCGACAAAATTAACCCCGATTTCTATAAAATTACCCAGCCACATTCGTAAAATTTTATCCAGTCCCGCACTTCCTTTTTGTATTCTTTTTAGTTTGTTCCCTGCGTTTTCTTGTTCGTGCCACGAAATATCCAAAAGAGAAAGATGTTTTATCGATTCTACCTGCGCGTCAAGAGCGGCTTTTTCCGAAGCCTGAAATCCGATATATTTTGCCAAATGACGGGTGATGTCTTTATACAAATATGCCACCCCCCAAAGAATAAAAATAATCCAAAGCTTTTTCAAAGAATCCCCGCTTGAAAATTTGCTGAAGAAAGTTACAACCGAGGCAAGAGCGTAAGCCGGATACAAAGCGGCAACATCGCTGGTTAATCGTAACAACGAAGCAATAACAAAACGCCATCGGTAAGGACGCAAATAACTGCCGATGTCTTTTAGCAATTGCCAATTTGAATATTGAAGCAACTTTTGTTGATTTTCATTGCGATGAATCATATAGTTTTAATAAGTTGAGTGCTTCATGTATTTGCGGGTAGGTGGAAGCCCCCGCTTCCATAATCGCGAGCGAGGGCTCGCGCCTACCCGAAGAAATTAATTAATTTATTAACCGCATTTTGAATACAACCCTTTCACCTCTTCGCGAATAGCATCCGCGCGCTTTTTATCCCGTGAAATTGTCAACGTTGATTTTCCCGGCTCAAAAAAAAGGCTATTCATCTGTTTGGAATCATATTCGGCAAGGCTATGCGTATCCTGATATATTTTTTCTATAATCTCAAAAATATATTTTGGGATTTTCGCCTCAAAAATAAAATCTCCAACAGCCGTAACCCAATAATTTTTTTCTACTTCAATCCCTTTTGAAAGTTGCTCTTTTTGAAATTGTTCAAAGTCATAAATAAATTGTTGGTAATTTTCAACCTCTATCAGTTTTGAAACAAGCTTGTTTAAAAAAGAAGTTGATCCGCTTGCCATATACCACTGAGTATTAGTCAATTTAAAAGTATTTGCCAACACATTTTCGCTACTCGTTCTCGCTATTTGGAAAAGGGAATAAAAATTGCGGCTATAGCCGTTTTTATCTTTATGGTCATTATTAATATAAAAATTTATTATCGCATTAAGGCTGTGCGCCCAAAAATTATCCATTGCTGTTATATTTTCAAATTCAAAAGTCTTGCCCTCCCCCTCTTCCAAAATAATATTCGCCATGCCGATTTTATTATCTAAATAATTCTGTTTTACGGTTTGCGCGAGATTCAACAAATTATTTATCCAAAAAGAATCCAAAGATAAATGCGCGCCTTCTTTGATGAGAACACGAGAGCCAAGCATCTGCCGAATAAGTTTATAAAATCCCTGAATGGTTATTTTTTTTGTTTGTTTTGCAATATAAAAATCATACAGCTCGCTTGTTGTGAGCCTCGGTTTTTTTGAAAGTATATCTATAATAATACTTTCAGAACTGTTATTTTCTATGCGAGAATCAAATAGCATAAAATTTTGGTTATTTAATAATTCTACAGGCAGAGAAATACCATTTTTGACTTTCATGGAATGACGGTTGCGGTTATTGTCTGGTTAAGTTGGCCATAAAATTATTTTTTTTGATCAGTTTTAAACCCAATCTCATCTTTCTTTGTTTCTTCTGGCGGAGCTAAAAGTTTGTAAATAGTTTTAATGTCCTTGCTGTGCGCCTCTATTATTCTGTGATAAATACCGAAACGTTCGTCATTGTCTCTTTTTATTTTTTCAATCAGAACTCTATTTTTATTAAAATCCTCAAACATTTCTCGCATTTTAATAAATGCGCCAATGATTTGAATATTTATCTGTATAGCCTTTTCACTATTCAAGACGCTGGAAAGCATCGCCACACCATATTCAGTGAAAGCAAAAGGCAAAGCTGTTGAATGTTTAAGAGTTTTGAACCGGTCGCAATTTGCGACCAGTTCATTTTTTTCTGACTCGCCAAGTTGAAACATAAAGTAATCAGGAAACCTCTTAATATTTCTTTTCACCTGTTCGTTAAGACGTTTTGTCGGAACTTCATAAAGCATCGCTAAATCGCGATCAAGCATAACTTTTTTGCCTTGGAAAACAAAAATTTTATTTTCTATTACTTCTTGCGGGATTAGAGTATGTGATTGGCTTTTTGGCATAAAAAAATTAAATCATTAGTTTAATATATAATTATTTTAAACTATTTTACTAATAAAATCAAAATTTTATTAAACTAAAAGTTTAATAATTTATACTATTATAATAATTGTTCACAAAACAGACATTTTATAGTATGATACAAAATACTAAATTTATTTAAAATTTTTATTATGACACGAGTTTTTACGCAAACATTCGGCGCAGTTGGCGGCTTAATTGAAAAAGACGGCAAAATCGCTTTGGTGCAAGAAGCCATAATGGGCAAACCCGACGATGGCAAGTGGAATCATCCTGCCGGCTGGCTTGATGTGGGTGAAGATCCGATTGCGGGCGCAAAGAGAGAAGTTGAAGAAGAAACCGGATTTATTTTTATACCGACAGCGGTTTTGGGAATATATTCCATTGTTCGCAAAGATATAGAAAAACAACTCAACGGAACTATGCATCCAATCAAAATCATTCTTATCGGCGATGTAAAAACAGATAATCCAAAGCAAACTTTTGGTGAAACAACAGATTTAAAATGGTTTGCGCCGGAAGAAATTTACGCAATGGAAAGTTCGAAATTGCGAGAAACAGACATCAAACAGATGGTTAAAGATTATTTTAACGGAAAACGATATTCGTTGGACTTAATTCATCATTTTGTTCAAAAATAAATTATTAAATCTAAACAATATGAAAATAATAATACCAGACAACAACGATTCAAAGCTACTGGATGCAGTCAAAAGATTAACTGAAAAAAAATCCAACCATCAAATTGCAGAAATTTACGGCAAGCC
>JBDRHN010000035.1:0-27032 GCA_043816765.1 bacterium | reverse complement strand
AGCCGGAGGGGGTGGGGGGAGGGTTCAACGTAATCTTTTCGTATGTATCTATTTTTAGAATAACCAAAAAATAAAAATCAGTCAAACAGGCGCGGGGGAAAAGTCAAGAGGTTGTGGAGCGAAGGCGTCCGACACCCCCGCCGGGTGTCGGATGCCTTTTGCGTTCGCTACAAAAAAACAGACAACAATGTCTGTTTTTTTGTTTTCCACACTTCCACTTGACGAGAGAGAGAGTAAGCATAAAATCTGCGGTAGATCCCTTTATTGAGTTAAAGCCGTCTATCGCTTTTATTTTTGTTTAAATTCTAATAACGTTTTTAATCTTGAAAAAAAGATTGGTAAATTTTAAATTTGCTATTTCTCGTAACAAATAATATAATTAAAAATAAAAAATTATTCACGCAAATATGTTAAACCCGCAAACAACCAAAAAACCATTTGCAATCATCAAACGAAAAGAAGATGATAAGTTTTTGTTTTTTGAAGGAAATCTTGTTGAGCTGGACAAGCTGTCTGATATTCCAAGAAAAAGCGGCAAAGGCGAATTTCACACATTAAGCATTATTCCCTTTTCACAGATAAAAGAAAGAGGTTTTAGCGCGCATGACGACGGAGCGAAAATATTGCGTATGGAAATAGAAAAGCAAACCAGGCATTCTGCGGAAGAAATTTTTAAGTTTTTGCCAAGCGAACAGATTGTTCTTGACGGAGATGTAAGATACAATTATACCGAAAAAGAGTATGGCGAGCTGATAAAAAATGTGGTGGAAAATGAAATTGGAAACGGCGAGGGCGCTAATTTTGTAATACCGAGAAAGGGCGAGGTAAAAATTAAGGATTTTTTCGCGAATAAGGCTTTGACTGTTTTCAGGAATATTTTGGAAAGCGAGCAGGGGAGCTATTGGACATTTTTGTTTTTTACCGGCAAGCAGTATTTTATCGGCGCGACGCCCGAGCGGCATATCGCGGTAAAAGATAAACGCGTTACGATGAATCCTATTAGCGGAACTTTTAGAAAAAAAGGATTTGCCGGAGATTTAAAAACTTTTGAAAAAGATTTTTTGAAATTTTTGTCAGATAAAAAAGAGATTAATGAATTATTTATGGTGGTTGACGAAGAACTCAAAATGATGGCTGATATTTGCGAAAACGGCGGAATGATTATCGGTCCGTTGCTGAAAGAGATGTCCCAGCTTATTCATACAGAATATTTGTTGAGCGGAAAAAGCGACAAAGACATAATTGATATTTTTTGCCGCTCCATGTTCGCCGCGACCGTCACAGGAAGTCCGGTTGAGAACGCTTGCAGGATTATCAAAAAGTATGAAAAAGAATCGCGCAGATATTATGGAAGCGCATTGGTTCTTATCGGCAAAGATGACAATGGGGGCGATATATTAGACAGCCCCATAACGATTAGAACATTTGAAATTGATATGGATGGCAATGTTTTGCTCAGGGTCGGCGCGACGCTCGTCCGAGATTCTGTTCCCGAGCTAGAGGTGGAAGAAACCAAAAGCAAAATTCAAGCGATGTTAAATTGCATCCAAAATTCAAAGGCGCAAAAGCCAGAGATGTTTTTGTCTAAAATGGGGGATGATGTTAATAAAATCTTACAGAGACGAAATGAAAAGCTGTCTAAATTTTGGTTTTTCAACCAACAAGACGAGGATTTAATCGTTCCGCAAATTAACGGCAAAAAGGTTGTGATTATTGATAATGAAGATGATTTTTGTTTCATGCTTAAACATATACTTAAAAGGATGGGATTGAATGTAAAGGTGGTAAGATTTTCTGACTATGATTTTGGGAATGATGACGCGGATATCACGATTGTCGGGGCTGGAACAGGTAATCCGAATGAACAAAATAATGGGAAGATGAAAATTATATCTGAGATTATAGATAAATTATTTAAACATAGGAAAAGGTTTTTCGCGGTATGTTTGGGGCATCAGATGTTGTGCAGGCATTTGGGGATTAAGGTTGAAAAAAAGAAAAATCCCTCGCAGGGGATTACTGAAAAAATATTTTTTAACGGCGGGGATGAGCTTGTAGGATTTTACAATACTTTTGCCGGCAAATATGAGACTGATATTGAGGGGGTTGAGATTGGCCGCGATGATGAAACTAAAGAGATTAATTCTCTCAGAGGAAAAAATTTTTTTAGTTTTCAATTTCATCCAGAGTCAATTTTGACTCAAAACGGTTATGAGATATTGAGGGATGCTTTGGTTCAGCTTATTAAAAGGAAGGGGTGGTGAGATGGCAGATTTAATTTATCAGGCAAGGATTGATGATGTGATGGGCGTGGAAAAATGGAAGTTTTTGGCGGTTGATTTGGGCTTGGACGCGGAGAAGTTTAATAGTTGTTTGGACTCTGATAAATATTTAGATAAAATAGAGGCTGATATAAATGAAGGAAAAAGTTTAGAAGTTTCCGGCGTTCCTATTACTTTTATTGAGGATGAGATTGTTTTGGGTAATAGACTTGTCGCGTAATTAGTTCCTACTGCAATTTTTATATTTTGGTCAAATTTTCCAAAAATTTTTTCAGTTTAGCTTGGGTTAAACCTCAAAAATTGTTTGAAAAATTTGCCTCAAAATCTGAAAATTTCGTCACGAAACTAATTACGCGACAAGTCTAATAGGGATTTTGATTATGTTTCAAAAATAATTAAAGCTAAGTTGGGGGAGTGATTTTTTAATTTTTAATTACATCCGTCGGCTGACGGATTAAAACAATTTTCAATGTTTTAATTTTAAATGATTAAAATACTGAGAAATTTATTATTTTTATGAAAGTAGAACATGAGCCTTGCGTAGAAGAAAAAGAAGGTGAACAACCCGAAAAGCGAAAAAGAATCGTGTTACATTCATTGGGAGAATATATAAACAAGCAACTTGAAGAATCAAAAGAAGATTATAATAAATGGTTTGCTGGTGAAGAGGTTGGACATGATCCAACACCAGAAGAGATGTTTACACATTATGCAAAATATGGCGGCGCGAAAAATTTTGCCAAGAAATGCACTCATCTTGACGCTTGCACGCCCGAGGAAAAAGAAGAGTTGGAAAGGGAACAAAGTGAAAAGGAGAATGATAAAAACCAAAAGGAATAATTAGAATTATTTTATCGCAGAGGAATTTCAATATCGAACGGTTTGTGGAAACCGAGCGTCCACGTTGGACGCTCGGTTTCCTTAACTATTGCCAGCTATGACAAACCCTCCCCCTAACCCCCTCCGCGGGAGGGGGAACTCGCGGAACATCTTTATTTAAAACAAAAAGAGTGCATTGGACACCGAGCGTTCAATGCGCAAAGCCTAAAATTTTTATGCGGAACTTTAGCAAAGAACAGAAAAAGTTCTTTGCTTTTAGTTCTTTGCTAAATAGCAAAAATTATGCAAAAAATCGGTATTATAACTAAACCGGACAGAGAAAACCTTGCTCCTATTTTGAAGGATATTGTTGGGTATTTAGAAAAAAATGATAAGCAGGTTTTGATTGAGGATAAGACGATACTTGCCGCTAAAATTGATTTGAAGGGGTATTCGGCGGACGAGATTGCTTCATCTGCGGATATGTTGATTGCATTGGGCGGGGATGGGACGCTTTTGAACGCGGCGAGGCTTATTGGCAGAAATAAAAATATTCCTCTTTTGGGGGTGAATATTGGTTCTTTGGGGTTTTTAACTGAGACGACGGAGGCAGCGATTTTTTCAACTTTGGATAATTTTTTTGGCGGCAAATATGCGATTGAAGAGAGGATGATGCTTGATGTTGACATTCAAACGCGGGAGTCCTCTGCGGAGAGACTCCCGCGGGGCGAGGATTATAAAAATTTCGTTGCGTTTAACGAGATTGTGATTTGTAAAAATAATCCGCACAGGATGATAAATATTGTTGTTTATATTGATAATAAATATGTTAATACGTTCAAAGCCGATGGCTTGATTGTTTCCACCCCGACCGGTTCTACGGCTTATTCGCTTTCCGCCGGCGGGCCGCTTTTATTGCCGAGTCTTAACGCATTTGTCATTACTCCAATTTGTTCGCACAGTTTGAATAACAGATCTATTGTTATTTCAGGCGATAGCGAAGTTGAAGTAAAACTGGATGACGGGTCTGAATCTGCCAGCATTAATCTTGACGGGCAGGTTTCAGCCACTTTTGGGAAAGAAAATATTATCAAAATTAAAAAATCTCCCATTGCCATTAAACTTGTTCAGTTGGGGGATAAAGATTATTATGAGTTGTGGAGGAGGAAGCTGAGCTGGGGGAAGAGGGAATAATTTTAATTTTTAATTTCAAATTTTTAAATAATTTTTAAGCGGTGTATTTTATTTGGGAAATGCGTTATAATTGGGTTGTGTTAAGTTGAAAATTATGTCTAATATCAATAAATTAACGAAACAGCAAATTAACAGACAAGATTTTGTGGATAATCAAATTTTTGAGTTGATACAAAAATTTTTACCGCCGTCAAAGCAGATTGATTGGAATATTGATATGGTTGGGGCAGTTAGAAATACTATGCGAGAGCAACTTGTAAATAAATAAATTATAAACGAGGAAGAGTTTTATCCTTGCGTAAAATAAAACCATAAAAACAGATTTAATTATGGGAACAGAATCCATCAGACAATTATTAACATTACAAGAAGCATGCGATTGGGCAAGCTCTTTTTTGGGTAGGCATATCCGCGAATCTAATATCTCTTACCTTATTCAGTATGGGAAAGTTAAAAAATATGGCGAAAACGGCAGTACGCAAATTAATGCAGATGATTTAAAAAATTATTACCAGTCTTTTAATGGAACAAGAGAAGCAGAATGGAAAAAAAGACTTGGCAATGATTTGAATTGGAATTTGTCTTTTGACAATTTATGCGAAAAAGACACAACAAAACATGTTCACAGATTGCACCCATACAAAGGTAAATTCATACCTCAGTTGGTAGAATATTTTATTGACGATCATATTGATGACTTTAAAAAAGATATTTTTTTCAAAAAAGGAGATATTATTTTAGATCCTTTTTCAGGTTCAGGAACAACGGTTGTTCAGGCTAACGAACTTGGCATCCATTCAATCGGCGTAGATATTTCCAGTTTTAATTGCATGATAACAGACACCAAACTTTTAGATTACGATTTAGATTCATTGGCTAAAGAAATAAAAAACATAAATTTAGCTATTACAAAATTTGAAACCGATGGGAATATTGAAAAGTTTGAAAAAGAACTTTATTTTGAACTTGCCAAATTTAATAATAAAAATTTTCCTTCCCCGGAATTTAAAAGAAAAGTTTACGAGCGAAAGATAGATGAAAATAAGTATGCGGTTGAAAAAGAAAAAGAGTTTTTGAGAATTTATAAAAATTTAGTTGAAAAATATAAAATTGAACTTGAGCAAAAAAATTCTAAAACCTTTCTTGACAAGTGGTATATAAAAAATATTCGCAAAGAGATTGATTTTGCTTTTGAGCAGATTAAGAAAATTAAAGACGAGAAGAACAAGAGAGTTCTAGCGGTTATTTTAAGTCGGACAATTCGTTCTTGCAGGGCGACAACTCATTCTGACTTGGCAACGCTCAAGGAGCCGCAAATCACAACTTATTATTGTTGGAAGCATAAAAAAATCTGCAAACCTCTTTTTTCAATTAAATATTGGTTTAGCCGTTACGCAAACGATACCATTTCAAGAATCAGAGAATTTCAAAAATTAAAAAATGGAGCGTATTGGGCTTCAATCACTGCAGATTCAAGAACTGTTGATATCGCAAAAGAAATAAAAACGAGAAGTAAAAATTTTTATAAATTATTTGAAAAACAAAAAATTAAGGGTATTTTTTCATCACCTCCTTATGTCGGTCAAATAGATTATCATGAACAGCATGCTTACGCATATGATCTTTTTGGGTTTGAGAGAAAAGATGAATTAGAAATCGGACCTTTATATAAAGGGCAAGGGATGGAAGCAAAAAAATCTTATGTTGATGGCATATCTCAAGTTTTGTTGAATTCAAAAAAATTTCTTGCGGACGATTTTGATGTATTTTTAGTTGCTAACGACAAATGGAATTTATATCCGCAGATTGCGGAGAGGGCGGGCATGAAAATTGTTGATCAATTCAAACGTCCTGTACTTAATCGCACAGAACGAGATAAAAATCCTTATTCAGAGATAATTTTTCATTTTAAATTAAAATGACTAAAAAAATTTTTATTATATAAAATAAAAAAACATGGAAACAAATTTACTTATCGCAATCGCGAATTTAGTTAAAAATCCAATCACAAATCTAGTTTCCCACTATCGCGCCGCCAATCGAGCGAATAGTATGGGAGACGCCTTAGAATTTTATATTAAAGATTTGTTTTGCAATTCTTTAGATGAAAAAAATATTGAAAAGAAAAATGAAATTTACAGTAAATATTTTTCTTATATTGGAAATCAAAATAATCCGCCGGATATTATCATTAAGCAAGGTGATGCAATAGAAGTAAAAAAAATTGAAAGTTTGCGTTCGGGAATTGCGCTTAATAGTTCTTATCCTAAAGATAAATTATATTCTAATAGCACGATGATAACGACGGCTTGCAGGAATTGCGAGGATTGGCGGGAAAAAGATTTAGTTTATATTGTTGGCGTTTCAAAAGATGATAAATTAAAAGCGTTATGGCTTGTTTATGGTAATTGTTACTCAGCCAATAAAGAGATTTATGAAAGGATAAGAGATAAGATTTCAAAAGGCGTTAATGAACTGCAAAATGTTGAATTCTCTGAAACCAACGAATTGGGCAGAGTTAACAGAGTTGATCCGCTTGGTATAACATATTTGCGTATTCGCGGAATGTGGGGCATTGAAAATCCTATCAAAGTTTTTGACTATGTTGTTCCAGAAAGACAGAATTCTGATTTTTTTGTTAATGCGATTTTGCCAAAAGAAAAATATTTATCTTTCCCGGAAAAAGATAGAAAAAATCTTGAAGCTTTGGTTTGCGATAATTTTTCAATAAAAGATATCAAAATAAAATCGCCGAATAACCCTGCAAAATTATTGGAGGCAAAATTATTAAGTTTTAAAAAATAATTATGAAATTAGCTTCTTTATTTACGGGCGCGGGCGGATTAGATTTAGGCTTTGAAAAAGCTGGTTTTAATGTGGTTTGGGCAAACGAATATGATCCCACGATTTGGGAAACTTTTGAGTATAATTTTTCCAAAGTGAAGCTAGATAAAAGAAGCATTGTAAATGTTCCAGCATCTGACATTCCCGATATTGATGGAATAATCGGCGGACCGCCTTGCCAGAGCTGGAGCGAAGCGGGGGCTGGCCGCGGAATAGATGATAAGAGGGGTAAATTGTTTTACGACTACATTCGCATATTAAAAGAAAAACAACCAAAATTTTTTCTTGCGGAAAATGTATCTGGAATTTTACACCCTAAACATAAAGAGGCATTTTCAAACATAATAAAAGAATTTGAAAATGCTGGGTATGAAGTGTCGTGTAAATTGTTGAATGCGAATGATTATGGCGTTCCCGAGGATAGGTATCGCGTTATTATTGTCGGCTATCATAAAAAATTAAAAAAGAAATTTGAATTTCCTGAACCGCAAAAATATAAACCAGTTTTGAAAGATGCTATTTTTGATTTACGTTTAGCAAAACCGGCAAAAGACAAAAACAAAACAAACGGCAATGAATTAAAAATTCCAAATCATGAGTATATGAATGGCGGTTTTTCTACAATCTATATGTCGAGAAATCGCGTGCGTTCGTGGGCTGAGCCATCATTTACAATTCAAGCTGGCGGTCGCCACGCGCCGATTCACCCCCAAGCGCCAAAAATGAAATTTATTGATTATAATAAAAGAATTTTTGTGCCAGAAAAAGAACATTTATATCGCCGTTTGTCCGTGAGGGAGTGCGCAAGAATTCAAACATTTCCTGATAATTTTATTTTTAAATATCGGGATATTGCTGATGGTTATAAAATGGTTGGAAATGCGGTAGCTGTAAATTTTGCCTACTATTTGGCAAAAAAAATTTACGAAGATTTGAAAAATATTATTTAAAAATTATATTGAAAAAGTATAAACCCGCGCCTTGCGGCGCGGGTTTTATTCCCGCACCCCGCTTTCGCGGGACCGAGACGTTTTGTATATTTAAAGTATATCAGTTTTAAATATTATGTCAAGCGATCTGCTCCAAAACCTCAACAAAGAACAAAAAGAAGCTGTCTCTTTTAACGACGGTCCGCTTTTGATTGTGGCGGGGGCGGGGACGGGGAAAACTACTGTGATTACAAAAAGAATCGCTTGGTTGATTGAGCAAAAGAAGGCGAGACCGGATGAGATTTTGGCTTTGACTTTTACCGACAAGGCGGCTGGCGAGATGGAGGAGCGGGTGGATAGATTGCTTCCTTATGGATATGTTGATCTTTGGATTTCAACGTTTCATTCTTTTTGCGAGCGGATTTTGAAACAGCACGCTCTTGATATCGGGCTTTCAAATGATTTTAAATTGTTAGGGCAGACGGAGCAGTGGCTGATTGTTCGCCAGAATTTGGATAAATTTAATCTTGATTACTATCGCCCGCTCGGCAATCCGACAAAATTTATTCATGCTTTGATTAATCATTTTTCGCGATGCAAAGATGAAGAGATCGCGCCGGAGGATTATTTGAAGTATGCGGAGGATTTGAAAATTAACTTAGATGGGATGGAAAGTGGCGTTGTAGAGACGCATTGCAATGCGTCTCTACGAGATGACGATGTTTCTGAGGTTAAAAGACTGGAAGAGGTTGCAAACGCCTATCACGTTTACCAGCAATTATTGTTAGATAATAATTCTATGGACTTTGGGGATTTGATAAATTATGCTTTAAAGCTTTTTAGAGAGCGGTCTAATATTTTGAAAAAATATAAAAATCAGTTTAAATATATTTTGGTTGACGAATTTCAGGATACAAACTGGGCGCAATATGAATTGGTTAAATTGTTAATAAATGAAGAGCAAAATATTACTGTTGTTGCTGATGACGATCAGTCTATTTTCCGATGGCGCGGGGCTTCAATAAGCAATGTTTTGCAGTTTAAAAAAGATTATCCGAAAAGCGAGCAGATTGTTTTGGTGGAAAATTATCGCTCAAGGCAGAATATTTTGGATTTGGCATATAATTTTATTCAACTTAATAATCCTAATCGTCTTGAATACCAAATTAACCAAGCGGAGGATTTGGTTAAAAATGCTAAGGACAAGGGGATTGATTTGAGTGGCTTTAAAAAGATTGATAAAAAACTTTTAGCCCGAACAAAAGATGAGGGGATAATTGAGCATTTGTCGGCGGAAACTTTGGAGGATGAGGTTGATTTAGTGATTAAGAAAATTGTTGAACTGAAAAAAAATGATAAAGATGTGAGCTGGTCTGATTTTGCGATTTTGGTTCGGGCGAATAGAAGCGCTGATATTTTTAACGCTAATTTGAAGCGGATTGATATTCCCTATCAATTTTTGTCTTTGGGCGGTCTGTATTTAAAACTGGTGATTTTGGACATTATAAATTATTTTAAACTTTTGGATAATTATCATGAGGCATCCGCGCTGTATCGTATTATTCGTTTGCCGATTTTTAATTTTTCAGATTATGATATTTCCAAAATGAATTATTACAGTCGGCTGAAAACATTGTCGCTTTATGAAGTTTTAAATAATATTTTTGCCGTTGGCGGGATGTCGCAGGAGACTTGCTCGCAGGCTTCGCAGTTGTTGGGTTTTATAAAAAAGCACAGCCAGCTAGCGCGCGAGAAAAGCATCAGCGATGTTTTCAAAGGTTTTCTTTATGACACCGGTTATTTGAAATTTTTACAGAAAGATGACACGCAAGAAAGCAGGCAAAATTTGGATTATTTGAATCAGTTTTTTCAAAGAATAAAAGAGTTTGAAAACAATAATGCTGACGCTCGTTTGTCTGATTTTATGGAATTTATGGAATTAGAAACAGAGGCGGGGGATACCGGCGCGTTAAAATTTGACCCCAACATCGGACCGGAAACTGTGAAAGTAATGACCGTTCACGCGTCAAAGGGTTTGGAGTTTAAATATGTTTTTGTTGTTAATATGGTTGACTTGCGTTTTCCAACAACTGAGCGGCGCGACCCGATTGAGATTCCGGAAAAATTAGTTAAAGAGGTTATTCCGGAAGGGGATATTCATTTGCAGGAAGAGCGCAGGTTGTTTTATGTGGCGTGCACTCGCGCGAAAGACGGGCTGTTTTTTTCTTCTGCAAAAGATTACGGCGGAGCGAGGAAGAAGAAGCCGTCGCGGTTTTTGGTGGAGACGGGGATTTGTTGTCAAGAAATCAAAAAAACAAGAAATCAAGAAATCAAGGAAGACGCCACGGATAGGTTCGGCGATGTCGCCGAACCTATCCTTGCGGGGAGGGAAATGGCGAAGAAAAAAAATAATGTTCCTCTTAAATTCAGCTACTCGCAGCTTGCGGCTTTTGAGAAGTGTCCCAAGCAGTATAAGTATAATTTTATTTTAAAGATTCCTGTTTTCGGAAAAGCGCAGTTGAGTTTCGGGCAAACGATGCATCTTACTTTGCAAAAGTTTTTCGCATTGATTTTAGAGGGCGGGGGACAGAGTTCAATGTTTGATGTTGCGCCCTGCGGGAGTCTCTCAAGCGAGGACTCCTGCACGTTGGCAGGTGAGAAGAATATTTCGTCCCCGCGTCGGAGTCCCCTGACGGGAGACTCCGACGGAGCGTTGGGAGCTCAAGATTCCAAATTCCAAATCCCGTCGCTTAAAGAACTATTAAAATTTTATGAAGAAAGTTGGGTTGATTTTTGGTATAAAGACAAGGCTGAAAAAGAAAAATATCGCGAGGATGGCAAGAAGATTTTAAAAGAGTTTTACGAAAAATTAAAAACGGTGAAACCAAAGCCGATAAGCCTTGAGAGCGGGTTTAGTTTTAAACTTGCCAGCGGGGGTGATATTTATACTGTGAAAGGAAAAATTGATCGTGTTGATGAGGTTGAAGGCGGGATTGAGATTATTGATTACAAAACAGGCAAAAGCAAGAGTTTGAAAGATTTGCGCAAAGAGGACAAAGAACAACTTTTAATTTATCAAATGGCGGCTTTGGAAGCCGGCATTGGCGAGCCTGTTAAATTAACATATTATTATTTAGACAACAACACGCCCGTTTCTTTTGTTGGTTCGGAAGATGATATGGAAAAGTTGCGAGATAAAATAATAGATACAATAGATAAAATTAAAAATTCAGATTTTCCTGCCAATCCTTCTATGTTGTGCGATTTTTGTGATTTTAAAGGGATTTGCGAGGAGAGGTATGCGGGATAATGAAACGTAGGTGGCGCATAGATGAAAGCGCAAAGCGCTTTTCGTTTCCCCCTTTCGCAAAGGGGGACTAAGGGGGATTTCTGAGATCAACTTTGGAATTAAAATCTCCTCTTTCACAAAAGGCGTAAGTGAAAAATCCCCCCTGCCCCCCTTTGCGAAAGGGGGGTGCGCTACCCGAGCGGGGTTTTTAAAGTTCAACTGTAGTTTTTATGCGACTGCTTTACAATAAAAATTTAAAACAAATATCTAGAGATTTGCGAAATAATATGACCAAGGAAGAAATAATTCTCTGGTCAAAATTAAGAAAAAATCAATTTAACGTAAAATTTGTAAGACAAAAAATTGTAGGAAATTATGTGGTAGATTTTTATTGCCATAAGGCGAGTTTGATTATTGAACTTGACGGCAGCCAGCATTATTCTGAAGAAGGGTTGCAAAAAGATAAAATAAGAGATGAGTATTTTAAAAATAAAGGATTGAAAGTTTTAAGATTTTCTAATATTGAGATTTTAAAAAATTTAGATGATGTTCTTAGAATTATATGGGCAGAGATTGGAAATGAGTTGTGAAAAATCCCCCCAGCCCCCCTTTGCGAAAGGGGGGAAGATTTGAAAATCCCCCCAGCCCCCCTTTGCGAAAGGGGGGAAGATTTGAAAATCCCCCCAGCCCCCCTTTGCGAAAGGGGGGAAGATTTGAAAATCCCCCCAGCCTCCCTTTGCGAAAGGGGGGTGCGCGACGGACATCTTTGTTTTAAAACAAAAAGATTAAACCTTATGAAAATATCTCTAATTCAAATCAATTCTAGCGACGACAAAGAAGCTAATTTTAAAAAAGCGGAAAAATATATCATTGAAAGCGCCAAACAAAATCCTGATGTGATATGTCTGCCGGAAATTTTTTTGTATTGCGGAGATGACGAAGAAAATGAGGCGGAAAAATTATCTTCAAAATATATTAATGTTTTTTTAGAATTGGCAAAGTCGCACAATGTTAATTTGGTTTTGGGAAGCATTATGTTGAAAAGCGAGACTGAAGATAAAAATACGAATTCTTCGTTAATAATAAATAGAAAAGGGGAGATTATTTTTCGTTATGATAAAATATATATGTATGATGTGAAAAGAGATGGTCTGGTTTATAAAGAATCAGATATTACATTGCCAGGAGATTTGTTTAATAGATTGAAAAAATTTATCTGGAATCCAGGGGTTCTTGCAATGCCTCATGGATTCCAGATAAATTTTTAATCTTGCTTTCGCAGTTATTACTAAAATAATATTATTCTGTTTTAAATTGCTTTATTTAACGTCTTGGAAAAAATTTTCTGGAATGACAGGCGGGGCAGCTGAGCAGTTGCAAAAGTTTTAAAATTAAAACATTTAAAATTGTTTTAAAATTTAAAATTTGTAATTTAAAATTTATAGATAGTTATCCACAATTATAAATTAGAATAAAAGAAAAAAAAGTTATATAATATAAAAATATTATTAACGAATTACAAATGAGAGTATTTAGAAATTCAAACAAGACATCTTTGTCTGAAAAATTTAATATTAGGAAAATTTTGATTATTACAATAATAGTCGTTCAATTTATTTTGAACGGTATTTTTTTGTATTCATTAAATTCCAAGATGGATAATTTATCAAAAGGTTCCGTTGAAAATTTTGGCAGTTTGCGGCAGACTTTGAATCAGGTTTTGAGCAGACAGTCTCAAATTCAAATAGAGGTAAGGAGGATGAGGGCGTGGTAATAATTAATTGTGAATAAATTAAATTATTATTGCTAAAAAATTGCGCAAAAGGTAAATTTAAAATTATTTTATCTAAAATATTTATTACTAATTTAATAATCTATATTAGTATTTTATTTATACTAAATGATTATTAGGAGGAGCGTATGTTTAAATTTAAAACAAATCCACCTCAGCGTGGAAAAAAAAGCGGGAAGTTTATAAACCCAACAAGGTTTAAACGTTTTGTGAATACGTTTACCAGTTGGGTTTTATTTTTTACGGTAACAATCTGGAGCATTGGCGCGCCAATGACTGCTTTTGTCCCAACGGCAAAAGCCGTTTCATCCACAATCGTAATCAGTGAATTGCAGGTAAACGGCGAAGGAACCGCCGGAAATGAATTTGTGGAAATTTATAACAAAACCGATAGCGCTATTGATTTGGCCGGCTGGGATATCGCTTATGAAGCGCCTACCGCAACAGGAGGAACACATTCTTGGACGCCAGTTGCGGAAATTGATGCCGGCAACCATTTAACAATCCCAGCTTACGGATTTTTTTTGGTTGCTTCTAATGGCTATAATCCATTCGGCATATACGCTGATATTAACGGCACCAGCGCTTTGGGACTTGCTTCAACCGGCGGTTATGTCGCGCTTAGAAACGCCTCTGATGCAGTAGTTGACTTTGTCGGATATGGAACTCTTACTACTGAAACGCTTTGCGAAGAAGAGGAATTAGGAGCATGCGCGCCAAATCCAGGCAATTTTTCTATTGAAAGAAAAGCAATAGTCTCATCTAGCGCACTCACTATGGGATTTGGCGGGACTGATGAATGGTCTGGAAATGGATATGACACAGACGATAATAGCGCAAATTTTGTTTTAAAAACTTTCAGCGATCCTCAAAAATCCACTTTCCCCAGCGAGAGCAGCAATTTTATGATTACGAATGTTATGCCTATGGGTCCGCAAATGGTAAGTTTAATGTTTAATAAACAGATAGATGCTTCAACAGTTTCAAATTCTGTCGCCACTCTTTCTACTGCTGATACATCTGATAATTCCGCAATTACATCTATAACAGTCCGAAATGGCAATGAATTAGAAATATACGCAAGCGGGGCAAACATTAACGGAATGACCGGAAGCGATACTATTACTATTTCAAATGTTGTAAAAGATATAGGTGGCAACGTGAACACAAGCACCACCGAAAAAGCGATCCAATTTTTTATGCCACCTGAAGTGCAAGGAGCGCAATTCGTTGACGCAAACACTATAAAAATAAATTTTTCCAAAGCGATGGATGAGGCAAGCGCGGAAGCAGCTGCGGCTTATACTATATATATTGACGGAGAGGCGGTTGGTATGACAGGCGCTACTTACACTTTAAATACAGGTGGCACAAGCAAAGAGTTGACTATCGTTCTAGCAAGCGCGTTTAACGCTTCTGACGGAAATGATTATGTAAAACCTTTATATGACAGCCCCTCTTCTCCAAGAGATACGCAAGGAAATGATTTAATGGCTACCTTCGGCTGGCAAAGGGAATTTTATCTTGACGGGACAAAACCGTACATCGTAAGCGGACGATCTGACGATACAACTGTTACTTTAAATTTTTCCGAGGAATTAGCGTCCGGTCCAAGTTCTCCTGCGGAAACCGCAACAAACTATGTGTTTGGCGGAGCAACTGGTGCTTGCGCAGGAACAAAATCTGTTCGTTTTCAAGAAGCGACTGACGGACCGATGTCAATGGATACGATTGTTATCACTTGTTCAGGAGGAGTAACTCTTAATACTGATGACACCGTAACGGTCTCAACTAATGTTACCGATAAAGCCGGACTTGCGATGGATACAACAAGCAGTAAAAATATATTTACAGTATCCGCGACCAGCAACACCGCGATAAAAATTTCAACTGTCACCGGGAATCCCGCGAATGGAAGCTATAATATGCAAATGGACGGATGTATGGATGCGTGGGGTATGACAGGAAACTATCAAGGCGCGGATGCGCCAAATGATTGCGATTTGAATGAAGATACAGGCAACCGCGATTCTTTGGTTGTTAAATTTAACGGCTCAATTGATCCTAACAGCATAAATTATAACACCTCAAGCAATATCGCTTATAATGTCGGCTCATTTTTAGAAATTTATGAAAAACATTCTCGCAGCGCAGGAAGTTCCGCTGAATGTCAGCCATGGGAAACATGGAACGGATCTAATGCGTGCGTAGAAAAAATGATGGGAAATTTTGGAAACGCTTTTGGCGTCTTGTCTCAAACTACTGTAGCCAACGACACTTTAACTATTTATCTTCAAGGAATGGATGTGAATATTTTTCCTGGAATGGAAATAAAACCGACGGGAATTAGAGGATTAAACGGACTTACCGCCTTGCAAAACGACACAGCGGAGAATAACCAATTTACTATGACTTTTGCAGAAGTAAATAAAGTAGTGGTAACTGATGACGACACGCCGGTAGGAACTTATGACGGTGGCGATAAAATAACTCTGTTCTTCTCTACGGGAATGGATACTTCTACTATTACTAATGTAACAACTCTTAATAATGTTCTTAAGCCTAACCAGCATATGCCATATTGGGCGCAGCATACTTTCGGCGTCACAAACGCGGCAGTTGCTTGGGGAGATATAAGCGGAACTGCTTGTGATACAGGTGGCACGCCTGCTACTAATAATTGTTTGGAAATTACACTCGGAGATGAGAATACTGTGCGAGATAAAGATGATATTATGATTGAAGGAACTTTAGTGAGCAGCGCGACAGGAATGCCTATTGGCTGGGGAGGAATGATTGATTCCACCTTGCCAAAAGTTCAGCAAGTATCATGGAACGCGACTAGTCGAGTCTTAATTTTAGAATACACGAAAATGTTAAAGGATTTAGGGACAAATACCATAGCTAATGCTACCTTGGAAACAATTTCTGAAACAACAGGAGGACCTGGTGATATGTTTACAAAAATTAAAATCACATTTGCCGAAGGACATGTTCCCGACCCAGACGCGACAGTTGATTTTACAACTTCAAATATTACTGACGAGAATGGTAATATTATTCCAAATTTAACAAGAAAAGCTACTAACAGCTTTGCAAATAATCAAATTGCTCTATCTGCGGATGATGTCGCGCCAATTTTAAGAAAATTAAGAACAAACGACTGGAACGGCGATGGCGCGTTAAACGGCGGAGATGAGATATTGCTAATTTTTGATAATGAAGTAACTGACACGGATAGTAGAAACACATCTGATATAGATTATTCCGGCACTGTAACTTCTAATAGTATAAAAACTGATTTAGTTGTCAAACGAGGATCTAGCGACGAGGCAGGCGCGACTTGTGCTAATGGGACAGTAGTAACAAACGCATTCGGCGATTGGATCAACTATTGGATTGATATGTGGGAAGAGCATGCTGGAGAATTGCATCTTAATTTAGGAATGGGCGCGAATATCCAAGCAGGCGACAGAATTTGTTCCGCGGCTTCTCCTACTATGGCGGATTATGCGGGCAACACTTTGGCGGGGGATAAAGTTTTGGCGGTAGTTCAAGAATCCCGCGACGCGCAAATTGCTAAAGTGGTTTATACTGATGCGAACACCGCAGGACTCACAAACGGCGACACTTTTGTTGTTCACTTTTCATCTGAAATTAATCCTGCCACACTAGGCTCTTATACATCAGGAGGTAATCCTGCAGTTACTAATTTACAGTGGGGGCTTGGCGTTGAATTTAATTGGGAAGCGGGAAATATGAATTCTTATGATCCTTCAACTATAAAAACATGGGGCGATGCCACTGCTAATTGGAATGCCGGCTTTACCCAATTAACAATTACTTTGGTTTGCGGAGCAACTCCCTGCAACGCCTCAACAAATCCAGGTGATGCATCACTTGCGGATTTTGATATGATCAAAGCTTATAGCGTCCAAACTGCGGACGGCGCTTGGATAAATAAACCCGGATTTATTGATTTATCCGCTCCGACTTTAACTCATGTTTTAGGCGATAAAGCGGGCGAAACTTATGCGTCTGGAGATACTTTAACATTTTTATTTTCCGAGCCGATGGACGATGATACAATAACCGAAGCAACAATCGCCACATTGCAAACAGAATTAGGAATATCAGACAGTAAAACTTTTGGCACAGCAACAGCGGAATGGGAAGATCCGGAGAAAAAAGCTTTAAAAGTAACTTTAGGCGAAGGAACTACTGTATTAGACGCAACAACCTTTGATCCCGCTGCGTCTGTAAAAGATAAAAACGGAAACGCGGATGCGACAGCAAGCGCGGTTTCCATAACCACGCAATCTGTAAAACCGGCGACTTCGGTTGTGTTGGCAGATACAGACACAACCTATCCCGGCATTGACGGACGGGATGTTAAAATCACATGGACTGCCCCGACCGGATATGACGCAACTTACACTTACGATCTATATGTCCTGCCTGATTTCGTGCCGTTTAATCCCGACGCGAACGGAACCTATGCTTCTGGCGAAACAACCCATTTCCCTATCGCAACCGCGGATCAAGCCGCTTCGTGTACAGCCGCAGTTTGTTCTTATACTGCAGGCTCTTATCTTATGACTGACAGTCGCAGCGCGATAAATAAATTAACAGGAGCAACGCAAGCAAATGCGCCATTCTTCCCTCTTAGCGATTGGGAAAAATATACCGCTTATGTGGTAGCCATTGACGGAAGCGCGAACAGAGCGTTTCCTCAAAAATATTCAAGCTCATTATATCTTACAATGGAATACGGCGGAACAATGGACAATAAATCTCCATGGATTGAAGGCACTATGCCTTTTGACGGCGCCATCGTTCCAATTAACAATAAAAAGCTGAATGTTAAATTCAGCGAGCCAATGGCAAGAGCTTCTGTTGAAACGAGCGGCAACATTAAAATTCAACAATGCTCCGCTGACTGCCATTTGGAAGTAAGCTGGACTACTATCGCTCAGACCGTTTCAGTAAGTTATAACGATGATAATAATGAAGCAAAAATTGATGTGGCGACAAATTTAACCGCTAATACAAAATACAGAATATTCGTATCTGGAACTGCGGTAACCGATAAAAGCAGTTTAACATTGGGAAATAATTTTACCGCTCGCTTTAGAACAAGCGCGACATCTGATTCCACGGCGCCAAAAGTTATCGGAAACAGTTTCCAATTTGAGAATGTTGGAACCGTTGGCGCGAACGGCGCTATTACAGGAGTGCCGAGGACAAAACCAATGGTAGGGATAGCTTTTGATAAAGACATGGATCCATCGTCATTTACTTCCACCTCCGTAAGTTTAACTCCTTCAGTATCTAACTCTAATTTCTTTTACGATCCGATGATGAAAGGACTCTCGTATTTCTTTGGCGGACCTTTGGCAAAAAATACAACCTACACCCTAACGCTCTCCGGCGTATATGTTAAAGATGTGGCAGGCAATACTTTGGACGGAGATCAAAGCGGAACCGCCTCAGGCGATACTTCTGATAATTCTACTTTAACTTTTACATCCGAAAACACAGACTTAAATACGACTCAGCCGACAATTACTTGGATTATGAGCGACGGTCATCATGTTGATGTCGGTTTTAGCGCGGATATGAATAAAAGCGCTGTAACGAACAAAGCGAACTGGTCGTTGGCTCAAGGTTCTAATATGGCAAATTTGCAGATATCCAATTTTGATTATGATCCGTTTATGCGGGAATTGCATATCGGACCTATTGAAATTACAGCAGGCAGCGCCTACACATTAACCCCTTCATCCTCTGTTTTGGGAATGAACGGAGCGACGATAGATATTTCTGGAAGCCAATTAATCTTTACCCCTGAATCGTGGGATGCTACTTTTACAGGGGGAACATTTGGAACAGATATGTATCAAGAGGGTGGAATGTTTGGAACTGGAGGAATGTTTGGTGATACGAATATGACTGGTTTTGATAATATGATGATGGATATGGCGCTTGGAGGAGGCGAGCATATGGGTGCGTTTGATCCGATGATGGCTGGAAAGATGTATATGGATAACGCTTATATGGACAATGACATAAAAACATTTATGCCGATTGACGCATGGCCGATGAATCAAGTTGAAGGAAAAACGACAAACTATCATATTGGTTTCCCTACCTCAAAAGCTATCCCTCATGGAGGAAAAGTCGTGCTTCAATTCCCCTCAGGATTTGAAGTTGCAAATGCGGCTATGGCAACAGATGAATTTATGACAGGAACTCCATTATTTTTCTTTAATCGAGATATTAACGGACCTGGCGGAACGACAAATGAAAATTCACAATTCAGCCCAGCTGGAAGAGTTCAGGTGAGCGCGATTACGGCAAATAATATGGATAAAACCGTAACTTTAACCTTAGCCGTGGAAGATATTGCTGGTTGTACTCTTGCCGCTGACGGAAATTTTTCAGCTGATTGCACCAATACAAGCGTCGCAGGAACAAACGCAACAATGCCTTTTGACTATATAGATTTTGAACTGTCTGGAATTAAA
The DNA here is from genome assembly GCA_043816765.1 of bacterium. GTDB lineage: Bacteria > Patescibacteriota > Patescibacteriia > JBDRHN01 > JBDRHN01 > JBDRHN01. The sequence continues at coordinate 7,356 of JBDRHN010000035.1, read as the reverse complement.
AATGGATCCGCCTCGGAAATTGATTGGCAGTCAGATACCGGAGGTTATCAAATTTCTATTACCACAAAAAATAATCAAAACAAAGTTCTTGAAGGCGGAACATCAAATCCGATTAAATCAATGAAATTTCCGATAAAAGCCGCGGGCGCGGGAAGTATTTCTGGAAAAGTAACAGGACCTAGCGGCATAACCGCGATAGCGGACGCAATGGTATTTATTGACAGTCCAATGTCAGGTCCAATCAATATTAAAACGGGAGCGGATGGGACATATAGCGCCACAGGTCTTCCTGTCGCTGCCGGCAGCAACACTTATGAAGGTTGGTATCATATTAGAGTTGAATCGCCCAAGAATAATGATTCATATTTCGGCGGTTCCGGATTTGATGTGCAACTAACGCAAAGCAGTCCGACCGTCTCAAGTAAAAACGTGAGACTGCAAACAGCCGCAAATACTCTTACTGTAAAATTAACTACCGGAGGAATAGTTGATGATGTTATGGTTTGGGTTGGAGGTCCGAACGGGCATAATGAAAAGAAATTCACTCTTGATCTCATTGATGACGACGATCCAGGCACACCTGGCATACAAAATCATTTAGAAATTAAAGTAGCGGATGGAGAATGGGATGTGGGAGTGCATCCATTCTTCCCTGAGGCTATGTTTATGACGGGTCCTCCGCCGCCTCCGTCATTTATGCCGCCTGTCCCGAAAACGATTACCGTTTCAGGCAATACAAATGTTTCTATCTCCCTTACTAGCGCGGCTTATGAAATTACCGGTATAGTTAAAAACGCGGATACAGCAAAAGGATTAAGCAATGTTAATGTCCACGCATTCTCGGCTTTTGGAGGACAAATGCCTTCTGATACGCAAACTAGGAGTGACGGAAGTTTTACCTTAAAAGTTTCACCTGGAATTTATAAAATAGAAACGTTTATGCCAGGTCTTCCCCCTGCGCCTCCGCAAACTGTAGAAGTAACAGACGCATCCGTTTCCAGAGTTGAGATAAATATGTACAAGCCGGCAAAAACGATTTCCGGTAAAGTGACTGACGGAACAAATGGAATCCGCGACGCAGGTGTAAACGCATGGAACAGTAAAGGACAATTCATTTTCAAAAACACGGATACGAACGGCGAGTATGTTTTATATGTTGATGCGGATGATTCATGGAGTGTAGAGGTGTTTGCTCCCGGATTTGGGCGGCTTTCTCCCGCAACCGGTGTTACCGCCACTGATATAGATACAACTTCAAGCGATGTTACCGGAATAAATTTCACTATTTCCAATTCCAATATTATCGCCATTTCAGGTATGGTAAAAGACGCTAATAACAACGGTGTCGCAGGAGTTCAGGTTTGGGCGGATCAAGTATCTTACGTAGGAGGAACAGAAGGCGCTATGACAGGAGTTGGAAATTGCGCGACAACAGACGCAAATGGTTCTTATAGTATAAATGTTGCCGCATCTACCGCCGGTGTAGGCGCGACCGCGACAAGATATAAGATTGGCGGACGAGATCCAAACAGCGGTGATTTAACCCCTATCACAGGGATTGACGCCTCGGCTAGTGTTACCGGTAAAAATTTAACCATATCCACCTCCCGAACAATAACGATTGATATCCAAAACGCTCCCAGCAATTCTCTATTAGATCCGGCTGACACAAGCGGATATTATATGGATAAAGGAATGCTTGATATTTATTCCCCGACAGCAAATAAAGGAAATAACAAAAAAATAACCGATACTGATTTATCAGACGAATCAGATGGGACAATTTCCGTACCTGAAGGATCCGGATATCGCGCGCATTTGCATATTCCTGGTTATGGAGAATTTGTGGCAACGGAAAACGGAACAACAGGTTTTGCAGTGAGCGGAGGAAATAAAACAATCCATTTTGATCTTAAACGTCAAGGAACCGCAATAGCCCCTATTACAATATCCGGCGTTGTAACTGACGCATCAAGCAATGCCTCTCCTAACGCTTATGTTTCAGCAATAAACGAAGACACTTACGAGGTAATCGGTAAAATGACTGACAGTAGCGGAGCTTATTCGCTAAAAATTCCAGATTTGAATCCAGATGGAACAGAGGCGTCATACAAGATAAGGGTGGATAAACCAAATTATTCAAGTCCAACAGCTGAAAGCGCTGTTACGGTCAATAAGAGCGATGCTAATTTTCAACTAACTTCCAATTCGTCCGCAATAAGCGGAACCGTATGTGAAAACAGTGATTGTTCAATAGTAGTAAAAAGCGCTGAAGTAATGGCGCAAGAAGTAAACGGAGAAGGATTTAAGAGAACTACCAGCAACGCGGATACTGGAACATTTTCTCTATCTCTCGCGCCGAACAAAGTATGGAATATTACGGCAAAATCAAAAGCGGGAGATATGGGGCAGAAATTAAATATCTCATCTGGAACAACAGAACTTCAAGTTGTATTAACAAATCAAATAAATGCCGCGACACAAGGAATAATAAGTTCTATTGTTAAAAATCAGCAAATCAAACCTTCTGACGGAGGAATTGTTAACGACCTTGACAATACCGGGGTAAAACTAACAATTCCTAAAGATGCGTTGGGAGATTCCGAATCTTATGTTCCAATCAATATACAAGAAATAGCGTCTGTGCCTGAAACTTCTGATTTTAAACCATTAGGAGGAATTGGAAAAGAAATAACTTCTACCGTGTCAGTGGAAAACGATATTAACCTTGAATTCGCCTTTGACAAAACCGAGACTGAAGCAATGACCGAAACAACTGCCACCCACAACGCTTTAGCGCAGTTAGATCAGGTGCAAAATGTTTACTGGGATGACAATGCCAATAATTATGTTCCGCTGTCAACAACCAAAACTGTTGAAGTAAAAACTAGTCCAACTGATGAAACATGGACGCCAGTCGCGTGGGATACTTTTATAGATAATGTTGACGATAGCGATGGAAATGGAGATTATGATTATTATGAGGATTATAAAATAACCTTAAAATCTTCAACAAATCACTTTACCATCTTTGGACTAAAAACAGGTTCTGATTCAACAGCTCCTTCAACTCCATCAGGACTTTCTGCAACTTCAGGAAATTCTTCTATTTCGCTTGCTTGGACAGCAAATACGGATGTTGATTTGATGGAATATGAGGTCTATCGCAAAACAACCGCAGGCGTAACAGTATCTAATGCCAACCAAGTTAATACTTCTCAGGTTGCAACAAATAGCTATACGGACACAACGGTTTCCAACTGGACAAGTTATTATTATATTATTACCGCAACCGATAGTTCACAAAATGAATCTTTAGGATCATCAGAAGTTCAAGTTTGCCCAAATCCCGGTGTTTCAAATGGAACAGTTTCTGTTAGTTGCGTTATTACTTGCAGTTCAGGGTATACTGTTAATAACAGCGCCCATACCTGCACCGCTCCAAGCAATGGTGGCGGTGGAATAATAATAAACAACCAACAACAAACTTCAACAGCAGAAACAACAGCAGAAACAACAGAAGAAACCACGGAGGTTAAGCCGGCAGCAATAGAACAACCCGTGGAAACAATTTCCACGGCAGCCAAAGAATTTGCCGAAAAAATTGTCGCCATTGTTGCTGACGCAGTTGAGTTGGTTAAGGCAAATGTTAATTCGTTATTGGCAAAACTTGGAGTTAAAAGAGAATTAGCAAAAGAGGTTCATGGTGTTGGAAAGTATGTTAATAATTTAATCAAAGATGCGACAGTTACAAAAAACCAGCAATACGCCCTGACCAACTTTGTCACTTACGGAACCAACACAACTTTAAGCCTCGGAGAAGGGGAGAGAGCTGGCGTTGTTAATTCTTACAAATCAGCTTTCAGAAAACTTCCAAACATTGAATCTGAGTGGAGCGATGCGATTAAAATAGCAAACGGCCGCTGGCCAAGCGAGACAAGCGAAACGGCCGAGTCAAACGCTATCGTTTCTTTCAAAAAGATTTACTTGCGAGAGCCTGACAGAATAAACGCCCATGATGACGCGGCGGTTGTGGTAATGGCATATGGCTTGCGCCCTGCCAATCGTCTTTTGGAAAACGAAAAAGCGGCGATTAAAATATTTGAAAACATTTACAAATATTCGCCTGTGAACGCCACTGATTGGGACGCCGTTCGCGCGATTGCTTACTCCGGCGCGACGAGATAATGGCATGTTGTTCGTAGAGACGAGGCACTGCCTCGTCTCGGGATGACAGCATAATAATTTGTTCAAATAAAATAAAACCCCGCTCTGTTGCATGGAACGGGGTTTTAGTTTGTTTTTTTGAACGGTTAATGATATTATTAGAGTTATATAAATTTATGCATCAAAAAAAATTCATCTTGTCTATATTAAACATTTTAACGCTTTGCGTAGTTATTGTCGCTGTGAGCGTCTTTTTTGTTAATAATGCTCGCTGGATAGGCTTTGTTTTAATTATCCTCGCGTTACTTTGCATGGCTTCTCTTATACCGTTCAAGATAAAAATAAAATCTATTCAACCTGATATTTTTTTTGGTTTAATAGATAATGGAATTTTGGCTGTCTTAGCTATTTTTGGCGGTCATTTCGCTGGCATAACCGGAGCCATTTTGGGCGGCGTTGTCGGCAATGCCATAACAGACGGCATCGCTGGAATTTTTGAAGGACACTCAGCTGAAAGATTAAGACTGCTATTTGTTCCCGAAGAAAGAACAATGCTTAAATCGGCAGTCGGAAAAATGACTGGATGTCTTTTGAGCGCTGGCATTGTTTTGGTTATTGCCAATCTCGCTGGTCTTTAATGCAAAAAGCAGGAACGCAAAATCTTGCGTTCAAAAAAAAATATAGCGACGCGCCCTATTTTTTATTTCTTGAATTTATTAAGAAGCCGCCATCGTATCAACCTCAAAAACCTTCATTCCATTAAGAACATAAATTTTTCCAGTCTCTTTGCCGTCGCCATTTTTCTCTAAGACAAAATCTAGCATATTGTCAAATTTGTCAGAATAATATTGTCCTAGCAGATTGCCCAATTTGTCTATAACAACAATTCTTTTCCCCGACGGCTCCATAATATAAATATTTTCCATATCAATCGTTGTGTAAATTTTAGTCGGACTCTTTAATGGCGGATCAATCGTTTTTATTTCAAAGTCAGCTTTTTCGCCTTTGAATAATTTAATAATCTCCCCATTGTTTTTAAGCACCCATATATTGCCGTCAATAGCCATTGAAACGGTGTTGCTCAAATCTGTATTGTCGGCAAGCCAGTTGCTTCCGGAATTAAATGAATTTTTGCTTAGCTTGACATATTTATAAATTTTGTTATTTGATCCGTAAATTATATATAATTTTTGTCCATAGAAAAATAGATCATCAATTCTGGCATTATTTATTAAATCTATTTTAATTTTACTTAATTCATCCGTCGTAAAATCATATTGGCTTATTCCAGACCCGTCATAAAGAAACAGGGTTTTTCCATCTTCCACATCTGGCGCATTTTTTTGCCACGAACCCGCGTCATCTATTTGGCTCGCTATTACTTTTATCTCTTTATTCGCCAAATCAAGCTTATATAAAGAATTATTAGAATTATAGAGATAAATTGCGCCTTCTTGCCGTATTAAGCGCAAGGCAGGATTCGCGAGTTCAGCTATTACGTTTGGATTATTAATTTTAGTAATGTTTCTGATTTGATCTAAATAAAATTGCGCCTGCCCGTCCAATTCATTAATTTTTGCTTCCCTGTCTTTATTTTTTGACAATTGCGAAATTGATGTTTTTACATCTTCAATTATATTTTGCGCTTCATCTTTTTCATTAATAATCAATTTTGCCTTAATTTGCGTGAGTTTATTTTCAATAATCGCAACCTTCTCTATATAATCTTTTTCATTTTGAATAATCAGGTTTTGACGGCTTTTGTTTTTAAGGCTTTGAAAGAAAAATATAGTTGACACAAGAATAACTAAAAATAAAATTTTGCTGATTTTTTTAAGCGAAAAAAATCTATTTTTAGTTTTATTCATCTGATTGCTGATTTTTTCCGCTATTTTATTCGGTTTTTCAGGGGTTATTTTAGCAACCATCTCTTTTGCATATATTTTTTTTTCTTGAACATAGTTTGTTTTTTCCTCTAGCGTTTCTTCTTCTTCTTCTTCTTCTTCTTCTTCTTCTTCTTCTTCTTCTTCTTCGGGCTTTTGCTTTATCAGTTTTTTTGTTTCTTCAATTTGCTTTATTGCCGAAGTTTCATCTTGTTTAAGTTCTTCTAGTTCTTCTGTATTTTCACCCTCGTCATTTTCGGGTATATTTGTTATTACATAGTCGCATTTATCGCTATCTTCATTTTTTTTTGGGTTTAATTTCAATATGATTGATCCAAAATTGATATTTTTTTCTGTCTTGTTAAGCAAATTTTCTATTTCATGCGAAACCTTGTCGGCTTCACAGTTTACCGCAAGCTCTTTAATTCGTTCGGTTGCTATAAAATTTAAAATATTAGATGTGGCAAAAAAGATGCTATCTTCATCCTGAATATGCCCGGAAATAATATTTGAGAATATTTTAAATACAGTCGGTTTGGATGGCGAGCCAGAAACCGTATCAAGGATATCAATAACTTTATAGTTATCTTTTCCTATTTTATGGATCAAAAGCGTGGTAATTTTTCCGAGATAAGTGAAATAAAGATTTTTGTCGTTTAATATCGCCATAACGCCGTTAAATTTTTCAAAATCCATTAAAATATTTTTTTCTTTAATATAGCTAGTTAGGTTTTGATTAACATCCTGCAATATATTTTCAAATATTTCTTCCGTGTTATTTTTTTTATTTATAATTTTTGGAAAATTATTTTTAAATTGGCTTACTGTGTGATCCAAGAGAAGATTTTGTCCAGGGTGTTCAATTTCTAAAATGCCAAAAAAACAGCCATTCTCTTTTGGAAAAGGTATTTTTTCATTAAATATTTTTACAGTAGAACCGCTTTCTTGTTTTTCTATTAATAACTCAGATACTTTTATGCCCATATTATTATTATTTTATTATTTGTTGCTATTATACTACATTTTGAAAAATTTAACAAATTTGTGTTTTGATGTTATACTGTTAGCATGAAAACATGAAAACATTAAAACAACGAAACACTCTTGAATTTTAATTTGTTTTTATGTTTTAATGTTTAGGCCGAAGGTCGTGTGTTTTAATGAATAAGGGTTAAGGTTCGTATGAAATGAGAGCACCCATTCTAGACCTTTTATTAATTTTAAATTTAATTTTTTTAATAATTTTTTTCTTTTGTTCTTTTTCAAATAAAACTTTTAGGGTTTCGGTTTTAAGATTCCATTCAGA
>JBDRHN010000034.1:0-2342 GCA_043816765.1 bacterium | reverse complement strand
TATTCCAACAAAACGCGTATAATCCCAATAACGCGATAACGCTAATTAATAAATCTATGATATCCCAATTTCCAATAAAGCCTTGAACGGCGCACATTGACGCAATCAATAAAAACCAAAAATATATTTTCCATAATAGCGGTTTATTGATTTTAGAAAAAACTTTTCTTTTTTTAAAAACGTAAATATATAGCGATATGTAGGCTGGCATGGTTAATATGGCTATAGCAGAAATCGCTATTAAGCCATAAGCTGGTTTGAAGTGAATTATACCAATAATAGCAAGCAACATACTTACGACCCCAACTAAAACGGAGTAAATAAATGATATTTTCCAAAAGTTCGCGCTAAAAAAATCTTTTTTAAATCCGTTGGAATATAAAGCTAATAAAAGTATTAATTGCGACAATCCCAATACAAAACTCGCGGTATTGCCTAAAGTTGATAGTATCAAAAATGAAAACACCAAATAAAACCAAAAATAGATTTTGTAAAACATAAAAATTAAATTTTAAACTTTTTGAATTAATTCGTCTTGGCTTTGCGTTGTTATTTTTGGTTGATTCCTTTTTTTTAGTTCATTCAACCTCAAAACAGAAAGCATGCCAACGTAGAAAAAACTAAAACATACTAAAATATAAATAGTAAAATAAGACACTTCTGGATACATGGCAAAAGTCATTATTCGTCCTACAACAAAAAATACAAAAAAAACGATTGCCGCCCATTGTTTTTTTCTGTAGATACCCCAAATCATTATTGAATCTAATGCAAGATTGCCAATAGCGTCAGAAATAGTGTTTGATGATATTGCCATAAAAGCCGACCAAACAAGAGCGCAATAAAAATAGTTTTTTATTTGTTTTTCCAAATATTCATTATCAGTTGTAGAAGATATTTTTTCATGAATTTGCCACCATTTATATTCTTTTGATTTTTTATCGTTCATATTTATCACTTATAATTATTAAAATTTTATATCAAAAATATTTACTCTATATTTTAAAACTATTCCAAAAAATAAAAAATTAGACGGATCGCTTATTTGTAATTAATAATCGTCGACGTCGCACTGGTGTCTGAATTCGCTCTTATAAATATATAATTTCTGCAAATAAATGTTAAGGTGGCAAAATCTATTGCCAAAAGCGGCCATATCTGTTTCAAATAATCTAGGATGTTTACATATTCAATTGTTTTTAAAATCGGTATTACTGATATATTTTTTTGTATTGCGGCAGCAACGCCAAACCAAAAAAATATTTTCCAAAAAATTTTGCTTTTCACTTTTTTAAAAAAATAAAAATCAACCAAAAGAAATGAAAACATCGCCCAATATAGCATAAGGAAATTGGGTAATAAATTGATTTTTCCTCGAGCAGAATAATTAATGATTGGAAAAAAGACAACATTAAATAATCCAAAAAGTGACAATAAAAATAATTCAATGTCTGCTATTATAAGTCCTTTCGTGTTTTTCATGTTTTTAGTTTTAATATTTTTTAATTTCCAAATAGAATTTTTATTTTTGCAAAAATAAGTGGGGGGGTAATTATATATAATTACCCCCCCTACAACTTGAATTAACAAATCACTTGCGACTATAGGGAGTTTGTAGTTGAATTAACAAATCACCTGCGGCTGGGGTATTTATAACCCATTGAGGGTCAGTAACCCACTTATAATACAAACAAGCAATCGCAACAAGACTTACTCCTGCCATAATTGCTACCCAAACAACCTCACCTTGCACATTCTCCAGCGCAACATCAGAAACAGGTGTTGCCCCAGCCTCAGCCAGCCAAGCTGGCAACTGTTCGGTCGCCGCAAAAGCAGGCGACTGTTGTGGTGTAGTGGTTGCAAATACGGGTGCAGAAGTTATTATAACAGCAAAGAACGATACGAGTAAAGACAAAACAAAAAAATTTTTGGATTTCATGATGAAATCTCCTTTCAAAATAAAATTGTTTTTTGGTTACGCGTAAACAAAAAAGAACTAACGAGATTCTCTCCCAACACCCCCGACAAGCCCCATTGCTTATCTTTTTTGATCGTCCTCCTTTCTCTTGGGTTTATTAAGGTTTTATCTCAAGGGTAAATATAGCTCTCTCTCTCTCTCGTCAAGTGGAAGTGTGGAAAACAAAAAAACAGACATTGTTGTCTGTTTTTTTGTAGCGAACGCAAAAGGCATCCGACACCCAGCGGGGGTGTCGGACGCCTTCGCTCCACAACCTCTTGACTTTTCCCCCGCGCCTGTTTGACTGATTTTTATTTTTTGGTTATTCTAAAAATAGATACATACGAAAAGATTACGTTGAACCCTCCCCCCACCCCCTCCGGCT